>JAGBLH010000091.1 GCA_017635515.1 Selenomonas sp.
ATGGGTTGCCCATGCAAACCACCCTGCCGCCAGCTTTGGCAAGGCTGATGCACTCTGCCCAGGGTTCTGATGCGCCTGTGCCCTCTATGCAGGCATCAGCGCCTCTGCCCTCAGTGACCCCCTCCACCAGCTTGCCAAGATCCTCCCGCTTCGCATTCACTGCTAGGGGAAAACCCAGGCTCTTGGCAAACTCCACCTTGTCATCCGTTCTGGCGGCCATGATGATATTCTTCACTCCAGCCACCTTCGCCCACTGAGCCAATATCAAGCCAATTGCACCAATGCCGTACCCCATGCCCCACGCCACTCTTGCGGAAGGCGTGCAAAGCCACTACCGCAGGTTCGCTCATGGCAGCTTCCTCATATGTTACTTCTTTCGGCAAGAGACAAAGATTCTCCTGCTTAACATCTATATATTCTGCCATAGCCCCATCCCGGCGGGAGCCGTAGTAGTCATAGTCTGAACAGCGGGCATACTGCTCCTCCTGGCAGGCTGAGCACTTGCCACAGGGAAGCAGAGGAAAGACAGAGGCCCCTCTCCCCACAAGCTCAGAATCATCCGCCTCCACAGTCTCCCCGGCAAACTCATGTCCGATAATGGTAGGAAAGTGGTATGTCCCCTTGGTGAACACTCTGGGAATATCGCTGCCGCAGATGCCCGCGGCCTTGATTTTCAGCAGCACCTCTCCAGACTTGCGCTCCGGGCAGGGAACTTCCTCATAGCGCAAATCCTCCACGCCGTGCAGATTCAATGCCTTCATTTCAGCCACTCATCCCTTTCCGTTGCCAGCAAAGCTTTGAAAAGTTCTATGTCCTCCGTCCTGGTCAGCTTGATATTCCTCTCGCTGCCCTTGGCAAAGTAAATCTGCCACCCCAGAGCCACCTGCGGGGCCGAGATGGAGTCTATCTCCACGCCCTGCTCCGCTGCCCGCTTATACATCTCCCGCATGCGTTTGCCAGATACGCACTCCGGAGTCTGTCCCCGCACCAGGCCAGCCCGCTCAACCACCTGTCCAGTGGCATCAGGTGACTGGCGCAAATACATGGTATCCGCACAGTCCAACACCGTCATGGCATTGTCATGCTCCTTGCATACCCTAATCATATCCGAGATAGAATCTGCCGCCACCAAGGGACGCACCGCATCGTGGACAATAAGCACATCGTCATCCGCCACCTCACCAAGAGCCATCATGCCGGCCTTAGTGGAAAGGAAGCGGGTAGCCCCCCAGACACAATCCCCCGCAGCTTGGTTATATCGAACTGCTCCGCATAGCCAGAGAGCACCACTTCCCAGCCCTTGATGCATACTGCCTGTATGGCATCCACCTCAGGATGCTTCTCCAATGCCAACAGTGTGTAAATAATGATGGGGATATTGTTCACGTGGATAAACTGTTTGGGTATATCCTGCCCCATGCGGCTTCCCATGCCGCCTGCCAAAAGTACAACTGTATTCATAAAAACCAATCCTCTGATATCTTAAAACTTAAGTTCCCTTATAGCCTTCAGTGTCTCCCCATAAGGCCGAGTTTGTCCAAACAGCAAAGTAGTCCCCCAGCACAAACCCTTTGATGCCCAGGGGCGCAAACTTCTTGATTTTGTCTGCCCCGCAGGCACCATCCCAATAAAGCTCGAAATTCATCTCGTCCTTCACTGACAGCAGTGTCTCAATCCTGCTGCCTACGTAAGGTAGGAACATTTGCCCTGCATTGCCAGGTCACCGCCATTACCAGAACGCTTTTCACAATGCGCAGCATCTCATGGACAGTTTCGAAGCTGGTACCAGGATTGATGGCTATGCCGGGTATGAGCCCAGCATTGATGATTTTCTGCAAAGTCGTAGACGGATGGTACTCTGCCTCCGGGTGTATGTAAATGGTGTCCCCAGGCCGCAAGCTGTTGATGAAGATCTCGATGGTATTATTAGGATGCTCCACCATCAGATGCACATCCAGCGGCTTGTCCGTCAGTGACCGTATGCACCGCATGTCATTCAACGACATTGCATAGTTAGGCACATACCGCCCTTCCATGATATCTATATGGAAAGAATCTATCCCTCCTGCATCAAGATCCTCCATGAGCTAGAAATTCATATATAATCAGTCCCTTCTTGACCTTAAAAGGCCATAATGATAGAATTACTATAAAAGAACTTATAAAGGGGCAACGTAATGACAGTCTCCGACTTTTCCTTGAAGATGGTACTTCTTTTCTTGCCGGGTATAGTGTCTTTTGTCATAATTGACAATATGTCCAGTCATCGGCAGACCAAAAACACCCATTGGTTTATCTATCCCTTGTTGCTTGGACTATTATCCTATGCTATACTAAAATTCTTTTGGCCTGGTGTACAGTTTTGGGATTTTCTTATAACACACGATCCTCAGATCAATTATAAGGAAATCTTGCATGCCATCATAACAGGCTTTTTACTTGGATGCGTCATCACTTATATGATCAACCACTCCATCTTTTTTAAGATTTTCTCTTTTGTCAGACTAACAAATCGTCAAGGTACGCCGGATACCCTATCATATATGTCAACTCTCTATCAAGCAAAATATTTAATAGTTACTGATTGGGAAAAAAGAATCCGCATAGTTGGAGAATTGGTTGCCACCTCCGAATCTACGGACAACCGCGATGAAATAGTCTTGCAGAACGCGACACTATATGCTCTGGAAACAGGTGAGAAACTTTACGAAGTACCCGTGATTTATTTGGCGCAAAGCTTTGAAAAGATAACCATTGAAATAGCAAACACTCAGGATGAAGGAGATGATTAACATGAAACAGCCGTTGAACGAAGGATATACTTATACAAGAGGAAACCAAACCAATGTAAAACCTGTAGAAATCCATCAATCAAGAAAACCTGTTCCTAAAGGGATATCTGCTACGTTCAATGTAGCAGCAAAATCTCAAGTAACCGTAACTCCTTCTATACATACTCAAAAATAGTTATTTTCGTGTTTTGCAATTGGTACATTATAGCCCGCCATATGGCGGGCTATTGACCGCATTAATTACTAATTCATTATAACTTCTACATTACATGCATTAACCAATGCAAGAGTTTCTTTTATCTCACTAAACGTCTTCTTTCTTATTTCTTCATTCCCTGGACCTATATATATACATTTCAACATTTTATTCCAATCACACTTGTGTCCACCTTCCCAGCGTCCGAGCCTTAATTTATAAACTTTTTTATCGCAATCATATACAAGTCGCATATTATCTTCATCTCCATTATCTGTATAGTTTTTTTTGCAATAAGTTTCCTTATCATAAACAAAAGTTTTAATTGGGTCGTATAAGCTAGGAGCATAAATGATTCTCCACTCCTTTTCTTTGTAAAATTCTTCCGTTTTCGAACTTTTACGCTTCAATAGTTCAATTAAAGACATCAAAGCCAATACAGTTTGTATTTGTATTGTATTCGAGTCCTCTTGTGTCTTTAGATTCGTAATCAAATTTTCAAAACGTAAAATCTCACGCTGTAATCTCTTTCTATCATTCTTTATGTCAAAATATACCATAGGTGCCAATAGAAACATTGCATCATCAATTGTCCCCTTATCTCTAAACATACCGCATAAATACCCAGCTGAAAAAACCATCATACATCCAACACTATTTGGAGCTTTGTTATAATTTTCCCACATATACTCGATATTATCCAACGTGTACTCTCGCAAACAAAAAGCAAAGCTTTGATCGTATAGAAAATTCTCTGTATTAGTACCTGCTTTACCAACACATTCCCAATAATATTCTACAAATGTAGATGGTAGACCGATATTTCCTACATTTTTATTTAACCAATATCCCAATCTACTATTCAAAAGAGTATCCACAATTCTTTTTCCATACTTAACCTCCTGCCTGTCAGAAAAATTAGGTATGTTAGTCATCCATAACTCAGAATTCTTAATAATACTCTTCACAGCATCAGGAGAAGTTGTGTGTGTAAAAACTAAATCATCCTTGTTTTCAGCTACTTTAATTTTCGATTCGATACATGGTAGAAACAACGCTTTCAACTATCTCACTCCTCGTAAGTTTAAATCAATCAGGCATCAATCAGTCGGCGGCAGGATTGTGGTAGTCGAATGTAAAAATGATAACAATCTACGAAAATTCTACGAGGAAACACTGGGATTCCAGCTCATAGATACAGCTGATGATGATAGCATGCTGAAATATATAACCATGATAAGTGCTTATCAATAATGCTTATAGTCCGCCATATGGCGGGCTTTTCTTATCCAAAGATATAATATGCCGTTTGGAACAACCTCCATTTACTCAAATACGTCATTTCATTTTAAGAATACTTTTATAATGCTTCTCATCCCACCGCATATATAGATTCAAATCCTCCTGGCTATCAACCTCTAACCCCCCCTTCGTATGGCACTCCTTTTATATTAAGGCCCCGTCCAATCATGCAGTTAAAAAGCCCAGTCATATCCATCTTAGCCAGCGGTTTAGGCAGTCCCTTTTCAATCTCAACTTTTACTCTAGCCCAACCTGCAGGTCGAAATTTCAGTATGCCCATGTACTGTCCTTTTATCTCTTCCAAACTTTTAGCTTTCTGCCCTATTTCCGCAAGGATACCACTAGCGTCAATCTTGAAAGTTTCAATGTCATCTAAAGGATTCGCAAAACGATCTTCCCAAAGTTCCATGAACTTCGTATAGTAAGTCAGCGAGATTTCAGCCTGCTCCTCAGCTAGTGCAAGCACAGCCTCGTTCGTATAGAGAATATCTGCATAACTCACCAAGCATTCATCGACCGAGAGCCACTTGTCTGCCTCGAAGAGCGTAGATACCATATTTGTACAATCCCAATCCTTGTTGTGAAAATAAGTGAGCTTTGGAAAACGTTTGATAATCTCATTTGCATGATAACCAGTAAAAACAGCTATCTCTTTTATGCCAGACTTATGAATAGCTTCTATTTGCCATTCCAGCAGGGTCTTGCCCCTTAGCTCAGTCAAACATTTGGGTAGAATTTTTGTCTTGTCTTTCATGCGACTACCACGTCCAGCCGCTAGTATTATTGCTTTCATATTTAAATCGCTTCTTTCTACCACTTGCCCAGATATCTACTGAGATCAGCCAAGTCACGCCATTCACCCTGCTCTACCCCAGCCACACTCAGGCTCTTTTCGATACATTCCCGATAGACATTAATGAACCTATCCAACAGGTCATTATTCTCGGAAATAATACATGAAACTCTAACTGTATTCTGTCCGTCACGGTCGTGTTGCATATTGGCCGTGCAAAACCTAGCTGATGCCCCTATTTTCTGAACTCCCTGTATCAACTTATCCAGTGAAATCACATACACTGTCTTGCCGGTACCATATACTAAGTTCTTATCATCTTCCAAAGAAAGACTCAGGCGATTGTAAACGCACAAGTCAGAGTACTTGGCTGCTTCCACCAAGTCGTTTGCTTGCCTAACTGCATAACGTATGCTGACGCTTAGACCGTAAAATAAAGCCAGCCTTGGCACGATACGTGCTCGAATATCCTTGAAAAGCTCCACGATAGTCGGCGCTGTGGAAAAATCCATATGAAAATTATGATGCAAGGCTTTTGCTCCGTCATTCATCAGTTGCGACAAATCACTGCCAACATAGTGAAATTCCTTGATTTTTTCTAAATTTTTGCCACCATTGTAAACCTTATCACACACCTCTGCTTCCTCAATCCATCCCCAAAGAGAACTAGTAACTATTCACTAGCCAATGCCCAGGGAATACAAGATGCCTGAGCAAGCGTTGCCATTATTGTATCTATGACAGCAATGCCATGCTTACGGGCTGTGCTTAATACGGAGTTAATTTTTGCAAATTCTTTAGCACCTTC
>JAGBLH010000092.1 GCA_017635515.1 Selenomonas sp.
CAGTCGTCGTCGTTCATAGCCTTTCCGCAGTCGTAAGGGATGTAGCCCAGGCGAAGATACTTGTCGATGTCGCGATAAGTGGTGTCGTTGGCAGTGCGTACGCAGGCCCGGAGCAGGTTCGAATCCTGTCATCCCGACCATGAGAAAATGAGCCCGGTTCCTTTAATCAGGAACCGGGCTTTTGTCGTTCAATATATGATTTTCCCGGCTGCCAGAAAAGTTGCCAGAACTGAAGTTTCCGTCAGCAGCTCTGCCGCGCCATAGACATCCCCCGTTACTCCTCCCAGTTTTGCTGTCGCATAGCGGCCAAAGAGATACGCAACTGACAAACCTACAACCAGAGCTGCCATTGCCACCTGGCCCAAGGTGATAATGGCAGATATAGTTGTAACACCTGCCACAATCAGTGTGCTCCTGTCTGCCATCTCTGCAAAAGCCTTGCCCATCCCCTCAGGGCGGGCATAGGGAAAGGAAGCAATCACCAGCACCATACCCATGCGGCCAATCAGGGGCATGGTATAGACAGCCATAAAGATAAAGGCCTCGTCTATATCTCTCAGCAAAGACCACTGCAACAGGATAAGGCAGATAGCAGCGAGAGCACCATAGGAGCCTACCCGGCTATCCTTCATAATCTCCAGCATGCGTTCCCGGCTGCGGGCAGAGAGCAGGCCATCCATGGTGTCCATGAAGCCATCATAGTGAAGTCCCCCTGTGATGGCAATGGTCAGAATCAGCATCAGAGAAGCAAAGATGGCTGATTTTCCCAAAACAGGTAGCAGCAAATAAGCAACCAGCAGGTAAATGACTCCCTGCACCAGTCCCACCAAAGGGAAAAATCTGGTGGAACGGCCAAAATCCTCTGCCGTCCAGCAATCCTGCTTGACGATATGGATACGGGTCAGAAACTGCAAGGCAACGAAGAATAAGCTCAAAGCTGTCCCTCCTTCAATACAGGCTATGACCCAGGCACTTGAACACAAGATAGAAGCCGATAAGATAGAGCACCGTAGCTGTGTACATCATGCGTATGCACTCCATGATATGCTTCGGTCCTGTGACCTGTATGGGGTCACCCATATAAGCCCGAAAACTTTCCTTGCCGAAATAAGAATTCATGCCCCCCAAGCGTATGTGCAAGGCCCCTGCCACCGTGGCTTCTGCATAGCCTCCGTTGGGGCTAGGATGCTTGTCCGCATCGCGCTTCATAGTGTTCAGGGCATGGCGGGCATCGAACCCCAAGAGCCAGGCACTGACAATAAAGAGCAGCCCCGTGAGGCGGGCAGGTATAAGGTTCAAGGCATCGTCCAGACGAGCTGCCGCCCTGCCGAAGTATAGGTACTTCTCATTCTTGTAGCCAATCATAGAATCCATGGTGTTGGCCGCCCGGTAGAGCACCGCTAGGGGCACGCCGCCAAGAGCAAAGTAAAACAGCGGGGCTATGATGCCATCCACGGTATTTTCCGCAATGGTCTCCACGGTAGCCCGAGCAATCTCGGCTTCACTGAGCTTATCCGTGTCCCGGCCCACAATCCAGCCCACCTTCTGACGAGCCTTCTCAATATTGCCCAACAGGAGCAAAGCATAGATACCCTTGCCCGCCTTAGCCAGACTCTTGGGAGAAATCATAAAGGAGAGAATCAATGCACCTGTCATGGCACTGCCCCAACCGGGCAAATAATAAGAAAAATGCATGATGGCAGCGGCGGCATCATAAGAAATCAGGAGCACGATGATGACCAGCATAGCTCCCATGGCGAACTTCTTGCCGTCGCTGTCTGTAGCACGGTAAAACGCTCTCTCCAAAAAGGCAATGAGCTTGCCCATCAGCACCACGGGATGCCATTTGCCGTTGGGATCACCAATGATGGCATCAATAAGAAAGGCAGAGATAGCAGTAAGCATCAGTGGTCCTCACCTTCATCCATGATGGCGGCCAGTTTCCCCATGTCCAGACTTTTCTCCACCACATCGGCCAGCCGCTCATAGGCAGCTTCCTTTTCCTTGTGCTGATTCCGCTGCTCCGTGAGGGCCTGCCAGCCTTTTTTCTGCCGCAAGGCATTCAACAGCTGCCGCCTGAAACCGTCATGGTCAAAAATACCATGGATATAGGTGCCCAGCACCATGCCATCAGAGCTGACAGCACCATCATGTTCTGTCACATCCTCCCCTTTGCCTTGTCTTATGGTGAAGGGGTGAATTGTCTCAGCCATGAAGTCCGTTTGTCCCATATGTATTTCATAGCCGGGCATATTTTCAGCTTGCAAAGACTTGGAACCAGCAAAACCCATGCCTTCGCAGGCCGCTTTCACCTGAGTCAACAGCTTTTCTTTAGAGAACGTAGTGATAATTGGCAACAACCCAAAGCCTGCCACTTCCCCATGATCCGATTCCATCTGATATGGATCCCGGATTTTCTCCCCCAGCATCTGATAGCCACCACAAATGCCCCATAGAGGTGTTCCCTGCTGTACTTTTTCCTTGATGGCTGCTTCCAGCCCGCACTCACGCAGATGTAGCAAATCTTCCGTAGTGTTCTTGGAACCTGGCAAGAGCATCAAGTCAGGTTCCCCCAGCCCAGAAGCCTCCTGCACATAGTAAAGCTCCACATCCGGCTCCGCAGACAAGCTGGCAAAATCCGTGAAATTGGAAATCTTTGGTGTCTGGATTACCGCCAGACGCAGTTTGCCCTCACTTGCCTGGGGGGCAGACTGCTTCTCTTCCAGGGATACGGAATCCTCGTCATCTATGCCTATCTCATCGATATGGGGCACCACCCCCAGCACGGGCTTGCCAGTCTTAGCTTCAAGAAAATCAATGGCGGGCTGCAGGAGGGTGATATCCCCCCGGAACTTGTTGATGACCAGGCCCTTGACCAAGGCCCTTTCATCTTCCTCCAGCAGTTCCAGTGTCCCCACCAAAGCAGCCAGCGCACCGCCCCGGTCGATATCTGCAATCAAGAGTACCGGGGCCTCAAGATGTTTGGCCACTCGCATATTAACTATATCATTGGCCTTGAGGTTAACCTCGGCAGGGCTGCCAGCTCCTTCTATGACCAGCACTTCATACTGCTCCTGCAAGCGGACAAGCGCCTCTTTCACAGCAGAAAAAGCCTTCAGGGAATAGCCTGTATGGTATTCCCTGGCACTCATATTGCCTACTGGTTTCCCACTGATGATAACCTGGGAACAGGAATGTCCTGTAGGCTTCAGGAGCACGGGATTCATGTCCACCATGGGCTCCAGCCCCGCAGCTTCAGCCTGTGCCACCTGGGCACGCCCCATTTCCAGACCCTCTCGGGTCACATAGGAATTCAGGGCCATATTCTGGGCCTTGAAGGGCACAGCCTTCAAGCCCTGCCGATGAAAGATGCGGCAGAGGGCGGTGGTGATGATGCTCTTGCCCACATGGGAACTGGTTCCCATCAGCATGATGCTTTTAGACATGGAAAGACCTCCTGCAACTTAACTCCAACAACTGCTTCAACTCAAATCAAACATCTTTCAGAACCGTCCAAGTCCCTTCGCACAGCTTCCTCAGGCGACAGGGCCAGGCTCTTGAGATTGACAGCCTGACCGCAGGACACCAGATACACAGCTTCGGCCACCCGAGCCATCTGCTGGCTCAATAACCCCGCCAAATCACGGTAAATCCTGGCTAGATGATTCTGGGGCACGATTCCTTCCCCTACCTCATTGGTCACCATGACCAGGGCACGCGTACAGGTCATTTGAGAAGCCGTCTCCAGCAGTCTCTCACCAGTCTGTTCAGCCTGCTGGTACAAACGATCTTCCTCTCGCAATTCCTCCTCACTGAGACTGCAGAGGAAATTGCTGAGGAACAGTGTCAGGCAATCAAATAGAATCACGTCACAGGTTTCGCCTGCCTGCTGCAAAGCAGCAAGCACGTCCTCTTCCGTGGGAGCCTCAAAGGTCTGCCAGTTCTCGGGACGCCTTGCCCTGTGCCGCTGCACCCGGAACTTCATTTCCTCATCATAGACCTGAGCCGTAGCTATATAGGCTACCTCGCCGTCTTTGCCTGCCGCCTGAGCGGCGTATTTTTCCGCAAAGGCAGACTTGCCGGAGCGGGCTCCGCCTGTTATCAGAATAAGTTTTGCCCCCGCCGATTTCAAGGGTGTTCTTTCCATGCCGCACACGCCTCCACAAAAGCTCTGGCTGCCTGGGGACAGCCTGCAAAGTGCAGGTGCAGATAACTGCCCAGCACCTGCCCCAGTTTCCTGCCCGCCTGATACTTATGGCCGTTCCGCAAGCGGGTGAACTCATAGGGACGGAAGCTGTCTGTCTCTCCTTCCTCCAGTGAGAAGTGGAACTCATGGCCATGCAGGCTAGTACCTCTTGGCCCCAGTACCGTGTCCTCTGCCATACGAGCCTCGATATAGCCTACAGTCTGCAACTTGTCCGTCATGGCTGCCTTGCCGGCAAAGATACCTGCCATATCGTATTCCCGCCCAGCAAAGTCCCTCAGGCTCTCCATCAGGTACATATATCCCCCGCACTCGGCATAGACAGGCATGCCAGCCAAAGCCTGCGCCTTGATTTCCTGGCGCAAAGACACATTGGCCGACAGTTTCTCAGCGAACATCTCCGGGAAGCCGCCTCCAATAATAAGGCCGTCTACCTCTGGCAGATGCTCGTCTTCCAAGGGGCTGAAAGGAATTAGTTCCGCCCCCATATCCTCAAGCACCTGCAAGCTGGCTGGATAGTAAAAGGAAAACGCCTCATCTTTGGCCAGTCCTATGCGACATGCCTTCCTAGCTGGCTTGGCCTGACTGTCCAGTCCTATCTCCAAGGGCGAGGCTTTTTTCGCTAAGGACAGCAAAGCATTCAAGTCCACCTCTGCGCCAACTGCTTTTCCAATGGCTTCTACAGCTTTTTGGGCCAGCTTATCTTCCCCGCTTCTTTCTTCCACAGGGATCAGCCCCAGATGGCGCTCTGGCATCTGCAGCCCCTCCTGCCGCCTGAGCACGCCAAAGACAGGCATATCTATATCCGCCATAGCTTCCCTGAGCATGGTTTCATGAGTGTCCGACCCCACTCGGTTGAGAATCACCCCCGCCAGAGTCACTTCCTTATCATAGTCACGGAATCCTTTGGCAATGGCAGCAGCTGAAGCTCCCATGGATTTGGCATCTATCACCAGAACCACGGAAGCATCAAGCAGCTTGGCGATTTCCGCGGTGGAACTGATACCCTGCCTGCCGCCGTCATAGAGTCCCATGACGCCTTCAATCAAAGCCAGCTCCGCCCCCTCCATTTCCCGGACAAAGGTGGCAGGCAATTTTTCCTTCGGCGTGAGCCAGGTATCCAGGTTCATGCCCGGACGACCCGAGGCCAGCTGATGGTAGCCCGGGTCGATATAGTCTGGCCCCACCTTGAAGGATTGGACAGCCACGCCTTTGGCCCGCCAAGCCGCCAGCAAGCCAGTGACAAGGGTTGTCTTGCCCCCCCCGGACTGAGTAGCAGCTATGACTAAGCGGGGAATCTGCCTTTCCATGGACAGGGCCTCCTTTCAGGGACGGGTGTCGTCAATAAGATACATGATGGCATTGAGGGCTGCGGCTGCAATAGGGCTGCCCCCCTTGGTGCCCTCTACTGTAATATAGGGCACCAACTCCTGCTGGCGCAGTGCTTCTTTGGAATCTGCCGCTCCCACGAAGCCCACGGGAATGCCCACAATGCAGGCAGGGCGCACGCCCTCTTCCCTCATCAGGCGCAAGACCTCAAAGAGGGCTGTAGGAGCATTGCCGATGGCCACAATACTGCCCTCCAGCTTCCTGCCGAAGCGGCGCATGGCTGCCATGGAACGAGTAATGCCCTCCGCCTTGGCCAGCTCTGCAATCTCAGGGTCAGCAATCAGGCAATGCACCTCGCCCCCAAAAGTGGCCAGTTTCCACTTGTTTATGCCCGTGCGCACCATCTCCACATCCGTGTAGATATCACAGCCTGCCAGCAGAGCCTCCTGTGCCTTCTCTATGGCTTCGGGGTGAATGTGTATCAAGGGAGCATAGTCCACATCCCCTGCCGCATGAATCAGCCGGGAATAGACCTTGGTCTCCGCCTCGCTGAGATTCAATTCCTCCAAGTGCGGCGCGATGATCTCCATGCTGCGATGCTCGATTTCCATAGGCTTAGTGATGAAATCCATATCTCAGGCATCCTCCTTCAGCAAGTTCTGCAATTTTTTTCTTAATTCCTCAAAAGTGCTGCACAGACAGTCGTAAGCCAAAGGCGGCCTGTCAATGACGATGAGTGGCAGGCCCAACTCCGCTGCTGCCTGCAGCTTGGTGTCAGTCCCCCCCAGGGTGCCGCTATTCTTGGTGACGATGACCTCCGCCCCATAGCGCAGGAAAAGCTCCCTATTCAAGGCGGCAGAAAAAGGCCCTTGCAGGGCCACAATCTGATCAGGAGCAAGGCCCATCTCCTCACAGAGTCCAATGACCTCTGCCGTGGGCAGCACTCTGGCTATCAGGCGGCAGTCCTGCAAATGGGGAGATACCGTAAACTTGCTGAGATTGCGGCTGCCGGTGGTCAGAAAAATAACTTTCCCAAGCTTTGCCGCCTCTTCTGCCGCTTCCTCATAGCTGTGAACAATCACGGCTTTGTCATAGTCCAGCTGGGTCAGGTCACGCTCATAGCGCAGATAGGGCACTCCCGCTCCCCGACAGGCCGTCATGGCATTCCTGGAAGCGTTGATGGCATAGGGATGGCTGGCATCAACACAAGCCTTGATACGATGGCTCCGAAAATAATTCTCCAAAGCCTCCCCGTCCAGGGGCTCATCATTTATCACCAGGCTGCTTCCGCGGTTTTCCTCCAGCAGCTGCCTGCCATAGGAGCTAACCACAGAAGCTGTCACTTCATAGCCCTCTGCCAGCAGCACTTTCATCAGTTCCCTGCCATCCTGGGTACCTGCCATGACAAAAATCATTTAGAGCTGCTCCTTTTTCTCATAGCCACGGGGAGTCACCATCCAGCCCTCCTGCACATAAGTCTGGGAGTTGCCGATGATGACCAAAGAGAACATATTGATTTCTTCTTTGGTGAAATCCTGCAAGGTGGAGATAACTTTGGACTGCTGATCGCGGCTGGCTGCGGTGACAATGCCTACAGGGGTGTCGGGGCTACGGTGCTTCAGTATGATTTCCCGCACTTCCTCGATATTCTGCACCCGTTTCTTGCTCTTGGGGTTGTAGAGAGCAGTGACAAAGTCACCCTCGGCTGCCATCTCAATGCGCTTGCGGATAGTTTCCCAAGGCGTCAGTAAATTTGACAGGCTGATGACAGCAAAGTCATGCATCAATGGTGCGCCCAACAGGGAAGCTGCGGCGTTCACTGCTGACACACCTGCCACCACGCCACCCCACTGGGGGCGCTCGCCTTCCGGCAGCTTCAGGATAAGCTCCAGCACCAGTCCAGCCATGCCGTAAACCCCGGCATCACCGCTGGAAACCACCACAGTTTCCCTGCCTTTGGCAGCCGTTTCTACCGCCAGACGGCAGCGGTCAATCTCCTGCATCATGGCTGTGCCAATAACTTCCTTGGAACCATCAGCCAGCAGTTCTTCAATCAATCTGATATAGGTATTATAGCCTGCCACCACTTCTGCCGCCTCGATGACCAGTCTGGCCCGAGGGGTCATATCCATAAGGCTGCCAGGGCCAAGGCCCACCACTGTAATTTTTGCCATATCTATCACCTCAACCTCACCAATACCAGAGCAGAGCTACCGTCACTTGCTCGTATTTTGTTTTCAGGAGTGCAAAGCGCACCCCCGTGCCAGAACCCACGGCCTCCCTGAGGGCCGCTGCCTCGCAGACATTGCCCACCCCCACCTTGCTCTTCACGAAATCTGACTGAAGCAGATGAAAGGCATCTATTTGCTGCTCCAGCACCTTGGGCTCATAGAAATGAATAGGCACATTCAACTCCTGCGCCGTTGCCAGCAGACCTTCCTCATGGTCTTTGATGGAAACGCTGGCCATAGCATCAATGAAAGACACATCCCTGCCTATGGACTTGCAAGCCTGCTCCAAAGCCGAATGTACCAAAGCCTTGTCCACCCCCTTGCGGCAGCCTAACCCAGCTATCAGACGATTGGGCACCAGATACAGGGTCTGGGGAGGAACCTCCTCTTCTTCTGGAAGCTCCTCCTTGGCGCAGAGGATCACCTGATAAGGGCATTCCTGCTCCTGCTCATCCAGTAATTTATATTCTGCCAGCTTATCCAGATAGAATTCCCTATGGGGCAGGTGGGGACTAGCCTGATATCCAATCTTCTCCCCATCCAGCAGGGCAGAATTCAGCACCTTGATCTGCCGCTTGGGCCAGGGATGCAAGGCCATCTGGCCCGCAAAGGCATCGGGAGCCACCTTCCCTGCTATATCCGTAGCCGTGGTGATGACGGGCTGAGCCCCGATGACCTCTGCCAGCTGCCTGGTCAGGAAATTTGCTCCTCCCACGTGGCCTGACAGGAGACTGATGGCAAACCTGCCCTGCTCATCACAGACGATTACTGCCGGATCTGTCAGCTTATTCCTGAGCAATGGTGCCATGGTGCGCACCACAATCCCCGCTGCCATAATACAGATCATCACATCATAATGGGTGAAGCAGCCGCTGAAAGCCTCCCTAAACTTAGGGAAATTGAAAAAATGCTTGACCTCGAACCCCTCCGGCACAATCTTCTCTGGCACATAAACGTCCGGTACCTCAGGCAGAAGCCTTTGCACCTGCCGTGCCAGCTCAGCTCCCCGGATGGTCAGGGCTAAAAGCGCAATTCTCATTTTCTTTCCTCTTCAGAAATTATTTGGAAGCCTCCCTGAACATATGGGAGAAAGTGGGCGCATAAAGCTGGGACAGCTCATAGTTCCCTGCCAAGCATGGGCTCACCACGATCATGGCCGTGCGGTCAATGTCCTTGCCCTTGATTTCCTCGCAAATAGTCTCAAGGGTGGCCCGGACAATCTTCTGCTGGGGCCAGGAAGCACGCTGCACGATAGCAATGGGAGTTTCCTTCGTATAGCACTCGCCTGCTATGAGCTCCTCCACCACCTTGTCCAGCATCGTGATGGAAAGGAAAATACACATGGTAGAACCATGCTGGGCCAATGCGCGCAATTTTTCTCTATCTGGCACAGGCGTCCTGCCCTCCTGACGGGTCACAATCACCGTCTGTGACACCCCTGGCAAGGTGTACTCCTGTTTGAGGGCAGCAGCGGTGGCCAGGAAGGAGCTGACCCCTGGCACCACATCGTACTCAATGTTTCTGGCCTTGAAGGCGTCCATCTGCTCCTGAATGGCCCCGTAGATAGCAGGGTCGCCCGTATGAAGCCGCACCGTCATCTTGCCCTCTGCCTCTGCCTGCTCTATAGCCTTCAGAACCTCGTCCAGGGTCATAGAGGCAGAATCGTGAATCTCTGCCCCGTCCTTGCAATAGGAGAGCAGCTCCGGATTCACCAGGGACCCAGCGTAAATCACCACATCTGCTTCTTCAAGATATTTCTTGCCTTTGACCGTAATCAGCTCCGGGTCGCCGGGGCCTGCGCCTACTATATGTACCATCTTGCCAGCCTCCCCAAAATTCTCTTACACAGCCTTTTCATTCATATCCGCCAGGCCGTGCTGATCCTTATCCCACTTCTTGGCCGTGAGGATATAGACGGGATTAACAGCCTTGGCCATATCGTAGGGACCTATCTGCTGCAAATGGGTCACCTGCACCTGAATGGTCTCATAGCTGTACTCCGCATCCTTGGCCCGAAAATACTCGATGGCCTGCATGAGACTCTGCACAGTAATGCAGTTCACCACAATACGGCCTCCGCTTTTGAGTTTGCTATCCACCGCCTCCAGAATGGGGCAGAGCTTGCCGCCGCTGCCTCCCACGAAAACTGCATCGCACTGGGGCAAGATGGAAATACCTGTGGGTGCCTCCTCATTGATGACCGTGATGTTTCGCAGGGCGAAATTGGCCGCATTGGCCCGAATGAGAATCACAGCCTCAGGATTCCTCTCCAGAGCATAGACCCTGCCCTTGGGCACCAGCCGGGCGGCCTCCACGGAAATAGCTCCAGTTCCGGCTCCTATGTCATAAACTAGGGAATCAGAGGACAGGCGTGCCTTCACCAGGGAAAGTATGCGTATCTCCTGCTTGGTCATGGGCACCTTGCCACGGATAAACTCATCATCGTCAATGCCTAAATACTCCATCAGCCTGCTCCTTTACTGTAGAATTTCTATCTCACCCCTGGACAATCAAGATGCCGTGGGATTTCTCCTCAAGTTCCTGTGCTCCAGCCAAAGTTGTCTGCATGATTTCTTCATCGGGATAGGACAACCTCAGCAAGATTGAAAGCCGTGCCTCTACAGGCCAGCCCTGCTCCATCAGCAGCTTGGCTATGCTGCGGGAATTGTATTTCCCATCCGTCAGCATGCCCAATATCCTGCCTTTGCTGTAAATAAGCTCTTTATCATCCGGCCTGCGGCCGTGGAAACTAAGGAGACTGGCCTCATGCCAAGGCAGAGCCAGCCGGGCAAAAGCCAGCTGCATGGCGCTGAGGCCGGGAATCACCTCAATGAGTCCTGAAGGAAATTCCCTTCTCAATGCATCGAGCAGCGAGTAATATCCCGGGTCTCCGGACACCAATACCCCCACATCTTCTGCTGCCAGTTCCTGACGGATGAAATCCATGACGGCAGGAATATCCCCGCCGATGGAAAAAGTGCGGCAGCCCCCCCCAGCATACTGAGCCAAGGCCCTGCGGCCGCCCACCAGCACTCTGGCTTCCTCGATGGCCCTGGCTGCTGCAGGCAGGAGGTATTCTGGCGCCCCCGGGCCTATGCCGATGACCCTGATTTTATGTTTACTCACTGGGACAGTTTCCATCCGTAAGCCTCTCCTATCTCCCACGCCTTCTCATCAAGGCCCAGAAGTTTTCTATCCATTGTCATCATCACAGTGCCCACCTTCACCTCACCAAAGAGGTAGCGTTCGGCCCGCAGGCTGGCTCGGGCGGCGATGATATCGCAAACCCGGCGGCAGAAGCCCTCCTGCCAGCCATCCAGCACCATCAGGGCATCCTCGGTGGTATTGGCAGATAGCACCCTTACCACATCTTTGCCTGGAAGCCCTTCTGCAGCGGCATAAGCAGCTATGGTTTCCAATCTGGCATCGCCTATGCGGTTGTGGGTATAGAAAATCCCTGCAGCAACCTTGGCCATTTTTCCGATATGTCCAAATAGCAGGATCTCTTTAATACCTCTTTTAGCTGCCGCCTCCAGCATAAAGCCGATGAAGTTGCTGGTCTGCACCAAAGCCTCTTGAGGCAGTCCCCAAGCCAGAGCCGCTTCTTCCCCAATCTTGCCTGGTACGAAAATCAGTCTGTCGTAGCCCGCTGCCCTGGCCACCTCAATCTGGGGCACCAGAGAATTCTTGAAGCCCTCCTCGGACATGGGACGAATAACCCCCGTAGTGCCGATAACTGAAATGCCCCCCTCAATGCCCAGCACGGGATTGAGAGTCTTCCTGGCTAGTTCCACACCTGCAGGAATAGAGATGGTGACCTCCCACCCCAAAGAACTTCCCGTCATCTTCTGCAAGACCTGCCTTATCAGCTTCCGTGGCCCGGAATTGATAGAAGGTTCCCCCACTGGCATGGAAAGACCTGGCTTAGTGATGGTGCCAACCCCTTCCCCCGCCTTGAAGACTGTCTCGCCGCCTTCTGGCAGGGAGCGCAATTCCACAAAGACGGAGGTGCCATTGGTGATATCCGGGTCATCCCCGGAAAACTTCACCACCTCTGCCCTTGGGCAACCCCTTTCCCCCACCACAACTTCCTTGATGGGAATCAGCAGTTCCGTGCCGTCCAAGGCCGTGAGCTGCACCTTCTCATATGGTTGCCCCTTTTCCTTCAGCAAGATGGCCTTGACACCCGCCGCCGCACAGGCGCCAGTGGTATAACCAAAGCGCAGGTTCTCGTCCTCCGTCAGGATTGACATAGTGCCTCCTTACTTGCTTAGCTGACGGTTCAGGAAGTCCCGCCCAAAAACCGTCAGCGTGTAGTAGAAACCAATCAGAAAAGGAATGTACTCGGCAATAAGCCGCCAGCACACGGCGATAATGCCCACGGTGCCCGCAGGCACCGAGCCTGAAAACAAGAGCACAAAACCGCCTTCGGCAATGCCTGAGCCCCCCGGTGTGGGCATGAAATAAAGCAGCATATTGAGGAAAATCATGCGGCCCATGACAGTATACCAGTCAGCCTCGAAGACCCCCAGCCCCAAAAGCAGGCAAGGCACCACGGCGTAAATGCAGAGCAAGTTCAGCCCAGACTCCAGGAACACCAGCAACATACTGCGGGGTGACTCCGCCAAAAGACCAATGGCGCACTTGGTGTCACGATAAAAGGCAAAAATCTTGCGCCGCCGCTGATGCTTCACATTTCTGGTGGCCCAAATGACCAGCCCGTCCATATTGCCCAGCCTGGCCCCTATGACCATGGCCATGATAACCAGAAAAGCTGCCACTGTCACTGCCATCAACCAGTCATTGGAAATCCCCGGCACGATGCCCTCATCATGGAGCAGTATGAAGGGCATGCAGAGAGCCAGGAAGAAGATAGACAGAAGCGTCCTCACAATGACCAGCACCGCAGCCTTGCCCGTGGGTACCCCTGCATGGCGCAGAAACATCAGCTGTGCTACCGCTCCCCCTGTAGCTCCAGGAGTCAGCAGGGCCAGGAAGTAATTGCCGAAGATAACCTGCACCGCCTGATAGAGACTGATCTTCTCATTGGAAATCTTCACCAGATGCATCAGCCTGCTGCCATCGAAGAACATGCCCAGTCCCACGGCCCCCACCGCCAGGGCTATGGACCAGGACTGGAAGCGGTCCAGGTCCTTCAAGGTATTTATATCTATGGTGGTGTAGATGACTACACCGGAAATTACCAAAACCAGCAAGATAAGGGCAAAGAGCCGGCGGTAAAACTTATTCATGCAAAAGCTCCATCCTGCCTAAGTCAGCCTAAAGTTTCCTCATGACTGGCATAGGCACTGTGATTATGTATGGATTCGTAATTCTCGCATTCCAGAGAGAACCAGCTAAGCCCAGGCAGTTCCCGCAAGGAGAGCACCGTATCCCGCAGTATATCTTCCACGAACTTGGGATTCTCATAGGCCCTTTCCGTCACGGCTTTCTCATCCTCCCGTTTCAGCAGGGGATAAATAGGCGAGGAGCCCTGCTTCTCCACCAGTTCGGTCAGATCTTCAATGTAGATGCAATCCGTATCCTGCCGAAATTCCACCTGCACCCGCGCTACGGAGCGCTGGTTATGGGCACCATAGGCGGAAATCTCCTTGCTGCAGGGGCAAAGGGAGGTAAAAGGCACCTCAACCCCCAGACGGAACTGCATGGGCTGTCCCTTCTCCTTGCGGCCCGTGAAGGTACAGTCCAGATCAAGAACAGAGTGCTTCCTGCTTACGGGGGCGAACTTATCCACAAAATACTTGAAGGAAAGTTCTACCTCAGCGGAGTGGGCCTCCAACCGCTCCAAAGCCTCCTTGAGCATGGCCTCCATCTCCGCTTCAGCCAGGGGCTTCTGGCTCCAGGGCATGAGTATTTCCAAGAAGCGGCTCATGTGGGTGCCCTTGTACTCCATGGGCAGGGAAACAGTGAAGCGGATGCGGGCCAGCACCTGCTGGTAGCCCCCCTCCCTGGTCTTGATCAGAAAAGGCAGATGAGCCTCCTTGATGCCCACTTTCTGGATGGCAATGCCTCGCAGATCCTGACGATTCTGTACATCCTGCATCAGACAGACCTCGTTTCATACTCGATGGGGTCTTCCACGCCGGCCTCGGCAAACCCCCGCAGGCGCAGCTTGCAGCTGTCGCAGACGCCGCAAGCCTTTATCCCGCCCTTGTAGCAGCTATGGGTGAACTGCAAGGGTGCTCCCAACTTGGAGCCCAGCTTCACGATATCGCTCTTGGAGAGATCCTGCAAGGGCGTCTCAAGCCTGATTTTCCTGCCTTCCACAGCCGTAGCGGTAGTGGCATAGTCTGCCAGCGCCTGGAACTTCTGGATAAACTCGGGACGGCAGTCGGGATAGCCGGAGTAATCCACAGAATTCACACCGATATAGACACGGCTGGCCCCTACCACCTCAGCATAGCCCAAGGCATAGGAGAGGAAAATCAGGTTGCGGGCAGGCACATAGGTAGGCGGCACATCCTCGCGCTCTACATTCCCTTCTGGAACCTCAATATTTTCATCTGTAAGGGCAGAGCCGCCGATTGCCTCCATATTGGTTTCGATGATAAGATGCTTTTTCACGCCGTAGAAGGAAGCAATCTTCTTGGCTCCCTCCAGTTCCATGCTGTGGCGCTGATGGTAATTGAAGCTGATGGGATAGAGCTCATAGCCTGCTTCCTTGGCCACAGCCATACAAGTGCAACTGTCGAGGCCACCAGACAGAAGGATTACTGCTTTTTCTTTTTCCATTGCCATTTCCTCCTTAGCCACGTATATCCTTGATAGCCTGAGCTGCGTCCGGGGCACAGTAGATGGCAGAGCCAGCCACCAGCACGTTGGCACCGGCTTTTCTGACCAGTTCGCTGGTCTCCGCATTGATGCCGCCATCCACCTCGATGTCGCAGTCAAATCCCATATCCTCGATAGTATGACGGAGCATATGAATCTTCTCAAGCATGCCCTGAATGAACTTCTGGCCTCCAAAGCCCGGGTTTACAGTCATGATCAGCACCATGTCCACATAGGGCAGCAGTTCCTCAATAAGAGCCAGGGACGTGCCTGGATTAACGGCAATGCCTGCCTTGCAGCCTGCGGCCTTGATCTGCTGGACAAGGCGGTGGGCATGAGGAGCTACCTCCACATGAAAGGTGATGATATCTGCCCCGGCCTCGGCAAAAGCCTCAATCTGATTCTCAGGGTGGTCCACCATCAGATGCACATCAAAGACAGGCGCCTTTTTCCCCGGCTGCTTGATGGCCTTGGAAAGGCTCTCGACCACCGGAGAGCCCAAAGTGATATTGGGGACGAAATGGCCATCCATCACGTCAATATGGATATACTCGGCCCCTGCCGCCGCCACTTTTTCCACCTCAGCGGCCAGGTTGGCAAAATCAGCAGACAGGATAGAGGGTGCAATCTTAATCATGTTCTTTCTCCTTTATCTGAACTTATCTGTAAAGTTTCTTCTGGGAAAGCTTCTGTGCTTCCTGTATTTCCGTGCGAATGGCAAGATATGCCTCATAACGCTCCCGGGCAACAGCCCCCGCTTCTGCCGCCTCCTTAACGGCGCAGCCAGGTTCGTGGCTGTGGCTACAAGGAGAGAAGCGGCACTTGCCCAAATAAGGAGCAAATTCAGGGAAGCAGGCAGGCAGTTCCTCAGGTTCCATTCCCATGAGATCAACAGCACTGAAACCTGGGGTGTCCACTATATACCCGCCACCCCCATATGGCAGCAACTCTGCCACTCTGGTGGTATGCCTGCCCCGCTTGATCTTCTCGCTGATGACTCCTGTCTGCAGGGCCAGACGGGAATCTATGGCATTCAATAGTGAGGACTTGCCCACTCCTGAGGGGCCTGCAAAGACCGTGGTCTCGCCCCTGAGCCTCTGCCGCAGGGCCTCCAGCCCCTTTCCCTCACGGGCCGAGACAGGCAACACCTCATAGCCGATGGCGCGATAGTCCTGCAGGAAATTCTCCTCATTGCCAACAAACAAATCCATCTTGTTCACGCAGATGAGGATTTTCTCCATTCCTGACCATTCAGCCAGCACCAGAAACCTGTTCAGCAGCAATGGGTGCACGTCTGGCTGGGCGGCTGCAAAGGTCAGCACCACCTGGGTCAGATTAGCCACCGCGGGACGCTTCAGCAGCTGTATCCTTGGCTGCACTTCTTCAATAACCCCGGTGCCATCGGGCAGGGCATCAAGGCTTACCCAGTCCCCTGGTACCACCCCCAGCTCCTGCCGGAACTTCTTGAATTTGCCCCGTAGCTTGCAGGTGACCAGTCCCATATCCGTCTGCACATAAAAGAAACTGTTATAGGCTTTGATGACACGGCCTTGCAGCATAAAGTCTTCCTTTCGAAAATCTGTCAGAACAACCTATATTCATTATAACATATTGAGTCCCTGTCCGTAAGGCTTACTGGCGCTTGCCAGTATCGCCCTGCTTGGAGGGAGCAGCCCCGTCAATTTCAGGCTTCACCTGCTTCTTCTCGCTGCCCTTGACCTCGGACGTTTCTTTCTTGACTGAAGCTTCCTCGGCTATGACCAGCGTCACGGTAGAACCAGACTCCACTTCGCTGTCGGCAGCAGGGGACTGGCTGATGACCGTGCCAGGAGCCTGAGAGCTCTCCCGCTTCTCCACGACGACGGACAGGCCCTTACCCTTCAGCGTGCCCTCTGCCGCAGAAAGAGTACCGCCCTTCACGTTGGGCACGGTGACCTTCTTCACCTTCTTGCCCTTGCTGATGGTGATATCGATGGTCTGGCCCTTGCTGATTCTGGTGCCGGAGCGGGGCTCCTGGCCGATGACCGTGCCTTCCTCCTCGTCAGAGAACTTCTCGTAGACACTGCCCAGCTTCAGGCCCATCTTCTTCAGTTTGATTTCCGCATCCGCCCGGTCAAGGCCAAGAAGGTCTGGCATATCCAGTTCCTCACCCCCACGGCTCACATTGATGGTCACCATGCGCTCTTCCTTGACCTTGGTGCCCGCTTCTGGTGTCTGTGAAACCACTGTACCCGCAGGTACTGTGGCATCATAGACCTCTGCCACATTCACTCTGAGCTTCTGATCCTCAAGTATTTGCCTGGCCAGGGCCATGGGCTTGCCAGTCACATCAGGCACTATGATCTCAGAGGTGCTCCAGAATTTGCCAAAGCTCATGAAAGCCCCGGCAAAGAAACCTACCATCAATACCATCACCAGACCGGCGATGAATTTCTTGGACTTGAAGATGGAGCTATCTTCCTCAGGCTCTTCTTCGTATTCTTCCTCTTGGCGCATCCTTTCCATATCAGCCTGGCTTACACGGGGCATGACCTGAGTGGCATAAGGGTCAGAGGCGGTCATGGCACTGCCTGTGGAAACCATGTGCTCTGCCTGCCGCAATTCTTCCACCAGTTCGTCGCTGCTGGGACGAGCCTCGGGAGCCTTGCTCATGGTGCGGCTCACAATGGCTTCCACCGCGGGGGGGATACTGGGTTCAAGCTCTCTCACAGGTCGCGGCGTGTCCTGCAGGTGCTGCACTGCAATGCTCACAGGAGTTTCTCCGGTGAAGGGCAGCACGCCTGTCAGCATCTCATAGAGCACCACTCCCAAGGCGTAAACATCAGACTTGGGTGTAATCATGGTACCTTTGGCCTGCTCGGGAGAAAAGTAATGCACAGAACCCACAATATTGCCCGTATAGGTCATGGTAGACTCAGTGACGGCCCGGGCAATGCCGAAATCCGCCACCTTGGCGCTGCCATCCGGCATCATCAGGATATTGTGAGGCTTAATGTCGCAGTGTACCAGATTGTTATCATGGGCGTGAGCCAGAGCTCTGGCAATATCCTCTGCCACCCGCAGGGCCTGGGCCACAGGCAGGTGCCCCTGCTGCTTGATAAGGTCTTTCAAGGTACTGCCAGGCACATATTCCATGACGATATAATGGTCATTACCCTCCACACCTACATCAAAAATATTGACGATATTGGCGTGAGACAGACGGGCTGCCGCCTGGGCCTCCCGATGGAATTTGTCTATAAACTCTCTGTCGCTCTTGAACTGCTCATGGAGTATCTTCACCGCCACGGGACGGTCCAGCAGCTTGTCCAGGGCCCGGTAGACATCTGCCATACCGCCCCCTCCTATGAGCTCCAAGAGCTCATAGCGCTGATGTAATATCCGCTGTGCCATATACTTTCCTCCTAATCCAGCACCCGAAAAGACCTGTTCTGCAATCTATTTTATCTTGTCATGCTTTCTATGATTTGGCGGGCAATGGGCGCCGCTGCCCGGCCACCGCTGCCGCCGTTCTCCACAATGATGGCAAAGGCAATCGTCCTGTCTGGCAGCTGGGCGGAACCGATAAACCAGGCGTGATCTACCCCGCTAGCATTTTCTGCCGTGCCGGTCTTGCCAGTCACGCGAATGCCCTTCACGGCAGCCGCCGTGCCAGTGCCATGCTGCACCACCTGTTCCATATAGCCATCGATGACAGCTGCCAGTCTTGTATCGAGGCAGTTGCGCCATTTCTCCGGCCTGTTATTCTCCAAAGTGATGCCCTTGGGACTGATGACCTTCTGCACTAAATAAGGCTTCATAGCCGTGCCACCGTTGGCCAGAGCGGAGGCCATCAGGGCCATGTGCATGGGCGTGACCAGAAGGCTGGCCTGCCCTATGGCCGTCTGGGCCAAATCCCCTTGCCCCAAATTATCAAACTTCGGCAGGTGGGATGATGCCATGAGGATTTCTCCCCCTATTTCCTGGGAAAAACCGAAATTCTCGAAGTATTTCCCCAGTCTTTTGCCCCCCAGTCGCAACCCCAGACTGCCAAAGGCCACATTGCAGGACTCGGCCAGAGCCTCTTCCAGATGCACATGTCCATGCACCTCGCCCTGATACTCGCCGATGAAGGAGCCGTCCTCCAACTCCAGCCTGCCGGTACACTTGAAGTTCTCTTTCTCGTCAGTGACCCCCTCCCCCATAGCGGCTGCTGCAGTCAAGGGCTTGATGGTGGAGCCGGGAGGGTAGAGTCCCTGCACCACCCTATTCAGCAGAGGACTTTCCTCTGCCCCCTTGAGGCTCTGCCAGTTTGCCTCCACTACATTGGGGTCATAGGCAGGGGTGCTGACCATGGCTAGGATGGCCCCTGTTCTGGCATCCAGCACCACCGCCGCCCCCCGGTTGCCAGAAAGCGCCTCGTAAGCCGCCTCCTGAGCCCGTGAGTCAATGGTGGTCACCAGGTCATTGCCCCTGTCAGCCTGCAACAACTGGGATATTGGCCCCAGCCGGGAAAAATCCTTGGACATGCCCATGAGCTCAAGATTGCGATGGGCTTCCAGCCCTGCCCCACCAATATTTTCGCCGTTGTAGCCCGTGACGGAAGCGGCTGCCTCACCCCAGGGATAGGTTCGCACGCCATCTGTCGCAGTCTCAGCCAATACCTGGCCATCGACAGTCACAATCCTGCCCCGCACAATCTCCCGATGCAAGGCGGCAGTGCGCTGATTCAGAGGATTCTCCGCCGCCTCCTTCGCCTTGAAGACAGAGATATAGATGATATTCAGCGCCAATACGCCGCAGAGCAGGAGCAACAGGGCCATGGCCCGCAGCATATTGCGCTTCAACTTCCAGTCAGCCACGGCTCTTCCCCCTTTCCTGCTTGCCTCGGGAAAGAGCTAGCAACAGGCCCAGCTCTATAAACCCTGACACCAGGGAACTGCCCCCATAGCTTACGAAGGGCAGGGTAATGCCAGTCAGGGGCAAGAACTTGGTAACCCCGGCGATGATGACAAAGGCCTGCAACAAGAGCAACATACTGCACCCTGCTGCCAGCATCAGTTCTCTATCTTCCTCGCACTGCAGAGCAATGCTGATGCCCCGGAAGGCCAGCAGCACATAGCAGAAAAGCACGGATAAAGAGCCAATGAGCCCCCATTCCTCTCCAATTGCCGCATAGATGAAGTCCGTATGCACCTCGGGAATAAAATCCGGATGCCCAAAGCCGAACCCCGTGCCCCAAACACCCCCGGTACCGAAAGAAAAGAGAGACTGCACCACCTGATAGGCCATGCCGTTGGGATCCTGCCAGGGGTCTAGCCAGATATCAAAGCGCACCCGCACATGACCGAAGGCCAGGTAACTCACACCAGCCGCCAGGCTGATGAACAGCAGAGCCAGAAAGACATAGGTCTTGCTGCCCGTAGCCATATAGGTCATGAGCACCGCCATGCCGAAGAACAGCAACGCTGAGCCCAAATCCTTCTCCACCACAAACATCAGCACCGCCGCTCCCCAGATGCACACCAACGGCGCGATAAACCGCAAAGGCGGCAGGCACAGAGGCCCCAGCCTCATACTGGGCAGGGAGAGCACATGACGGTGGTCGGAAAGATAAGCCGCCAGAAAGAACAGAATCAAGATTTTCCCAAACTCCGAAGGCTGCAGGGAAAAAGGGCCAAAAACCAACCAGTTGCGGCTGCCCCCAATCTCCGTGCCAAAAAGCATGGGCAAGCCCAGCACCACCACGCAGGTCAGTCCCAGCAAATAAGGATAGGAAAGCATTTCCCGAATCTGCTTCCAGAAACGCAGCAGGAGCATCAGAACGGCCTGGGCCACACAAAGCCATCTGAGCTGTTGCACTAATAGCTCAGGCTTCAGTCGGGCTATTTCCACCAGCCCCACGCTGCATAACATCAGCACCAGCGGCAGCAGAATAATGTCATATTTTTTTCTCCAGAGGAGGAACTGCAGGATAATGATTTCAGCTAGGCAGACCAGCAGATAGGGCAGAACTGCCGACTCCAGCACCTTGCCCGCCGCCCCAATGGCATGTCCCTTGAGGCAGAGCACGCCCAATCCTGCCAGCAAAATGCCAAGAGGCATGAGCAGAAAACTTCCTGCCCTGCCAAAGCCGATGGAACGCTCCCCTGGGACAGCACTTCTTTCCATCAGCTGTACACCACCGCCACCACCGTCACATTGTCAGTGCCGCCGGCGTTCAGAGCCATCTGCACCAGTTCCCTGACAAGGCCTTCACGCCGCTCAGGCGCCTGCCATGCAGCCTCCAGGACTCCAGCTATGGCATCATCCTCCACCATATTCATCAGGCCGTCCGTGGCCAGCAGCAGGAAGTCTCCCCACTGCAGGGGGAAGGAACCTGTGTCCACCTCTAATCCTTTTTCCACACCAACAGCCCGCAAAAGCATATTCCTCTGCGGGTGCTTCCTGGCTTCCTCCTCCGTGAGGCTACCCTGGCTCACCAAGCTTTCCACATAAGAGTGATCACAGGTAACCTGCTGCAAATGCCCCCCGCGATAAAGGTAGAGGCGGCTATCTCCCACATGTGCCCACAAGGCACGGCCATCAAGGATCTTCAGCACCGTAGCCGTGGTGCCCATGCCCTTTTTTTGAGGATTTGCCTCCGCCTCCTGCAAGATGCGCTCATTAGCGTGGAGCACAGCCCGGCGAAGTTCCTCCTCCCCAATCCCGTCTAAAGAAGACAAATCCTCCCGGAGCACTTCGACCAGCAGAGAACTGGCCACCTCGCCTGCAGCCTGGCCTCCCATGCCGTCAGCCACAGCATAAAGCTGCTTTTCAGGCAGAGAAAGACAGCTGTCCTCATTGTGGGTGCGGACGCAGCCAATGTCGCTGATCCAATAAGACTTTGTCATGGGTTCACCTCTCAAATCTCATGGTTACCAAACCAATCCTGATGGTATCTCCCGGCTTGATATACGCCTTGCCCGTCAGAAGCTGGTCATTCACATAGGTGTGGTTGCGGCTGCCCAGGTCTTCAATGACATACTGGCTGCCCCGCCGAAAGAGCACTGCATGATGATGGGACACGAAGCTCTCAGGAATGACCACATCATTGTCCTCACCCCTGCCCACCGTAATCTGCTCACTGAAGGCAAATCGCCGCTTAACCAGACCTTCTTCCCCCTTGTCGCTGCCCAGCACCTCCAGCACTGCTTCGTCACTTTGTAGTTCCGGCGGCTTCTGCTCCTGCAACTTTTCCTTCATATCCAGGAAAATCCACCTGGAAATTTTTCCCACAAACATCAGCAGCCAAAAGAGCATACCGTACTCCAGAAGCACCCGCAGGACTTTCAGGAGCATCGCTGTATCTGGCAAATCATATCACCTCGTATTTCAGCAGGGTCGAGCCAATCCTCACCCTGTCGCCATGGCAGAGCTGGACTCTTTCAATGGCCTTGTCATTGACAAAGGTACCATTGGTGCTCCTGGCATCATAAAGCACATGGCGGTGGCGCTCGTAGGCTACCCAGGCATGAAGCCGGGAGGCATTGCCGTCCGTCAGGATAAACTCATTCGTATCCCGGCGTCCAATATAGATTTTCTCCTCACCGAACTCCAGGCAAACATCCACATCTGGCCCCTCGATCACAGACAGGGTGGCCAGCTTGTGCTGTTTGGCTGGCACCGCCGCCTGCTCCAGCAGGGAAACCTCTCTCCTGATCACAATAGTGCTTTCCTGCACCTTCTGGCCGCCCCCTTGTTCCAACTTCAGGTCAAAGATCCCCTTCTGAACCTCAGTTGAAGGGCACAACCTCAGGGCAAGTTCCCCTTCCATAAAGGCATCCGCCCTGATAATCTCCCTCTCAATCTCTTCATAAAGCTCCGACTGAACCCGCTGGGCGCACAGGCGGCTGTAATCGTCAGGACTGAGGGAAAAAATGACCACATTGGGCACTTCTCCCTTGTTCTCCGAGGCAAGTTGCCTGATTTCCTTCTTCGCTCCGTCAGCCAGTTCCACTGGCTCCAGGTCACTGGCAAAGCGCCTGTTGAAAAAGCCTTCTATATGGCTACCCAAAAAAGACTCAATCTTCTCAAGTCCCATCTGACAGCCCCCTTTCCCTACATGATTCTTCTAAATTATAACTCAACTGTTCAAATTTTGCCACAATCGAAATATACCTAAGTGCTTTCAACAGAGTGCCAACTCCGTTATAGCACAATAATACAAACTCTAACATAGGCAAAATGGAACCATTGCATTTTTCTTATTCCTTCGCCAAATGCTTGTTCCTCAGTTGCCCGCAGGCGGCCTGGATATCCGTGCCCATTTCCTTGCGCACGGTGACGTTGATGTGACGGGCCTTGAGATAGTTCTCGAAGGCCTCGATACGGGAGAGGCTGGGCCGCAGGAGGTTCCTTTCCTGCACGGGATTGATGGGAATGAGATTCACGCTGGCCAGCTGGCCCTTGAGCAGAGCTGCCAGTTCCTCCGCTTCTTTCTCATTGTCGTTGAGCTGGTCTATAAGGATATACTCATAGGTCACCCTGCGCTTGGTGACTTCGGCGTAATTCTTCGCCGCCGCCATGACCTCCGACAGGTGGTACTTGCGGTTGATGGGCATGATATCAGAGCGCAGTTCATCGTTGGGCGCATGGAGGGAAAGGGACAGGGAGACGGGCAGCCCCTCCTCTGCCAGGCGGTACATATTGGGCACAATGCCCGAAGTGGAGAGGGTGAAATTGCGATAGCCCAGGCCCAGCACATAGTCCTCGTGCAGAAGACGGATAAAGCCCAGCACATTGTCGTAGTTCATCAGTGGCTCCCCGGAGCCCATGATGACTACCGTATCCACCTTGCCACCGTCCTCTCTTTTGATCATATCATTTATATAGACAGCCTGCCCCGCAATCTCCCCCACCGCAAGGTTCCTGGCCATGCCATGGAGGGTGGAGGCGCAGAAGACGCAGCCCATATTGCAGCCTGCCTGAGTGGAAACGCAGATGCTGTTGCCGTAAGGCTGGCGCATGAGCACCGTCTCCACCGCCGTACCGTCACCAAATTCCAGCAGGAACTTGGTGGTACGGCCATCGGCAGAGTCCAGCCTGGTCTTGAGTCTCGGACGGCCTATGGCAAGACCTGCCGCCAGTTCTGCCCTCGCGCTCTTGGGCAAGTTGGTCATTTCCTCAAAAGAATTGGCTCCACGCACATAGAGCCACTCTGCCACCTGCCTGGCCCTGAACTTGGGCAACTTGAATTCTGCCAGAACCTGCTGAAGCTCCTCCATCCTCATGCCAAAAATATCTTTCAAAATCTTATTCCTTCCTAACGAAATCGTCTCATGCGAGCAATGAAAAATCCATCTGTTCCGTCCCGCTGGGGATAGAGCTGCACCATCTCGTCCTCGCTGTGAGAACCGGGACAGGGCAGGAAACTGCCGGTCTTTTCCATACCAAACTCCTTGTTTTCAGCCAGGAACGCTTCCACTACTGCCTGATTCTCATCCCGCTCGATGGTGCAGGTGCTATAGACCAATACCCCGCCGGGCTTGACGGCTCTGGCGGCACTCTTGAGGATTTCCAACTGCAGGGCAGGCAGGGTTCTCAGTTCCTCCTGCTGCTTATGCCAACGGGCATCAGGCTTGCGGCGCAGGACGCCCAGACCGGAGCAAGGAGCATCCACCAGTACCCTGTCCGCCTGTCCCTCGAACTTCTCCCCTGCCTCGCGGGCATCAAGCAGCACAGTTTCAATAATGCTTATACCCAAACGCTGAGCGTTTTCGTCTATGCGTGTGAGCTTGTGCTCGTAGATATCCCCTGCCACCAGGCGGCCCTTGTTCTCCATCAGTGCCGCCATATGGGTGGCCTTGCCCCCAGGGGCACTGCAGCAATCGAGAATGAATTCCCCTGGCTGTGGTGCCACCACATGGGCTACCAACATGGAGCTTTCATCCTGCACCTGCGCCCTGCCCTCCTGCAGGGGAACCAGCGCATCCAGGGAACCGTGGGACTTCACAGTGACTCCTTCGGGTGCCCAAAGAGAAGCCTCTGCTTCCGCGCCGCAATCCGCCAGTTCCTTGAGCAGTTCCTCACGGCTGCCCTTGAGGGTATTGGCCCGCAGGCACAGAAGAGTGCTTTCATTATCAAAGTCGCAGAGTCTCTCGGCTTCCTCGAAGCCGAAAGCTTTCACCCAATGCTTCACCAGCCAGAGGGGGTGCTGGCTCCTCAGCGCCAGTTCTTCCGTAGCATGGCCCTTGCCCTGGGGAAAGGCTGCCTTTTCCGGCTCCCGCACCGCTGTGCGCAGCACCGCATTGACGAAACCTGCCACGCCCTTGTGCCCGTATCTCTTCGCCAGGTCAACGGCAGTATTGCAGGCCGCTGAGGGCGGCACCTTGTCGAGATAGAATATCTGATATAGTCCCAAGCGCAGTATCTCCCTGATGACAGGGGGAATCTTGCGGATAGGACGGTTGATATAACGTCGCAGGATCCAGTCCAAAGCGTCCCCCGCCTTCACTGCCCCGTAGACCAATTCCGTCACAAAGCGGCGATCCTGATCCGTCAGCTCAGTCCGCCGCAAAGCCTGGGCCAGCGCCACATTGGCGTAGGCCCCCTTCTCATGTACTTCCTGCAAGACCTTCATGGCCGTCTCGCGAGCCTTGTCCATTGCTTTGCTCCATTCTTCAACTCAAATTAACACAGCATACTTAATAATAGCGTATCTGTCTCGAAATTTCCAGAAAAAGAAACGAGCCAGGCTTTTTCAACCTTTTGCCTCCCTCAATTTTCTCTGCAAGATCCGCACCTGCTGGCTGAAGAGCCAGGTGCCAATCTCCGGCCCAGAAAGCCCCTTGGGGGCCTCTTTGCCGGAAACCTCCGACATGGCGCTTATAAGCTGCCCAGCCTTTTCCAGATACAGTGGCAGGCCGCCATGGTCAGCACGGATAATGGCCTTGAACTCAGCTATGGTCAGGCCTGACTTAGCAAGATTCAGTAGCAGGGCGGCTATCTTGCCTGTCTTGCCCAGCCTTGGGGCCCGCATATGCTCCCTGATGACAAAGCCAGCAGCCTTCATCCATTCCTTGGGCAAAGTCATGCGGCGGTTCCAGGCCGTCAAAACCTCCAGCCCCCTCACCTCATGGCCGTAATGATGGGGCAGCATTTCCGCAGGAGTAGTGCCCTTGCCCAAATCATGCACCAGCCCTGCGAATCTGGCAGTGAGGCTTGTCGTGTCACCTGCCACCTTATCCACAATCAACAGGGTGTGCTCGAAAGCATCACCCTCGGGATGGAAAGCCTCCGGCTGGGTCTTGCCGATCAGGGCGGCAAGTTCCGGGAAAGCTGTTTCCAGCAGTCCTGCCCGCTGCAAAGCCCTGAAAAAGATGGAAGGCGCCGCTGAAGCAAAAGCCTTTTTCATTTCCTCCAGCAGCCGTTCCTGAGGCTCTCCTGCCAGTTCCTTGCCGCAGTCTGCCATATAGCCATATGTTTCCTCTGCGATGGCAAAGCCAAGCTCTGCCGCCTGCCTGGCCGCCCGCAGGGCGCGCACGGGGTCATCACGGAAGTGGTGGGACACCGCCCGTATGCACCTTGCCTCAATATCTGCCCTGCCGCCATAAGGATCAATTATCTCCCCGTCACTGAGACGCCAAGCCATGCTGTTCATGGTGGTATCCCGGCGGTAGAGGTCTTCTTCCACCGTGACCTCCGGCCCGAACTCCACAGCAAAGCCCCGGTAGCCCTGCCCCTGCTTGCGCTCCCTGCGGGCAAAAGCTACCTCGCAATTTTCTCCCTCAATCCTGAGCAGATAGACGGGGAAGGACTTGCCCACCTTCACAGCCTTGGGAAAGAGCTTTGTGAAATCCTCTTCCCGGCAGCCGCAGAGCAGATAGTCCTTGTCCTTGGGCTTTGCCCCCCGCAGGTAGTCGCGCACCCAGCCGCCTACGATATAGACTTCGGCATCTATGGCTTTAAGTTTGGCGGCAAATTCCTCTTCTTTCATATCTTTCTCCTTGCATATATAAAAAGCCTTCCCAAAGGAAGGCTCTCTATTCAATGATTGATGATATGCGCTCCGCGGGAATCCAATGCCAGTATCTTGGCCTCGGCATTCACGCCGTGCTCCCTGAAGGCGGCACACATGGCCTCGCCTACCTTTTCTGCCGCGCGCAACCGCTCCGGCACATAGGCAATGAGACATGGGCCTGCGCCGCTGAGGTTGGCACCGATGGCGCCTGCTTCCCTGGCAGCCCGGAAGACCTCGTACATGCCGGGAATCAGGGCTGCGCGGTAGGGCTGATGCAGGGCATCGTCAAAGGCGGTTTTGAGGAAGCGCTCATTGCCCCTCACCAGAGCCGCTGCCAGCATGGCGGCGCGGCTGATATTGTAGACTGCCTCCTGCCGGGTCACTTTCTCAGGCAGGACCTCCCTGGCCTTTCGCGTGGACAAGGGAAAGTCGGGCACCGCCACCACCAGCTCAAGCCGCAGCTTGGGCATGAGGGAAAAGCACTCCACATGGCCCTCCGTCACCGTATTGATGGTGAAGCCGCCGTAGATAGCCGGGGCCACATTATCCGGGTGGCCCTCTACCTCATTGGCAAACTGCAGCAGTTCATGGCGGTTGTAACGGTTGCCTATAATCACATTAGCCGCCTTGAGCCCTGCCACGATGGCAGTGGCGCTGCTGCCCAGCCCCCGTGACAGGGGCACCCTGTTCAGCATATGGATGCGGGCTCCCTTGAACTCGGTGACCCCGGCTCTTTCAAGCAGCAACTGCACAGACTGCCAGCAGATGTTCCGCTCATCGCAGGGAATATTCTCTGCCCCCTCACCGGACATGCTGATTTCCAGTCCCGGGTCCGTGGTGAGAGTCAGTTCCAAATCATTGTATATGTCACAAGCCAAACCAAGGGAATCAAAGCCTGGTCCGCAATTCGCACTTGTACCGGGCACTCTCACCCGTATCGTGCGCTCCCCCATGGCATTACCCCCGTTCGTTTTCTACTCTGATAACATTCCTTATCTCATCTACCACCGGCAAGCCCTTGAATACCGAAAGAGCCTCCTGCAGGCAGGCATGCTCCACCGGGTGAGTGACAGCCACAATCTCAGCATGGTCCTTGACGTTGAGCGGTGTCTGGATCACGGACTTCAGGCTGACTTTGGCATTGCCGAAAGCCGTGGCAATAGCCCCCAGCACACCGGGCTTGTCGTCCACCAGCAGGCGCACATAATAGGAAGAAACCGTCTTTTCCAGCGGGCAGAATCTCTTCTGGCTGTAGCAGGTGCAATGATTCCTGCTGTAGTCCCCTGACCTGATGCTGCGGGCAGCTTCCACGATATCTGCCGTCACCGCCGAAGCCGTAGGCAGCGAGCCTGCCCCCTGACCATAGAACATGGCCTCGCCAATAGCATTGCCCCTCACGAAGATGGCATTGAACACTCCGTTGACGGAAGCCAGCGGGTGGCTCTTGGGCAGGAACACCGGGTGTACCCGCACATCCACGCCATCTTCTTCCGAATCCTTGCCCACAGCCAGGAGCTTGATGACATAGCCCAGGCCCTTGGCATAGGAAATATCCTCCGCCGTGATATTAGTGATGCCCTCTACGGACACATTATCCAGCTGCACTCTGGTGTTGAAAGCCAGGGAAGCCAGGATGGCAGCCTTGCGGGCAGCATCCAGCCCGTCCACATCGGCGGAAGGGTTAGCCTCGGCGTAGCCCTTTTCCTGGGCCTCCTTCAGCACGCTGCCATAGTCGCAGCCATCCTCGCTCATCTTGGTGAGCATGTAGTTGGTGGTGCCGTTGACAATGCCCATGACCTCGGTGATGCGGTTGGCAGTGAGGCTCTGCTTCATGGCGGCGATGATGGGAATGCCGCCACCCACGCTTGCTTCAAAGAGGAAATTCACCTTGTGCTTCTCAGCCGCCTCGAACATATCCTTGCCGAACTGAGCCACCACGTCCTTGTTGGCGGTGACCACATGCTTGCCCGCCTCCAGGGCCTTGAGCATATACTCCCGCGAGGGGTGCAGCCCCCCCATGAGCTCCACCACGATCTCAATCTCGGGGTCATTCAGTATATCTTCGACCTTATCAGTCAGTTCCACGCTCTCGGGAAAATCTGGTCGCTTCTTGCTCTTGTCTCGAACCAGTACTTTCTTCAGAACCAAGGGCACTCCAGTGCGCTGCTCAATCTCAGGGGCGTTCATGCCCAATACCTTGATGACCCCGGAGCCCACCGTGCCTGCTCCAAGAAGGCCAATCTTTATCTCCTGTCCCATTTCGCACCCGCTTTCCTTACGCCTGGCCCAAAACTTCCAGACGCTTCACGCCATCCACCATGCGCAGTTTGTCCAGCAAGGCTTCCAGATCTACGGAAAGATTCATGGTTTCGATGGAAATGGTAGCATTGGCCACCCCCTGGAGAGGAATTCCCTGATTGATGGTGAGGACACTGCCAGAATCTGCCGAGATGGTATTCAGCACACTGGAAAGAACTCCCTTCTTGTGCTCAAGAAGGAAGGTCAGAGTCACGATCTTATTCTTGCTGGCCTCGTAGAAGGGGAAGACGTAATCCTTGTACTTGTAGTAGGCGGAGCGGGAAAGCTCCATCTTCTCCACGGCCTCATTGATGGTGCGGGCATCCCCCCGTTTCAGCATTTCCTTGACCTTGATGGTCTTCTTGATGGCCTCGGGCAGGATTTCCTCCTTCACCAGGAAAAAACCATTTTCTTCCTTTGACATCACGACACCTCCGAATGTTTTTATATAATGATATCATTGTCCTTTTACAAAGGATAGTATATCACAGGGTGGACATTCTTGCCAATAGCTTTTATATAAATATAACAAAAAGCCCAAGGAAATACATTTTCCTTGGGCAAATGTCGTTATTTATGCTAAATGCTGTACTTTAAAAAAATCTCAGTGGTGCCCTGCTTTGATCTTGGACTCTGTACCGTTCAGCAGCCTTCCTATATTTGCCTTGTGCCTTACCACTATCAGGAGAGCAGCTATCACACCGAAGACAAGGTACTCAGCAGGGGCATGGAAGATGAGAGCCAGCACTGGCACACAGATGGCTGCTACTATGCTGCCCAGGGAAACATAGCCCGTGAGCTTTACGATGACCAGCCAGATCAGGAAGACAAGGCCTGTGACCTGAGGCATCAGCATGCAGAGCACTCCCAGCCCCGTGGCCACTCCCTTGCCGCCTTTGAACCCCATGAAGAGGGAGGCGGAATGGCCTACGATGGCAAAGATGGCCGCCAGTACCATGGCGAGGGGCGTGCCAGCCAAAGAAGAAGCTATATACACGCTCAAAAAGCCTTTCAAGAAGTCCAGCAGGAAAATCAGGAAGCCAGGTCCCTTGCCAAGAGTGCGCCAGGCGTTGGTGGCACCGATATTGTGGCTGCCATGCTCCCTGAGATCTGTGTGCCATAGAGCCTTGCCCAGCCAGAGGCCATTGGGAATGGAGCCCAGCACATAGGCTATCAGGCACCCCAGAAGAGTCATAGCCATTTACTCTTCCTCCTCCCTGGCCCGGACAATGAGCTTCAAGGGCGTGCCCTCAAAGCCGAAGCTCTCACGCAGACGGTTCTCAATGAAACGGAGATAAGAGAAGTGCATGAGCTCCGGATCATTGACGAAGATGATGAAGGTAGGCGGTTGAATGTCCACCTGTGTCATATACATGATCTTTAGGCGACGGCCCTTGTGCATGGGGGGCGGGTTGATGGACACCGCATCCCGGATCAGCTCATTGAGGACGCTAGTCTTGATGCGCATGGACTGCTGCTCGGCCACATACTTCACCAGTTCGGTCACACGGCCCACTCGCTGGCCCGTGAGGGCGGAAGCGTAGAGCACAGGGGCGTACTGCAGAAAGCCCAGCTGCTCCCGCAGGTCTTCCGTGAAGCGCAGGGTTGATTTGTCGTCCTTCTCGGGATAAATGTCCCACTTGTTGACGACAATGATGACTCCCTTGCCCGATTCATGGGCATAGCCGGCAATCTTCTTGTCCTGCTCGGTAATGCCTTCCTCTGCGTTGATCATCATCAATACTACATCAGCCCGATCCACGGCTCTGAGGGAGCGCATCACGCTGTAGCGCTCCACCGCCTCCTCGATCTTGCCCCGGCGGCGCATGCCTGCGGTATCGATCAGGATAAACTTGATGCCGTCTTTCATGAAGTGAGTGTCGATGGCATCGCGGGTGGTGCCTGCCACATCACTGACAATGACCCGTTCCTCCCCCAGCATCTTGTTCACCAGAGAGGACTTGCCCACGTTGGGCCGGCCAATGACCGCGATAGCCAGCTCATCGGTCTCCTCCTCTTCCTCGGCTTCCTTGGGGAAGGCCCCCACCACGGCATCCAGTAGGTCACCTATATTCATGGAGTTGGAGGCAGACAGAGCTATGGGGTCACCCAGGCCCAGATTGTAGAACTCGTAGATATTCATGGACTGCTGGGGGCTGTCAATCTTGTTCACCCCCAGGATAACTGGCTTCTTGGCATGGCGCAGGAGCTTTGCCACTTCCTCATCGGAGTTGGTCAGGCCACTGCGTCCGTCCACCAGAAAGAGTATGACATCGGCTTCTTCCATGGCCAGCTCTGCCTGCTGGCGCATGGACTTCAGGATATGGTCGCTCTCATCAAACTCAATGCCCCCGGTGTCAATCATGGTGAACTCATGGTTCAGCCACTCGGCATCCATATAGATGCGGTCACGGGTGACGCCGGGCATATCGTCCACGATGGAGACGCGCTTCTTGCCAATCTGGTTGAACAAGGTGGACTTGCCTACATTGGGGCGCCCCACTATAGCCACTATGGGTTTCATCTGCTATTACCTTCTTTCCATATATAAAGACTTCAGTCCGTAACTGTTTTGGTATAGGCGGCATTGCTCTGCCACATATAGGCAGTCTCGCCGCTACGGTTCTTGTGATAATGGTGCCAGTCCGCCAGCGCCTTGCGGTAATCTGACCCGGACTGCACAGGCTCTACTCTCACGCCGGGGAATTCTTCAGCAAAGTCACTGAGGGACATATCATCCAGAAAAATATCCTCACCTGACCTGAGTGCCGACTCAGGCAGCAGGATTCCCGTGCGCTCGCCCGGCAGGGATTTCAAAGTCTTGATGATGTCCTGCGCCGTCAAAAGACCGGAGACGTTGACAGTTGAGCCAAAATACTCATTCACCACCGGCACCAGGCGCACATGGAGATTCTTTTTCTGGAGGCTTCCCGCCAGTTCTTCCAAGACAGGTGCCACGGAAGTGCCGGAAACTACATCCAGAAAGACTGGCTCCTCATAGTCCGCTTCCTCGCCCTCATATTCCTCCCAATCATTGATGAAGTTCCGGGTAAGGCCGATGCCATTGTCCAGCTGGGGAAATCCATCGTAAAACTCTGTGCTGGGAACAGGCCGACCTGCCAAGAAGTAGAATTCATCGCCCAGATAAATAAAAGTACGTCCTTCTTCCTGCTGGATTTTCCGCTGCCACTTCTCCACCTGGTCGATGACTCTGGCGGCGCTCTCCCTGTCAAACTGCTGCAAAGGATAGGGGTCGGTGCGGTGCCTGGTAATACCCACGGGCACGATGGCTAGAGACAGGGCATGGGGGCGACGCTCCGCGATTTCCCTGATGGTGCGCTCCAGTTCCTCCCCGTCGTTGAGACCCGCGCAGAGTACCACCTGAGTGTGATACTCTGCCCCGGCCTTTTCCAGGTTGTCCAGCTGACTGGCAATGCGGGCCGCTCCTAGGCAGCGCAGTATCTGTGCCCTGAGCTCTGGGTTCATGCACTGGACGGAGACGAACAATGGCGAGAGATGATACTTCTCCACCCGCTCAAAATCCTTCGGCCCCATATTGGTCATGGTGACGAAATTGCCGTAGAGAAAAGACAGGCGGTAGTCATCATCCTTGATGGAAAGGCTGCTCCTCATATTTGGTGCCACCATATCTACGAAGCAGAAATAGCAATGGTTGGCACAGCTCCTGATGCCGTCAAAGACGGCGCTCTCGAACTCCACCCCAAGGTCCTCGTCAAAGTCCTTGTCGAACTCGATGATTTCCTGCTCCCCATCCTCATGCTCCACCAGCAGTTCAATTTCCTCGTCTGCCATGGCAAAGGAAAGCTCGATGATATCCCGGACTTCTTCCCCGTTGATGGACACAATCTTGTCCCCTGGCACCAGCTCCAGCTCTTCTGCCAGACTGTCCGGGTAGACCCTGAGAATAACGCCCGGATGCTTTGCTTTGCTGATATCTTTCTTGCTCATAAGTTCTTTCTCATTCAGTCTGAAACGAAATAACAAGGGAGCGATGCAAAGACATCACTCCCCTGTAAATTTCTTATCTAGTTGCCGAAAGACAGGCTCTTACTCCTGAACTTCCTCAGCTGCTTCCTGCTCTGCCTGATACTTCTTGAACACAGCAGTGTCAGCATCCTTCTTAGCCTTGGTGATGCTAAGGGAGATGCGCTTGCGCTTCATGTCGATGCGGAGAACCTTGACCTTCACCACATCGCCCACATGCACAGCCTCATCGGCACGCTCAATGCGGCGGTCAGCCAGCTCGCCCATGGGAATGAGACCGTCGAAGCCCGGCTCGATTTCCATGAAAGCACCGAAGTCAGTCAGTTTGATGACCTTGCCTTCGATGTAGTCGCCCTCTGCATAGCGCTCAGCCTTGTCGAGCCAAGGATCACGCATGGTGTCCTTCACGGACAGGGAGATGCGCTTGGCATCAACATCAACGCTCTTGACGAAAACATCCAGTTCCTGGCCAACCTCAAGCACATCGGAAGGATGCTTCACGCGGTGCCAAGCCAAGTCGGAGATGTGAGCAAGGCCGTCTACGCCACCGATATCGATGAAGGCACCGTAGTCCACCAGACGCTTGACAGTACCGCGCACGGTCTGGCCAGCCTCGAGGGTGGAGAAAATCTCGCCTTCCTTCTCGGAACGCTCCTTCTCAAGGAGGTTGCGGCGGGAGAGCACCAGGCGCTGCTTGTGGACATCGATCTCGATGATCTCAGCCTCCACAGTCTGGCCAACATAGACGGAAAGATCCTTCACGAAGTGAAGCTCCATCTGGGAAGCGGGGATAAAGCCGCGCAGACCGTTGACAGAAGCCACCAAGCCACCCTTGACTACCTGATTCACCTGAGCCTCGACAGTCTCGCCGCGCTCCTGCACAGCCTCCATCTCCTTCCAGGCCACCATGCGGTCAGCCTTGACCTTGGAGAGGATGCCGCCGTTGTCGCCGCCGAGAGAAACGATGTAAACATCGATCTTGTCGCCGACCTTCACCACGTCCTCAGCGGACTCCGGAGCGGGATAAGCAAGCTCACGCTTCGGCACAGCAATCTCCTGCTTGTAGCCGATATCGATATAAGCCTCATCGCGGGAAACCTGGATCACCTCGCCGGTGACAACCGTGCGCTCCTGGATATCCGGCATGGAGCTCTCTGCTTCTTCCAATAATTCCTTCATGCTCTGTTCTGACACTTTTTATATACCTCCTTGATAATCCAGTCAGGTGTAGAAGCACCCGCTGTAATACCAATTTTTTCTATTTTGTCAAACCACTCGTCACGGAGCTCTGCTGCCGTTTCGATGTGATAAGTCAGACAATGTTCTTTGCACAGTTGGGCAAGGCGCGTAGTGTTAGCGCTGTTCTTGCCGCCTATGACCAGCATCAGGCCAACCTTCTGAGCCAAATCAATGGCCGCCGCCTGTCTCTGATCTGTAGCCGTGCAGATGGTGCGCAGGATGCGCACATCCCGGGATTTTTCCAACAGATGCATGGCAATCCGCCGGAACTTCGCCCCTGAGAAGGTGGTCTGGCAAACTATGCCCAGCCTAGCGCAGGAATCAAGTTCCTCAGCCTCGGCCTCCGTCTCTAGAACCGTAGCCTTGCGGCCTGACCACTCGAAGATGCTCTTGACCTCCGGGTGCTGCTTTTCCCCGATGATGACTACATTATACCCCTCATCAACCAATTCCTTGGCGGAAAGCTGGGCTTTCTTCACATGGGGACAAGTGGCATCGACCACTTTCAGCCCCCGCTCCTCAGCCTCCTGATAGACCTCCGGGCCTACCCCATGGGAACGGATGATGATGGTACCCGTTGGCAATTCATCCAACCTGTCAACTGTGCCCACACCTTCCTCTTTCAAGCGTTCAACCATTTGAGGATTGTGGATGATAGGCCCCAAAGTGCAGGAGGTGCCATCCGCAGAAGCATTTTCCCTGGCTATCTTGATGGCGCGCTTGACGCCATAGCAGAAGCCCAGGTAATCTGCCAGGATTACTTCCATACATCTACCACCATATCCTTTATTCTTGCCCGAACCTATAAAGCACAGGTTCTATGCAATCTAAGACATAGTATAACATGAGTAAGAGACCTAAGCAAATAGTTTTTCACGGGTTTTTTATTTTTTTTTCATTGTTTATTCACTTTTACAGGACGGTAAACCTAATAGCAGGAAAACTCGATGACAAAGGAATTCCCCCCCTGTGGCATATTCTCTGCCCTGATGGTGCCATCGTGAACTTCCACGAACTGGCGTGCCAGCGCCAGCCCCAGGCCAGAACCGCCACGGGTGCGGTTTCTGGACTTTTCGCCACGATAAAAGTGTTCAAAAACATGGGGCAGGTCAGCTGCAGGAATCCCCGGCCCCTCGTCGGTGACAACGAGGCACACTTTCCCTTCCTGCCTGAAACTGCCAATGTGAATGACCGTCCCCGGATGTGTATAGCGTATAGCGTTAATCAGGAGGTTATAAAAAACCTGATTCATGCGGTCAGAATCCAGCAGAAGTTTTGGCAGGGAATCATCCAGCGTCACTTCAAAGCTAAGTCTCTTTTCCTCCAATAAAGGTGACAACATCTCCACCGTATGCCTGAGCAGCAGGTTTACATCCACTTCCTGCAGGTGAAGGTCAAGCTGACGCACCTCCGCCAGGGAAAGGTCACGCAGATCCTGTACCAGACGAATCAGCCGCATGACCTCCTCCTGCATAGAGAAAAAACGCTCGGGGGTAGCAGGGGTAATGCCCTCCAGCATATTTTCCAGATGACTCTGAAGGATGGCCAAAGGTGTGCGAAGCTCATGGGCTATGCCTGCCAAAAATTCCTGCCGCAGGCGTTCATTTACCGCCAGTTCCTCCGACATCTGATTGAAGACACGTCCCAGCTGCCCTATCTCGTCACGGGAATCAAATTCCACCCGCTGCTCCAGCTTTCCCTGACGGATGCTGTCGGCTGCTGCGCTGAGTTCCCGCAGGGGGGTGGTAATGCCGCCGGACCAAAGAAAGCTGACGGCCAGACCAACGCAGGCAAAGAGAAGACCAAACCACAGCAGCGAGTGATGGACAGAGTGCAAAAAAAGTAGCTCAGAATCTCCCATCGTCCCCTCACTCACCGCCAAGCCAGGCTGCAAGGAGAGGTACTCCTGAAAGAGACTTTCCATCTGCCAGTTGGCCAGCTGTACCATGCCAAAAGCCGTCAGAAGTATCAGCAAAAAGGTCATGCCCATAATGCGGTAGCGCAGGCTGTGGAGATTAGGCATGAGTACCATCCCCCATCTTGTAGCCAATGCCATAAATGGTCAGGATATAGCGGGGACTTTTGGGATCCGGCTCGATTTTGCGCCGCAGGTTCCTGATGTGGGCATCAATGGTGCGTTCATAGCCATCAAAGGCAAAACCGTGGCTGTTTTCCATCAGCTGCAACCGGTTGAAAGCCTGATAAGGATGTTTCATGAAACACTCCAGAAGGCTGAATTCTATCGGTGTAAGCTCAATGATTTCTCCCTCCAGCTTCACGAGATGCTGGGCGGTATCCAAGGTAAGGCCTCCCACTTTCAGCAAAGAAGCCCCTGCCGGGGAAAGGGAGCCATAGGAACGTCGCAGCAGTGCCCGGACTCTGGCCACCAGTTCTCTGTTACTGAAAGGCTTGGTCACATAATCGTCTGCGCCGATGTCCAGACCGTTCAGCCTGTCAGCCTCCCCATCCCTGGCAGTCAGCATGATAATCGGCACCGCGCTTTTCTCCCGCAATCGACGGCAGACTTCATAGCCATCCAGGCCGGGCAGCATCAAATCAAGCAGGATGATATCCGGCTGTCTGCCAGCAGCTTCCCGCAGGGCCTCCGGACCGCTACTGGCCGTGTAAACCTCAAAATTTTCCTTTTGAAAATACTCGCGCAAGAGCTCCTGCAGCTTGCTATCATCATCTACTATCAATACAGAGTAGGCTTTCACAGCGCACCAACTTTCCTTTGTATGCCAAATGCCCAACGGCAACTTGCTGTTGGGCATCTTCGGTTAAAATTATTCGTGCATGTGCTCTCCGTGCTGCATCTCCGCGGCATGCGTATGACTATGCATGCTCATTTCCTGCTGCTGTCCCGGCTGCCAGCCGGTAACGGCGGGGTCCACCATGCCGAAGACCATGGCCACATGGCTGACCACTAAAAAGCCAATCAGGAGCAGGAAATGGAAGCGGGTACGCTCCTTTGGCTCAGCCTGCTTTTTCAGCAGGCCAAACTCCAGCAGGGTGATGCTCAGGAGAGGAATGATGCCACTGAGGTAAGCACCCACCGCCAACACATCAGCCCAGCCGCGCCATTCAAGATGTGGCACCACGCTGGTCATCAGGTAGAGGAACACCCCGGCAAAGTACAAGCCGGTGATCCTGCCCAGCCAGCCATTCAGTCGCGCCCAGGTATTTTCCCCGCTGTCCTTCAGGAACAGAGTGTAAAACTCCGTAGCCACCAGAAACTCTGCCAACCCCACGGGAATCACCATAAAGAGAATCAGATTCCAAGGCTGATTCGTCATCAAAAGTTCCATGTAGTTTGTCATCATCTGCACTCCTTTTATCATGCCTTAATTTTGTTTACAAAGGCATTTTATCAAGAAAATATGCAGATGATGTGCAGAGAATGTGAAGACTTTGTGAAGATTGCTGCCACAGGCTGGGGGATAAACTTCCCTTACACCGTAACGGTAGCGATGTACTGCGTATCCTCAGGGCAAGCCAGACCCGGGTCAGAGAGGCTGCAGGTGCCTCCCGTCAAACCTATGAAGTGGCAGAGGGCAATGCCCATGTCAATCTTCTGCACATCCCATTCAGACCTTTCATGCAGGGCCTTATTGTAGGTTTCGTAGAAATGAAAAGCCTTGCCATCGCGCACAATGCGCCAGGGCTGATAATTCACCGCTGAAGGGCCAAGGCGCACTGCCTCCAGAGCTGTCTTGAGCTTTTCCTCCTCCACTGCCAGAGGGGTGGCAAAATCCTTGTCAAAGAAAAGCTCTGCTGCCGGCTTTCTTTCATCTGCGCCAATGCCAGCCCGCATCTTCTGCTCTGTCTCTGACATAGCTGCGGCAGCGTGCCCCACGGGAGTGACACAGTACATCATCTCCCCCTCCTGCAAATCTGCCACCTTTTCAAAAATCTTTCTGTCCAGGGTGCCAGCCATCCAGGTGGTGCCAAGGCCTATGGAGCAGGCATAGAGCACCAGCTGCTCAAAGGAGTAGCCAAAGGCTTCCTCGCTGTGGGGGCCGCCGGGAACTTTGGCGATAATGTAGAACTGCTCTCCCTCTATGACAGGGCTGAAAAGCCCCTCTGACCTGGCATCCACCAGCATAAAGTGCACTGGGATGTCATAGGGATTTTTGATCTGCTGCACATACTCGTAAAGCTTCTGCTGCTCCTCCGGGGTGATTCCCTTGCCATCGAAGGTACGGACACTTCTTCTCTGCTTGATGATTTCCATTATATCCATGGCGCTTCCTCCTGTTTGCTTGAAAATCTGCCTGGACCATCTGGCAGCCCTGATGAACTCACATTCAACACGAACAGGTTACCATCTGATTATGACCTCAATGTGACATTATGAAATTTTTCTACCTCGGAATGCCTTTCACAGCAAATTGTCTCAGCCCTTTGAGCATAAAGAAAAGCCCGTCCCATGTGCACATGAGGCGGGCTGACATGCAAAGCCTTGCCTTTTTATTCGTTTTCCGCTTTCAGCTCTCCTATCCTGTCCATGATGGACTGGGAAAAAGCTGCCAGCTGTTCCTTATCCTTGCGGTCACCGGTAAAGCTCATGGGCTCGCCGTAAATGACCTTGAGTTTCGGTAAAAGACTGCCGCTCTTGAAGATCTTGTCTGTGCCGATAAGGGCGGCAGGCACCACCGGCGCCCCGGTCATGGCGGCGATAAGGCCCACGCCTGCTTCAGCCTTGTGAAGCTTGCCATCCTTGCTGCGGGTGCCCTCAGGGAACAGCCCCAGGCAATGGCCGCCTTTCAGCACCTGCACCGCCGTCTTGATGGCGCCGCGGTCTGCCGCCCCCCGCTTCACGGGAAAGGCGTGGCAATGGCGGATAGCCGTACCGAAAACAGGCGGCTCGAAGAGCTCCTCCTTGGCCATGTAGCCCACGGGGCGGGTGGCAAAGCAGGCCAGCAGTGGCGGATCCCAGTTGCTCATGTGGTTGGCGGCCAGGATAAAAGCCCCCTCCTTGGGCAGCCTGTCGGCGTTCTTGATTTCCGCCCGGAAGAGGAGCTTGAAGAACAGGCAGAAGATGACTTTCAGCAATGAATAGAGCATCTCATCACCTGCACATTTCCAGGATGCGCTGCACCACTTCCTCGATGGAAAGGCCCGTGGTATCCAAAAGCTCCGCATCCTCAGCCTGAACCAAGGGAGAAATCTCCCGCTCGGAATCAGCCTTGTCCCTGGCAGCGATATCCTTCTGGAGTTGCTCCATAGTCACATCGTAGCCCTTTTCCTTCATCTCGAGATAGCGGCGCCTGGCCCTCTCTTCTATAGAAGCCGTGAGAAAAATCTTCACGTCAGCCCCTGGCAATACGTTGGTGGCAATGTCGCGGCCATCCATGAGCACGCCGCCCTCATCTGCCATCTTGCGCTGCAGATCCACCATCTTCTCCCGCACAGAGCCCAGACGGGCCACCTGGGAAACAATGGCATTGATTTCCGGGGTGCGGATCTCCCCTGTGACATCTGTGCCATCCACCTTCACCACAGTCTTGCCGTCAGCGTAACGCAGATTCACGTCAATATCTGGCATCAGGGAGACAATCAGCTCGTCAGTCACTTCTTTTTTCTGCTGCAAGGTTTTCCAGGCCACAGCGCGGTACATGGCGCCGGTGTCAATATAGGTATAGCCGAGCTCCTTGGCTGCCAGCTGGGCCACGGTGCTCTTGCCGGCACCGGCAGGGCCGTCAATGGCCACCACAAGTTTTTTCTTTGAATCCTGCATTTAAAATCCCCTCCAAATAAATCAAGCCTTGCTCAATCTTGCCAAATCCCCATAAAAAGCGGGATAAGAAATATTCACGCAGTCCGGGTGCTCCAGTTCCACGCCTTCCCCTGCCGCCCCCAGGATGGCCAGGGACATGGCAATGCGATGGTCATCGTAGGTGATGCATCTGGCCTTCTGGAGAGGGCGCCCGCCATGAATGACCAGCCCATCCTCCGTGGCCTCCACAGCACCGGGGGATAGCTTGCCGAACTCCTGCTCGATGGCAGCCAGGCGGTCGGTTTCCTTGACCCTGAGCTCCCCTGCCCCCGTAATGACAGTATCCCCTTCAGCCATCAGCGCCGCCACGGCGATGATGGGAATCTCGTCGATGAGCCGGGGCATGATTTCCACCCCGAACTCCGTGCCCCTGAGAGGACCCGCTTCCACTCGGATATCTGCCGCAGCCTCGCCGCCGGAGACTCGCTGATTGAAGAGCTCCACTTTCGCCCCCATCTGCTCCAGCACATCCAGGACGCCCGTGCGGGTCTCATTGACCCCTACGTTCTTCAGCAGCAGCTTGCTGCCCGGCAGGGTAACTCCCGCTACCAGCCAGTAGGCGGCGGAGCTGATATCCCCCGGCACCTCGATGGCCTCAGGAGCCTTGTAATCCTCAGCCGTGACGGGATTGATGGTCACCGCTGTGCCCTGACGCTCCACAGGCACCCCGAAAGCCGCCAGCATGCGCTCCGTATGGTCGCGGGAGACAAAGGGCTCCTTCACCGTGGTGGGTCCATTGGCGTACATGCCTGCCAGCAGCAGGGCCGATTTCACCTGAGCGCTGGCCACAGGACTATCGTAGTAAACTCCCTTGAGACCCCCCTCCGCAGGCACGATGGCCAAGGGCAGCTTAGTATTTTTTTCCCTGCCGTAAATCTTTGCCCCCATCAGGGACAGGGGCTTAGCCACCCTCCCCATGGGGCGGCGATGCAGGGAAGCATCTCCCGTAAAGGAGGAGAAGAAGGGCTGGGCAGAGAGCAGGCCCATCATGAGCCGCAGAGTAGTGCCGGAATTGCCCGCATCAATGACGGTGCCTGGTTCTTGCAGTCCGTGGAAACCATGTCCAGTCACCATGAGTTCCACCTCGCTCTGAAACTCAATCTCCGCTCCCAGCGCCCGCAAGCAGGCCACTGTAGAAAGGCAGTCCTGGGCATGGAGGAAATTCGTGATGCGCACAGGCGTGCTGCCCAGGCCGGACAGCATCACGCTGCGATGAGAGATGGATTTGTCCCCGGGAATTTTCACCTCGCCCCGCAAGCCCCCAGAAATCTTTTCTACTGTCATAAGTTCTGCCATGCCCAATCCCCTTTCAATGCGACGATTAACCCTGCTCCAGATTCCATACGCTCCAGCAGCCGGCGGCTGCCCCCATGGAGAAGGCCGCCTGAAGGTTGTAGCCACCCGTGAAGGCATCTACGTCCACTACCTCGCCAGCCAGGTAGAAGCCCTTGACCAGCTTGGATTCCATGCTGCGCGGGTCTATTTCCTTGACAGACACGCCCCCTGCGGTCACTATGGCCTCGGCCAAGGGTCTAGTGCCGCTGATGGTCAGCACTAGGTGCTGCAGCGTATGCACCAGGCGCTTGCGCTCCTCCACCGTGACCTGATGCACGGGCTTGTCCGAGGCCAGATAAGCGGCATCAAGCACCGGCTCGATCAGCTTGTGGGGAAGGAGATCCACCAGCCCGTTCTTGAGCTCTTTGCGCTGGTATTTCTCAAAGTCCCGCTGCAGCCTGACCTCTAGTTTTTCCTCGGAAAGCGCAGGCTTCAAGTTCAAGGAGAGCTCCAGGAAGTGGCTGCCTGCCAGCAGATACCCGGAAGCGGTGCGGCTCATGGAAAGTATCACCGGGCCTGTGACCCCGTAATGGGTGAACATCATCTCCCCAAAGAGGGAAAACTCGGTCTTGCCGTCTACTAGAAGCTCTGCCCGCACATTTCGCAGGGAAAGGCCCTGCACCTCCTGCACCCACTCTTCCGCTGTGGTGAGAGGGACTAAGGAAGGACGAACAGGCACAATGGTATGCCCCAGGGCTTCTGCCATGGCGTAGCCGTCCCCGGACGAGCCGGTGCCGGGATAGGAAGCCCCTCCCACCGCCAGGATGACAGCATCGGCCTTGTGGATGGCCCCGGATTTCAGCCGCACGCCCTTGACGCGCCCTGCTTCCACCAGGATATCCTTGACGGCGGAGTCGGTCGCAATCTTCACCCCCAATTCGTGCAGGCGGCTCACCATGGCTTCCACCACATCCTGGGCCTTGTCGGACACGGGAAAGACCCGCTGTCCCCGCTCTACTTTCGTAGCTACACCCTGTTCTTCAAAGAAGTCGATGACAGCACGATTGTCAAAGGCTTTCATGGAGCTGAACAGAAAGCGGCCATTTCCCTGTATATTCTTGATGATTTCCGGCACATCGGCAGCGTTGGTGATATTGCAGCGTCCTTTGCCCGTGATCATCATCTTGCGGCCAGGCTTCTTCATCTTCTCCAGCAGCATGACTTCGGCAATGCCGCCCATGCTTTCGCTGGTCTCAGCGGCCTTGATGGCCGCCATCATGCCAGCAGGCCCAGCCCCTATGACAATGATTCTCTGCTCCATCAGCCCGGCTGCCTCCCTGCTTTTTCATACAACATCTTGACCTCTGCTTCAGTCAGAGCCCTATGCCCGCCCCGCCTGACCCCCTCAAGGGTCAGGCATGCAAAGGCAACGCGCTTCAGTGCCAGTACCTCATGACCCACGGCCTGGAACATGCGGCGCACCTGACGATTGCGTCCCTCGTGGATGGTGATCTCCACCTTTGCCCGCCCTGGTTCTTCCGTTAAAGTACGCACCTTGGCAGGAGCCGTCAGGCCGTCCTCCAACTGCACACCTTCTCGCAGCAGCCTAAGTTCCTGCGCCGATAAACCCTTGGCAAGCCTTGCCACATAGGTCTTCTGCACCTCATAGCGGGGATGCAGGAGGCCGTTCATCAGCTCCCCATCATTGGTCAGGAGCAAAAGACCCTCGGTATTCATATCCAGCCGCCCGATGGGATAGATGCGCTCCTGCACCTCAGGCAGCAGATCCAGCACCGTGCGCCTGCCCCGTTCGTCACTGGCGGTTGACACATAGCCCTTGGGCTTGTTCATCAGGTAGTACACATGGGCTTTGGCAGAGCTTAGCACCTTGCCGTCCACCTTAATCTCCACCTGCTCCGGGTCAAACTTGCCACCCAGTTCCGTGACCACTGTGCCGTTCACTTCCACCCGGCCTTCAAGGATCATGGCCTCGGCAGCCCGGCGGGAAGCCAGGCCAGCCTGGCTGATGATTTTCTGCAATCTGGCTTCCATCAGAAAAATCCTTTCCACAAGGAGCGGAACCAGGCTGCCAGCTTGGCAAAAAAGCCCTGCTCCTCAGGCTTCACACCCCTGGCGGCCAGAACATCAACCGCCCCCATTTCCTTGCCATCCTGCAGGAGCACCAGCCTGCCAACTTTCTCTCCCTCTTTGATGGGAGCCGTAAGCGCTTCGGTCACTTCCAGCTTCTGGTCATACTTCACCTTTGCCCCATGCTTCAGCCTGGCAACGGAAAGGTCCCTGGCGGCCTTGACCTCCAGTTCCCCCTCGAACAGACCCACGGAAACGGAGCCAACCACCTGCCCCTTGCGGAAGAGCCGCTCTGGCTCCACCTGCTCGAAGCCGTAATCCAGCAGGGCAATGGAATCATTCCACATATAGACGCTGTCCAAGACCACTGCCACCAGCTGCAGGCCGTCTTCCTTGGCCCCGGACACCAGGCAGCGGCCTGCCGCATCCGTATAGCCGGTCTTGACCCCGTTGCCTCCCTCATAGAGCCAGAGCATCTGGTTCTCATTGCGCAGGCGGCGGGTATCGTCCTTGACCCAGGGGAAAGTAATCTCCTTGGTGCTTACAATCTCCTCAAACTCCGGCAGCCTGTAGCCATAGGCGGCAATCAGGGCCATGTCATGGGCTGTGGTATAGTGGTTCTCGTCCGGCAGGCCGTTGGGATTGACGAAATGGGTGTCCTTCGCGCCAATCTCCCTGGCCTTGTCATTCATCAGCTGGGCAAAAGCCGGCACAGAACCTGCGATATGCTCTGCCACCGCAATGGTGGCATCGTTGCCAGAGGCCATCATAATGCCGTAGAGAAGTTCCCGCAGGGGCACCTTGTCCCCCGGCTCCAGCCAGAGGGTAGAACCCTCCATGCCCGCCGCATTCTTGCTGACGGTGACCGTATCCTCCAGATTGCCCTTTTCCAGCGCCACAATCAAGGTCATGATCTTGGTAGTGCTGGCCGGATAGCGCCTGGCATCCATATCCCGCTGATAGATGACCAGCCCGGTGGCAGCATCCAGCACCACCGCAGACCTGGCAGTAAGATTCTGCAGCTTGTCATCAGGGCTTACCACCAACCCTTCCACCTCCGGGCGCGCCAGAGGCTTCACATCATACAGAGCACGGCTGGGGGCGGCATTGGCCGCTTCAAAGCCCCAAAGCAGGCTGACGGAAAAGCCCACTGCCAATGCCCCGGATAAAACTTTCTTCCACAAAATGAGGAGCAACTCCTTATCATTCAAACAAACTTTCTGCCATGCGGCAAAAACCACATTGGCAATATTTTATCATTACCGCCCTATCCTTGCAAGCAGAGGGACAGACCCCAGAGCGGGGTTATTCAGCGTTTTTTCACGGCTTTTTCCCCCAGCAGGGCGATGAGGGCGGCCCTGGTTCCATCATCATCGGCCAGCCCCTGCCCCTCGGGCAAAGTCTGCCAGCGGCCGCCCACCTGCACATGGACGATATCTTCGCCAGGGTGCTCTGCCAGAATCTTGTTCACCCCCTCCCGGGCAGCACCATAGGCTTCGCCTGCTGGCAGGATAAGGTAATACTCGGGGACATACTCCTCCAGCGGCCAAAACTTGTCAGCCAGCACGGAGACCTTGTCCTCGTCAATATCCAGCCTGCCCTGCACCACCACCGGCGCATCAGGCAGCAGCAAGTTCACATACTGGTAGAAAGTCCTGGAGAAGACCGTCACCTCCATCTTTTCGGAGAAATCCTCCAGCACCGCAAAGCACATGGTATCTCCCCGTTTGGTGGTATGGCGCTTGGCTTCTGCCAGCAGGCCGCCTATCCTCACCACCTGCTTGTCCCTGGCTGCGCCTTCCTTCAGGGACTGGATAGAGGGCAGGTTATTGAGCTTTCTGGCAAACCTGTTCAAGGGGTGCCCCGTTATGTAAAAGCCCGTGATTTCTTTTTCCCAGTTCAGCCTTTCAGACTCAGACACTTCTTCCATCTCCGGCAGGGGAATCTCCATGATACCTGCCCCTTCCTCTGCAAAGAGGCCAATCTGGCCGCTGAGCTTATCCTTCTGGGCAGAGTTGGCCTCGCTGATTGCCCGGTCAAGAATGGAGAGCAGCTGGCTGCGCCTGGCTCCCAGGCTATCAAAGGCACCGCATTTGATCAGGCTTTCCAGCACCCGCTTGTTGAGCATCTTGGCATCCACCCGGCTGCAGAAGTCTGTCAAGGATGTGAAAGGGCCTCCCCTTTCCCTTTCCGCCACCACGTTGGCAATGGCTCCCTCACCCACATTCTTCACTGCCGCCAAGCCGAAGCGGATAGCGCCCTTGTCCACACTGAAAGTGCCATGGCTAGCATTGATATCGGGAGGCAGGATTTTCAGCTTCATGCGGCGACAGAGGTCGATGTAAAAGGGCACCTTCTGAGAATCGTCCATGACGCTGGTGAGCATGGCCGCCATGAATTCCTGGGGATAATGGGCCTTGAGGTAAGCCGTCTGCCAGGCCACCAGCCCGTAGGCGGCGCTGTGGGACTTGTTGAAGCCGTAGTCCGCAAAGTGAGTCAGCAGGTCAAAGATATGCTCCGCCAGCTTAGGCTCGATGCTGTTGGCAGCGCAGCCCTTGAGGAAATTCTCCTTTTGGGCCATCAATATCTCATGCTTCTTCTTGCCCATGGCGCGGCGCAAAAGGTCTGCCTGCCCCAGGGTGAAGCCAGCCAGCACCTGCACGATCTGCATGACCTGCTCCTGATAGAGCACCACGCCGAAAGTCTCTTTGAGGATTGGCTCCAGGAGCGGGTGCATATACTCGGGCTGCTTCCTGCCGTGGCGGCCATTGATGAAATCCTCCACCATGCCACTGCCCAAGGGTCCCGGACGGTAAAGAGCCACCGTGGGAATCAGGTCTTCAAAGCCTTCGGGAGCCAGGTCCATCACCAGCTTGGTCATGCCCGCCGACTCCATCTGGAACACCGCCCCGGTGCGTCCCTCGCAGAGCATCTTGGCCGTGAGCTCGTCCTTCAGGGGGATATGGTCGATATCCACCACTTCCCCACGCTGCTCCTTGATATGCTGCAGGGCATCCGCCATGACGGTCAGAGTGCGGAGTCCCAGAAAGTCCATCTTGAGCAGCCCCAGTTCCTCCACATGGTCCTTGTCAAACTCCGTGACCAAAGTGCCCTCAGAAACGGACACCGGCACATAGTCAGTCAGGGGGTGGCGAGCTATCACCACGCCGGCTGCATGTGTGGAGGCATTGCGGTGCAGCCCCTCCAGCTTGCGGGCCATGTCCAGAAGCCGCTTCACCTCCGGCCTGGTGTCGTACATGGCTTTGAGGTCCGCCACGCCCGTCAGCGCCTTGTCAATGGTGATGTGCAGCTCCATGGGAATCAGCTTGACCACCTCGGAAACCTCAGCGAAGGGCATGCCCAGCACCCGCCCCACATCGCGGATAGCCCCCCTGGCGGCCATGGTGCCGAAGGTGGCAATCTGGGCCACATGGTCATAGCCATAGCGCTCCTTCACGTAGTCTATGACCTCCTTGCGGCGGATATAGCAGAAGTCCACATCAATATCCGGCATGGTGACACGCTCAGGATTCAAAAAGCGCTCAAAGAGCAGATCATGTTTCAGGGGGTCAAGGTTGGTGATGCCCAGTATATAGGCCACGATACTGCCTGCCGCCGAACCGCGGCCAGGCCCTACCGCAATGCCCTTCTGCTTGGAATGGTTGATGAAGTCCCAGACAATGAGGAAGTAGCTGTCATAGCCCATGCGATGGATAATGCCCAACTCATAGTCCAGCCGTTCCCGCACTTCCCCTGTCACTTCGGGGTAATGGCTGGCCAGCCCTTCCTCGCAGAGATGACGCAGATAAGCCTCGTCATCGGCAAAGGGCTCGGGAATGGGATAGAAGGGCAGCTGCAGCTTGCCGAACTCAAAATCCACCTGGCAGCGAGCGGCAATCTTCTCCGCATTCTCAATGGCTCCTGGGAAATCCTTGAAAAGTGCTTCCATCTCCGCCGGGGACTTGAGGTAATAATCATCGCTGTTGAAGCGCATGCGGTCAGGGTCATTGAGTTTCTTGTTCATCTGGACGCAAAGCAGCACATCGTGGAACTCGCTGTCCTCCCGATGCACATAGTGCAGGTCGTTGGTAGCCACCAGCCCCAGGCCGTATTGCTGGGAAAACTCCAGCAAGCCCGCATTGGTGACCTGCTCCTCCTTCAGGCCATGGTTCTGTATTTCCAGGAAGAAATTGTCTTTGCCAAAAATCTCCACATACTCCTGCACCAGGGCTTCGGCCTTGTCCTTATTCCCCGCAATTAGGGCCTGGGGAATCTCTCCTGCCACGCAAGCGCTCAGGCAGATAATTCCCTTATGGTACTTGCGCAGCAGTTCCTTGTCAACCCTGGGCTTGTAGTACATGCCCTCGATATGGGCCAGTGACACCAGCTGCACCAGATTCCTATACCCCTGCTGATTCTCTGCCAACAGTATCAGATGGTAATACTTGACCCCATTGATTTCCTCCCTTTCCTTGCGGGAGGTAGGCGCCAGATACACCTCGCAGCCTATGATAGGCTTTATGCCCTGCTTCTTGGCTTCTTTGTAGAAATCCAAAATTCCGTACATGACCCCGTGGTCGGTAATGGCAAGGGAGTCCATGCCCAGTTCCTTGGCAGTGCTGATCAGATCCCCTATGCGGCTGGCTCCATCCAGCAGGCTGAATTCCGTATGAACATGCAGATGAGTGAAAGGCATAACAACAAATCTCCCTACCTAAACGAAAAACATCAGCCGGAGAGTAAATTCTCCGGCTGATGGATAACAAACTAACAAAATCAGCTACTTTACTGCCCCATCAATTCAGCATCACTGTCAATGACATTGATGAGCCGATTCTGGAAATCATGGATGGCGATAAGCCCGTCCTGATTGGAGTCTATATCTTGCAATTGCAAAGGCAAGATTTTAGGCGGGTTACTTTCATTTATGGGCATACTGCCACACAGCTGGCTGGCGGAGGGATAAACTAACTTCAAAGCCACGAACCACGCCCCTTCGCTATCTTGCCATTTTTCCACCACCAGTTTGCTGCCAATGGGAGCTTCCTGCTCTATGCTTTCCGGCAGGCTAGTTTCCATGACCTCTAAAGCTCCCATCACTGTGGCTATATTTGTATCGTGCCCGCAGAGGAACGTGAACTTGCGCTGCGGAAAATTGAGTTCCTCATGAAAAACAGACAGCAACGGCCGCGCTATAGCCCGCGCAAAAGTAGGCACATGACGGTAAACATGAATCCCCAGTTCCTTTACCGACGCTATTTTCTGCCACTGATGAAAATTCATTTCATGACCAAAACTGGCCCGACTGTCTGCCAGTTCATAATACTGCAAAGTCAGAGCGTCACAAGCAGACATAAATGGACGGATTGACCCACTGAATTTCAATCCTCCTGCCACAGACACCTTAAACTCACTTGCTTCAACCATCGGATTATCCAGCACTGTCGCAGTTTCCTTCAGGCCCGCAGCCACGCTCCTGGTCAAGGCCTCACTACCACCCAAAGCTGTCAATTCCTGCTCAATCTTTTCATCAAAAGCTGCTGTATGCCCTGCTGTTCCCGGCAGGAATACCGGGGTAGCCTCTCCCACTTCACCGCTATAATTAACTGGCACATTTTCATGAGGAAACATTCCAGCTTTAAAATGACGTGCAGTAGCAATGGTACGCTCAAAGGCATTGGCATAAAAGAATATTGTCTCTGGTTGACAATCTATAGGAAGCAGCCCTTTCTTTTCGTAATAATGGCGGCAATATTGCCCCATCTTTTCCTCTACCTGCCCACCATGAACGGTCAGTTCACCGCTCTTTACGCCAAAATCGTGCCATCTATGCTCAGCAGGATCTGCCACAGTGCTATCTATCGCAAAGGGCGCTCGAATATTGTGCCTGGACAACATTATAACCTGTACCAGCTTGTACTTGCTATGAAAATCATCCTGGGGCACAGCCTCTGCTACCTGACCAACTGCAAGACAGAGTAATGCTACAAAAAAGAAAAATCTCTTAACAATTTTGATATTGGCTAAATTTCTTTTGACTTGCATATCCTTTCTCGCTCTATTTCAAAAGTTCATTCCTAATTGCATCGCACATACAAGCCACTTCAGGCTCAATGCCCGTCCAGAGCTTCAGCGCAGCCGCCCCCTGCCCTGCCAGCATGGCCTCGCCGTTCTGTATGGCACAGCCACGCTCCCTGGCTTCCCGCAGGAAACGGGTCTCAGCGGGAGTATAGATGATATCGTACACAAAGGCTTCAGGCCTTACCAGCTTCCATTCAACCGGCGGGGCAGACTCCACCTTGGGTGTCATGCCCAAAGGCGTGGTGTTCACCAAAATATCAGCCTTGGCCAGGGCCTCTTGGTACTGAACACTGCCAAAGGCGCAGACGGAAAGCTCCGCCTTGGTGCGGCTGCTGAACTCCGCTGCCAGTGCCTTCCCCTTTTCCGGCGAGCGCACAGCCAAAGTCACAGACTGCACCTTGCTGCGCAGCAAGCCCCAGAGGACAGCGCGGGCAGCGCCGCCTGCACCAAGGATAAGGGCATGGGCACCTTCAATCTTGATGCCCTTTTCCTGCAAGGGATAGAGGAAGCCCAGCACATCAGTATTATAGCCCTTGAGCCTGCCCCCATCGTTCATCACGGTATTCACCGCTCCGATAACGGCAGCATCTTCATCTATCTCGTCCAACAGGGGCATGATGGCCCGCTTGTGGGGAATGGTCACATTCCAGCCGGAAAAGTTCAGGGCTTTCAGCCCTTCTACCGCTTGGGTCAGCTTTTCTGGCTCCACAGGCAGGGCGATATAGCTGTAGTCAATGCCCGCTTTTTCGATAGCCGCCTGCTGCATAGCAGGGGAAAGGGAATGGGCAATGGGCCAGCCCATGACCCCCAGGTTCTTGGTTTTGCCTGTATTCATAGCGCCACCTCAGCCGTGCTGCTTACGGGTCTCGGACAAGAGTTCCATCTTGAGCTCGTAGTAATCCGGGGTCATGTCCAGATAATGGCGGTGAGGATTCTCGAAGCGCTGCTCCTCCTCCCAAATCTCGTCCTTGAGCTGGGACTTCACATAGTCGCGAATCTCCCCCAGCGTGGGCAGCTCCTGGGTGCGCTTGCCGTCCTGCACATAAAGGCGTCGCAGGTTCTTCATGGTGCAGCCCTCAAAAGTGCGGTTCTTCCAGGGCTTCTGGGGGTCAACATAGCGGAAAGGCTTTTCTACGTCGATAGTCTCCCCGCAAACCGCTAGCATATCCGCCACAGCATGACCATCCTTGTCATAGACGCGGTAAAGGTCCTTGAGGCCAGGATTGGTGATTTTCTCCACATTCTCGGACACCTTGATGCGGGGAGAAAAACTTCCATTCTCTCCCACCGCAGCCAGCTTGTAGACCGCACCGAAGACAGGCTCGGACTTGGCAGTGATCAGGCGCTCGCCTACGCCGAAGCTGTCAATGCAGGCTCCCTGGGACAGCAGGGAAGCAATGGTGAACTCGTCCAGGCTGTTGGAGACCACAATCTTGCAGTCCTCCAGGCCTGCCTCGTCCAGCATCTTGCGCACCCGCTTGGAAAGGTAAGCCAGGTCGCCGGAATCAATGCGGATGCCCTTGAGCCGCTTGCCCATAGGCTCCAGCACTTCCTTGGCCACGCGGATGGCATTGGGAATGCCGGAGTGGATGACATCATAAGTATCCACCAGCAGCACCGTGCCATCGGGATAATTCTCCGCATAGTGCTTGAAGGCCTCGAACTCATCACCGTAGAACATAACCCAGCTATGGGCCATGGTGCCGCTGATGGGAATGTCAAACATCTGGCCTGCAGACACGGTGGCAGTCCCCACCACGCCGCCGATATAGGCAGCGCGTGCGCCGTAGGTAGCAGCATCCATATTGTGGGCCCGGCGGGCACCGAAATCGGACACCGCCCTTCCCTCGCCTGCGGCCTTCACAATGCGGCGGGCCTTGGTGGCAATGAGGGACTGATGGTTGATCTGGGCGAGGATAGCCGTCTCCACCAGTTGGGCATCAATCAAGGAGCCTACCACCGTCAGGATTGGCTCATTGGGGTACATGACAGTACCCTCAGGCATGGCGTAGATATCCCCATGAAAACGGAAATCCTTCAGGTAGTTCAAAAAATCTTCCGAGAACATCTGCTGCTGACGGAAGTATTCAATGTCATCTTCGGAAAAGCGCATATTTTCCACATACTCAATGACCTGCTCCAGTCCGGCAAAGATAGCAAAGCCGCCCCCATCGGGATTCTGCCGGTAAAACACATCAAAGACCACCTGGGTCTCCGTATCATGGTCATTGAAATAGCCGTTGGCCATGGTCATCTCGTAGAAATCCATCATCATGGAAATATTGCGTTTATCAAACTGGGTCATGACAGGCTCCTTTGCTCAAGTGCCCATAAAGGAGACACGATACTGCCTGTGCTCCCTTTTGGTTATACATCGTCCAATAAAACTTACAGATTTTAATTATACAACTTCCTAGCCTGTTTGGGTAGCTGTATAACGCAAAAGCTAGTATAATTGTACGAAAGAAGAAAAAACAGGAGTGAAGCACATGGCACTTTTTCATAGCAAAGTCTACGGCATTGTCCAGGGGGTTGGCTTCCGTCCCTTCGTCAGCCGCCTGGCAGCTGAGTTCAATATTTTCGGCAGTGTCTGCAACAAAGGCCCTTATGTGGAAATTTTTGCCCAGGGCCCAAAGGAAAACCTGGAGCAGTTCTTCAAGGCTCTGGAAGAACGCCCACCAGAGCGCTCCGCCATATTGAAAGTCGAGACAGAAGAGATACAGTCCGGTCAGGCGTTCCAAACTTTTGAAATAATCGAAAGCGAAAAGGAAGCCGGGGAGATTTTTGTCTCTCCGGACATTGCCACCTGTGACAAGTGCCGGGCAGAACTCTTTGACCCCCATGACCGCCGCTACCTGCACCCCTTCATCAACTGCACCGCCTGCGGCCCCCGGCTCACTATCCTGGACTCCATGCCCTATGACAGGGAGCGCACCAGCATGGGAGAATTCCCCATGTGCGAAAAGTGCGCAGAAGAATATCATAGTCCCACTACCCGTCGCTACGATGCCCAGCCTGTGTGCTGCAATGACTGCGGGCCGGAACTTTACCTCATAAACGAGCCGCAGGTGCGAGGAAAGGAAGCCCTGCAAAGAGCCAGGCAGTGCCTGCGGCAAGGCGGCATTGTGGCCATCAAGGGCATTGGCGGCTTCCACCTCTCCTGCGACGCCCAAAACAGTGCAGCTGTGTCAAGGCTGAGGCAGCTCAAGCATCGGCCCGTGAAGCCCTTTGCTCTGATGATGAAAGATATGGCTGCCGTCGAAAGAGAATGTAACATAGAACCGGGGCAGAAAACCGTCCTCACGGGACATCAGAAGCCAATCCTGCTTTTGAAGCGTAGAATGGACAGCAAACTGGCCCCGGAAATTGCCCCGGGCAATCCCAAAGTAGGTGTCATGCTGCCTTACACCCCCCTGCATATGCTGCTCTTCGCTTACCCTGACGGAGAGGATTTCCCCGACAGCCTGGTGATGACCAGCGGCAATCCCTCCGGCGCTCCCATCTGCCGCACGGATGAGGACGCAGTGGAAGCTCTCTCAGGCATCTGTGATTTAATGCTTTCCCACAACCGCCAGATAAGATTGCGAGCCGACGATTCCGTCATGGACTGGCTGGAGGGGCAGCCCTATATGATACGCCGCAGCCGCGGCTATGCCCCCCTGCCCTTTATGCTGAGCAGGGCTTTTCCCAAAGACGCTTCTGTGCTGGGGATAGGCGGAGAACTCAAGAATACCTTCTGCCTGGGCAAGGGAAATCTGCTCTACCCTTCCCCCTATATCGGCGACATGAGCGACCTGCGCACAGTGCAGGCCCTGCGGGAATCCATCAAGCGCATGTCAGAACTTCTGGAAACGGAACCAAAGATGGTTGCCTGCGACCTGCATCCCCGTTATAACACCACGGCAGCAGCAAAGGAACTTGGTCTGCCCCTGCTGCCCCTTCAGCACCACTATGCCCATATCCTTTCCTGCATGGCCGAAAATGACTGCCAGGAACCGGTCATAGGCGTTTCCTTTGACGGCACAGGCTACGGCACTGACAGCACCATCTGGGGTGGCGAGATACTGAAGGCAGATTACCAGGGTTTTGAGCGCCTGGGCCATATCCGTCCCTTCCTGCAGACAGGAGGGGACAAAGCCTCCCGCGAGGGCTGGCGCATAGCCGTTGCCATGCTCTATGGGCTGACCAAAGACCAGGAACAGGTAAGAGAGCTTAATCAAAAGCTGAACCTTTGCCCTGATAAGGAACTTACCTCCCAATTCCTGATGGCAGACAAGCAGCTAAACGCCATAAAATCCACCAGCGCAGGCAGGCTCTTTGATGCAGTCAGCGCCCTGCTGGGTATCCGCCAAAGCTCCACCTTCGAGGGAGAGGCCTCCATGTATCTGGAATTCGCAGCAGAAGCCTATGAAAACCGCTTCTGCGCGGGCATCCGTCCAGACATCGCCCGGCTGGAAATGGAGCAATCCTCTCTGGTGCCAGACTGCCCACCAGCAGCACCCTTCGAGCTGCCTACGGAAAAACTATTCGCCGCCCTCCTGCAGGAACGGCTCAAGGAGGACGCAGACATAGAACAGCTGGCCTTCAAATTCCATGCGGGCCTGGCCGCTCAGATTGTCGAAGCCTGCAAGCTGGCCCGTCAAAAAACAGGACTTAACACCGCTGCCCTCTCCGGCGGCGTCTTCCAGAATCACCTGCTGATGCGCCTGGTATTGCCCTCCCTCAGAAAAGAGAGCTTCCAAGTGCTTAAACACAGCCTGGTGCCCACCAATGACGGAGGCATAGCCCTAGGACAGGCAGCAGCCGCCCTCCACAAGCTGAAGCATTGACCTTTGAAACATAAATGAGACAACATAAAAGGACATTCCCTGCGAAAAAATGCAAGGAATGCCCTTTTTTCGTGTTATCTCAGCCTTCAAACAATGCCTTGGCAAAATCCTCGGCCACGAAGGGACGCAGGTCTTCCACACCCTCGCCCACGCCAATCCATTTCACAGGCATGGAAAGCTCGGCCTTGATGCCGATGACCACGCCGCCCTTGGCAGTACCATCCAGCTTGGTGAGCACCACGCCGGAAATCGGTGCGGCCTTGGTGAAAAGCTGGGCCTGGCTGATGGCGTTCTGGCCCGTGGTGGCATCCAGTACCAGCAGAGTCTCATGGGGAGCGCCGGGAATCTCACGGCCAATGACGCGATTGATTTTCTCCAATTCCTGCATCAGGTTGGACTTGGTCTGGAGGCGTCCGGCAGTGTCGATGATCAGCACATCAATACCCCGGGCCTTGGCTGCCTGCACGGCATCATAGGCCACGGCGGCAGGATCGGAGCCTTCCTCGTGCTTGATGACCCTGGCTCCTGTGCGCTCACCCCAGACTTCCAGCTGGTCGATAGCAGCCGCCCTGAAGGTATCTGCCGCCGCCAGCATGACGCTCTTGCCCTGCCCCTTGTAATAGGCGCTGAGCTTGCCGATGGTGGTGGTCTTGCCTGCACCATTGACACCGATGGTCAGGAGCACCGTGGGGCCTTCCTTGGCGGTGCGGGTAGTGTCGTTCTCCTCCCCCGCCGTGAGGATGGCAGCAATCTCCTTCTGCAGGAAGGGCTTCAAATCCTCGGGGCCATTGATTTCCTTCTTCTTGATGCCTTTTCTCACCGCTGTCATGAGCTTGTCTGTGGTCTTTACGCCCACATCTGCCATGATGAGGGTTTCTTCCAGCTCATCCAGCAAGTCATCATCTATATCCGCATAGCCCAGCACCAGTTTTTCAATCTTGTTGGTAAGGTTCTCACGGGTCTTGTTCAGTCCCTTTTTCAGCTTGTCAAAAAATCCCATCTACTTCTCCTTTGCTTCAATCAACCAATTCATCCAGTTTTACCGACAGGATGCGGGAAACGCCCGCATCCTCAATGGTCACGCCATACATGGTGTCCACTGCCTCCATGGTGCCCTTGCGGTGGGTGACCACGATGAACTGGGTCTCCTCGGCAAATTCCCGCAGGAAAGTGCCGAAACGCACCACATTGGCCTCATCCAGAGGCGCGTCAATCTCATCCAGCACTGAGAAAGGCGAAGGCCTGTACCTGAGGAAGGAAAAGAGCAGGGCAATGACTGTCAGTGCCCTTTCTCCGCCAGACAGGGCGGAGAGATTCTGCCGCTTCTTCTGGGGCAGGGTCACCAGGATTTCCACACCGGCATTCAGCACATCCTCATTATCCGTGAGCTTCAGCTCTGCCTCACCGCCCCCGAAGAGCCGCACGAAGATTTCCCGGAAATAAACCTGTATCTGGGCAAAGGCCTCAGTGAATTGCTTGGACATGGCCTCATCCATTTCCGCAAGAATCTTTTCCAGATTCTCCTTGGCTTCTATCAGGTCATTGGACTGCTTCTCCATAAAGCCATGGCGCTTGGACAGTTCCTCATGCTCCTCCAGTGCGTTGGGGTTCACGGGGCCCAGGGCCTTGATTTTCTCATTCAGTTCGTGGAGCCTGCTTTTGAGCATGGCCGGCTCCATATCCAAGGCTTCCTCTGCCGCCCTTTCGGGCGTCAAGCCGTATTCGCTGAAGAGGTTTTCCTTCCACTCCCCCAGCGCCATTTCCAGCTTGGCCCCCGCAAGCTCCAGCTTGTGGATTTCTTCCTGTATCTGCTGCCTGACGCGGTTCGCCTTATGAGCATCCTGCTCCAGCTTCTGGCTTTCCTCCAGTGAATCCATGCGCTGCTTGTAAAGGCTTTCATGCTGCTCCTGGCTTTCGTCATAGGACTCCTGCCAAATCTTCTGCTGCGCCTCTATTTCCTGCAGGCGCTGGAGACTGGCAGCCGCGCCTGCCAGGAGCTCCTTTTCCTCCTGCTCATTGTCCTTGAGAGCCTTCTCCCCCCGGGCCTTTTCCTGGCGGCAGCTTTCCAGCCGCTCACCGGCCCGCAGGGCTTCCTGCTTCAGCACCGCCTGCTTGATTTCCCTCTCGTGGATAAGGCTGGCCAGTTCCTCGGCATCCTGCCGGGCTTCTTCCAGCATTTTCTGGGCAGATGCGAGTTTGTCCTCCGCCTCTGCCACTTTGGCCTTGCCCTCGCTGATTTTCCCCTGCAGGGCCTCAATCTCGGCACTGCGGTTGAGGAAGCCCGCTTCCTGATGGCCTCTGCCACCACCAGAGAGGGAGCCGCCGGGATTGATAAGCTCGCCGGTGAGGGTCACCAGACGCAATTTCTGATTATGCTTCCGGGCCAGGGCCAGGGCATGGTCTAGGTTATCCACCACCAGCGTACGGGCCAGCAGGAAGTCTGCCACCTTGCCGTACTCAGCAGGTACTTTCACCAAACGGCTGGCCCAGTCCAGCACCCCTGGCTCCCCTGCCACCTGCAAGTCCGGCACTGTACGCTGGACAATGGTGGAAAGGGGCAGGAAGGTGGCCCGCCCCAAACGCTGCTGTTTCAGGAAGGCAATAGCTGCCTTAGCAGTGTCAGTATCCCTGGTGACCAGATTCTGCTGGGCAGACCCCAAGGCTACCTCGATGGCGGTGACATACTCTGCGGGCACCTCCATAAGCTCTGCCACGGCACCGGCCACGCCCTTGCGCCAGGGCTCGCGGGCTTTCAGCACCGCCTTTGGTGCCTTGCCAAATCCCTCCTAGGCCTGCTGCATGCGCTCCAGCATGGCACATTCCTGCTGGGCAGAAGTGAGCTTCCTTTGGGCTATATTCAGTCCTTCGCGGGCTGCGTTCAACTCCTGCTGGCGGGCAGCGATGGCCCCCTTGTAGGTTGCAGCCCGCTCCCGCTCCTTCTGCAAAAGTTCCCCTGCCAGCTGGAAGTCTGCCTGCTTCTGCTTTTCCTCGGCAGCCAGGCCTGCCAGCTCTGCCACCTGCTGAGCCTGCAGGCTGCTGAGTTCCTGGCGGCGGGCGAGTATCCGCTCCTTGGTGGCTTCGCTCTGCTCCTGCCTTTCCTCCAGTGCCGCCACCTCACGGCTGGCAGCCTCGATGTTCTGGCGGAGTCTTTCGCTCTTGCCCGCCTGCTCCTGCATGGTCTTTTCCAGCTCGATGAGCTTTTTGCCCAGTTCCTGGCGGCGAGCCTCGGCCTTGTTGACCTCAGCCTCGGCCGTGAGGGCTTCCTCCCGCTTCTTTTGGAGTTTCTGCTCATTTTCGCCGTAGCGCTGGCTTTCCCGCTGGTAATCAAGGGCCAGCTGGGTCAGGCGGCATTTCTTCTGTTCCTCCGCCAGGCCATTATAGATGCGGGTGCGCTCTGCCTGACGGGCCAAGGGTTCCAGCTGATTCTCAATTTCCCGGATAATGTCCTGCACGCGCACCAGATTGTTTTCCGTATCCGTCAAGCGACGCACCGTCTCCCGCTTACGGGAGCGGTACTTGGTGATGCCTGCCGTTTCCTCGAAGAACAGGCGCCTTTCCTCCGGCTTGCTGTTCAGGATATCATCGATGCGGTTCTGACCGATGATGCTCATGCCGTCATGGCCGATACCAGTATCGGCAAAGAGGTTGTAGATATCCTTCAGACGGCAGCGGGCACGGTTGATATAGAATTCGCTCTCCCCGCTGCGGTACAGCCTGCGGGTCACCACCACTTCACGGAAATCAACGGGCAAAGTGCCATCATTGGCAAAGAACAAGGACACCTCTGCCAGCCCCAGGGGTTTTCTCCCCGCCGAGCCCGTGAAAATAATGTCTTCGGCTCTCGCCCCACGCAAGTTGCGGACATTCTGCTCACCCAGCACCCAGCGTATGGCATCGGTGATATTGCTCTTGCCGCTGCCATTCGGCCCTACGATAGCCGTAATGCCAGAGTCAAAATCTATGGTTATCTTATCGGCAAAGGACTTGAAGCCGTATGCCTCCAATCTTTTCAGCTGCAATTACGACCTGCTCCCTTCAGCCTTGACGAAAATGACACTTGAATTCTTCCGTGGCAGTATACCCCCGCATGAAATCTATGAAACGGTTGTCCACCACCGACAAAGATCGCTGCCCCCAATAGAGGGAAACCATGACCCCCATAGCTGGAGAAAGAGGCCGGCGCACAAAAATCTGCTCCATGCTGGTAACGAAATTTGGCAGTATGGAAATGCCCTCCTTGTTGGCAACCAGCTGCTTGATGGTCTTGAGCTGGGAGGTACAAAGGAGCACCTCCGGCACAAAGCCCGCCTCGCCGCAGCGGGCATAGACCTCCCGATATTGATAAGTGCGGGGCTGCTGCATGATGAACTTCTCCCCCGCCAGTTCCTCAAAGGCAATAGCTTTTGCCTTTGCCAATGGATGGGAGGGGTGCAGGCAGACGCTCATATCATCCTCCATGATAAGCAGCTCATGGTCGCTGTCCTCACTGCCCCCCAGCACGATGCCAAAGTCCAGTTCTCCAATATCTGCCCGGCCCTTCACCTCATCAGAGTCGGCAAACTCCTGCACGTCCAGAGTCACATCGGGAAAAGTCCGCCTGAACTTGGAAAAGAAATCCGGAAAAAGATAAGCTTCCACCATGGGGGGCAGTCCAAAGCGCAAAGTTTCGTGCCTGTCATGCTTGAACCTCAGCATATCCCTCCTAGCGCTATCCGCATCCTGCATGATGCGCTGGGCATGGAGCAAAAAGACCTTGCCCGCCTCCGTAAGCGTGGCCCGCTTCTGGCTACGGTCAATGAGCCTCACCCCCAGCTCCGCCTCCAAAGCCTTGATAGCCTTAGTGACAGATGGCTGGGAGACGTGCAACACCTCTGCCGTGCGGGTGAAATTTTCCAGCTCGCTGATGGTGCAAAAATACTCCAGTTGCCGAAATTCCATATAGAAATCCCCCATACATCTCATATCTATATTTGTTGTATACTGTCCATTCAGTCAATTACATTCTACCATACCCTGGGGTTATTATCTACACAGATACCAAGAAAAGCCTGCCCTGCAAAAGAAAAACCCGCCTCCCCATAAGGGGTGCGGGAATTTAATCTTAAAGCTCAGAACATATCCTGCCGCCAGAGAATGACGGCGGAGGAAATGGAGATGGTAAAGGCGATGCCCATAATGTATAAGAACCCTTTGCCATTTTCCTCAAAGGGCACCGGCACATTCATGCCGAAGAAGCTGGATACAACTGTAGGTATGGCCAGGATGATGGTCATGGCCGCCAGGAATTTCATGACCCGGTTCTGGTTGTTGGAGATGATGGAGGTGAAGGTATCTGCCAAGCGAGCCAGGATCTTGCTGTACATCTCCACCATTTCCCTGGCCTGCTTGTTCTCGATGATGACATCCTCTAGCAAGTCCTCATCCTCCTCATACATCTTGAGGATAGGCTTCATGGCAGGATTGGAACGCAAGCGCAGCAGTTTATCCATGACAGCGCCGTTGGAACGCAGGGCCGCATTGAAGTAAGTAAGGCCCTTCTGGAGTTCCAGGAGCCGCAGGATTTCCCTGTTGCTCATGTTGTGGCGCAGCTGCACCTCTATATCATCGGAAAGCTTGCTTATCTGCCGCAGATAGCGCAGGTAAAGGGTGGCTGACTTATAAAGTATCTGAAAAAGGAATCTTGTCTTCTTATAGGTGCGGAAGAGCTTGGCGGTACGCTCGTTGAACTCCGCCATCACAGGTGTCTCTTCCAGGCAGACGGTAATGATATACTCCGTAGTGACAATGATGGCCAAAGGCAGGGCATCATAGCTTTCCTCGCCACGGCATACAGGCACGTTGGTCAGGACCATGATGGAGTTGTCCTCCACGTCCGTATGGGAACGCTCCTCATCATCCAGTGCAGAGCGCAGGAAGTCCGGCTCAACCTCCGTAAGATTGCTGACTACCTTCAGCTCATAAGGAGTGGGGTCGATGATATTTATCCAGGCCCCTTTCTCCAGAGTCTTGAGGCTCAGTTCCTGCAAAGGGCCGCTTTCGGCAGACTTGTAGATTTGCAGCATGGGCTGTCTCCTTTCTCACGGGAAAGAACTCGCCCCAAACTGCACTAGCCAGGAACTATGCCTTCAGCGTCGGTGTGGACAGGGCAGACTCTCCCCTATTGATTTGTATATTCCATCGCTCCGGGTTTGCCGAACTAGGGTGATCGTCCACTATCCTCACCAACCTTTCCAAATGTCCTTGAAATTTCCGCCTATTATTATAACGCCAATATAAGCATTTTGCCATAGCAAATTATTGTATTGATGTTCAGACAAGGCATTTAACCTGCCATAGCCTAGGGCGTGTTGATTAATTCACTCAGCCCATCTTCACGGGTCTTGACTGTCCCTGCGTCGTTGACAAATCCTCGACATAGCACCGCTATGCCTCCGGTTTGTCGCCTTGCAATGGACAGCCAATCCCCATAAATCTGTGC
>JAGBLH010000093.1 GCA_017635515.1 Selenomonas sp.
GCGATGCCGTGGTCAGCCTTAAATACGGTCATTTTGCGGATTTGCCGGAGGGGGCCAAGGTGGGCACCTCCAGCCTTAGGCGCAAGGCCCAGCTGCTCCATGCCCGTCCTGACCTCAATATTCAGGATTTGCGTGGCAATGTGAACACCCGCCTGCGGAAGTTGGAGGAGGAAAACTTTGATGCCATCGTGCTGGCGGTGGCTGGGCTGACCAGGTTGGGCTTCAAGGACAGGATTGCCGAGGTGATGCCAAGGGACATCATGCTGCCTGCTGTGGGGCAGGGGGCTTTGGCCATCGAGGCCAGGGGTGATGATGCAGAAATCCTTGAGATGCTCGCCTTCCTAAATGATGAGGATATGGCAGCCTGCGCCAAGGGGGAAAGAGCTTTCCTGGCCAAGGTGGAGGGCGGCTGCCAGGTGCCTGTGGGTGTCTATGGCTCCGTGGAGCAGGATGAACTGCAGCTGGAGGCGGTGATTGCCTCTCTGGACGGTGCCCGTCTTTATCGGGATAAGATTATCGGGGCAAAGGCTGAGGCAGAGAAACTTGGCGGAGAGCTGGCAGAGAAGCTGCTGGCCGCCGGGGGCCTGGAAATCATGCAGGAATTGGGACTGCTGTTGGATAAATAAGCAGCCTCCCCCGTAAACGGGGGAGGCACCTATATTTGCATAACACATTAAAAGTGAGGGAGTTATTGATGGCAGGAAAGGTGTATTTGGTAGGGGCAGGCCCAGGAGATTACAGGCTCATCAGCCTCAAGGCAGTGGATTGCCTGAAGTGTGCGGAAGTGGTGGTCTACGACAGGCTGGCAGACCCCCGCATTTTGCAGTGGGCACCTGAGGAGGCTGAGTATATCTATGTGGGCAAGGCTTCCAGCAACCACACCATGAGGCAGGAAGACATCAACCAGCTGCTGGTGGACAAGGCCAAAGAGGGCAAAATCGTCGTGCGGCTGAAGGGGGGCGACCCCTTTGTGTTCGGACGGGGCGGGGAGGAAGCCCTGCTGCTGCGGGAGAACCATCTGCCCTTTGAAATCGTGCCGGGAATCACCTCAGCTATTTCCGTGCCTGCCTATGCGGGAATTCCCGTGACTCACCGGGCAGTGGCTACTTCCTTTGCAGTGGTGACGGGGCACGAAGACCCCACCAAGGGCGGCTCCAATATGCGGTGGGACAAGCTCTCCACGGGCGTGGATACGCTGGTGTTCCTCATGGGCGTGGCCAATCTGCCCCATATCACCGAGGAACTGATGAAAAATGGGCGTCCTGCGGATACCCCCGCGGCAGTAATCCGCTGGGGCACCAAGGCCGAGCAGCGGGTGCTGGAAACCACCGTGGGCAGGGCGGCTGAAGATGTGGCAAAGGCCGGGCTGAAGCCGCCTGCCATCTTTATTGTGGGTGAAGTGGTGAAGCTGCGCGAAAGCCTCAAGTGGTTCGATGACCTGGAATACCGCCCGCTGTTCGGCAAGACTGTGCTTGTAACCCGCGCCAGGAGCCAGGCTTCCAAACTGACGGCAGCCTTGGAGGCCCTGGGGGCAGGAGTGATCGAGGCTCCCGCCATCGAGTTAAAGGCTCCGGCGGATAACTACAAGGCGCTGGACGAAGCTATCTCCCATGTGCAGGATTACCACTGGCTGATTTTCACCAGCACTAATGGAGTGGAGCATTTTTTCAAGCGTCTGTTTAGTGCCGGTAAAGATGCCCGCGCGTTGGGCTTTGCCAAAGTGGCAGCCATTGGTTCCACCACGGCAGGCAAGCTCAAGGAGTACGGTATAGCAGCAGATGTGGTGCCTCAGGAGTTCAGGGCCGAGGGCGTATTGGAAGCCCTCAAGGGCAAGCTGCCTCCACATGCCAAGATCCTTCTGCCTCGCGCTCAAGAGGCCAGGGAAATCCTGCCGGAGAAACTGCGGGAGCAGGGACATATGGTTGATGTAGCGCCTGTATATCAGACGGTGACGGCAGAAAGCAATGCTGAGGAACTGAAGGCGAAGCTGGCAGCCGGCGAGATCGACTTGGTGACTTTCACCAGTTCCTCTACGGTGACTAATCTGTTGAAGCTGCTGGGGGGCAAGGAGCCACTGGCTGGCGTGAAGCTGGCCTGCATCGGCCCCGTGACGGCAGAGACTGCCAGGAACAACGGACTGGAGCCGGATATGGAAGCGGCTGAATACACCATCAATGGGTTAGTGAAAGTTATCAGCGAATATTTCAAATAAAGAGCCTCCTCAGTAAACGGGGCGGGCTGATATAGAATCAATTGAAAGGAAGCTTTACTTATGAATCAGGTACTGCGGCCACGCCGCATGCGCATTTCCAAAAATCTCCGCGCCATGGTGCGGGAGACTAGCCTTTCTGTGAAGGATTTCATCTATCCCCTGTTTTTGGTGCCGGGAACTAATGTAAGGGAGGAGATTCCCTCCATGCCCGGCTGCTACCATCTGTCCGTGGATCGGGCAGTAGAGGAAGCCAAGCTGGTGGCTTCACTGGGGATTCCGGCGGTGGAGGTTTTTGGCATTCCTGAGTACAAGGACGAGATTGGTTCCTCGGCCTGGGATATGACCAGTCCTGTGCAGCGGGCCATTGTGGCTATCAAGAAGGAAGTGTCGGAGCTGGTGATCATCGGTGATGTGTGCCTTTGCGAGTACACCAGCCACGGCCACTGCGGGGAGCTTTGCGGCCATTATGTGGACAATGATGCCACCTTGAAGCATCTGCAGAAGGTGGCAGTGAGCCAGGCTGAGGCCGGGGCGGACATTGTGGCCCCCTCGGATATGATGGACGGCAGGGTGGCGGCCATCCGCGAGGCTCTGGATGAGAAGGGCTATATCAACACCGCCATCATGAGCTATGCCATCAAATATGCTTCCGGTTATTACGGCCCCTTCCGTGATGCAGCCGATAGCGCTCCCCAGTTCGGTGACCGCCGCCAGTATCAGATGGACCCCGCCAACCGTCGGGAGGCCATGAAGGAACTGGCTCTTGATATGGCTGAGGGGGCGGATATGATCATCGTGAAGCCCGCTCTGGCCTATCTGGACATTGTGAAAGAGGCCAAGGAAAAGTGTGACCTGCCGCTAGTGACATACAATGTCAGCGGCGAGTATGCCATGGTGAAGGCCGCTGCCGCCAACGGTTGGATTGATGAGCCACGCATTGTGCTGGAGTCCTTGAACTGCATGAAGCGGGCAGGCGCAGAGATGATCATCACCTATCATGCCCTTGATGCTGCCCGCTGGCTGGAGGAAGGAGTAGTCTACTGATGTTGAATCTGACGAAATCTCTTGAAGCCTTTGAAGAAGCAAAGAACCTGATGCCCGGTGGGGTGAACAGTCCTGTGCGCTCTTACAGGAGTGTGGACTGCAATCCTCCCTTTATCGCCAGGGCTGAGGGGGATAAGATTTACGATATTGACGGCAACGAGTATATAGACTATGTAGGCTCCTGGGGACCCATGGTGGTGGGCCATGCCCATCCTCAGGTAGTGAAGGCTTTGCAGGAGGCAGTCACCCGCGGTACCAGCTATGGCGCTCCCACGGTGATTGAGAGCGAATTGGCGAAGCTGGTGCAGTCTGTCTATCCCTCTATGGAAATGCTCCGCATGGTGAACTCCGGCACGGAGGCCACCATGAGCGCCCTGCGGCTGGCCCGTGGCTATACGGGCAGGGAGAAAATCCTCAAGTTTATCGGCTGCTACCACGGCCACAGCGACAGCCTGCTGGTGAGCGCCGGCAGCGGCATGGCCACCTTCGGCGTGCCCAGCTCTCCCGGTGTCACCAAGGGAACGGCGGCAGATACCATCACCATTCCCTACAATGACGAAGAGGCTTTCAAGGAAATCATGGATAAATGCGGTGATGAGATTGCAGCCGTCATCGTGGAGCCGGTGGCTGGCAACATGGGCTGTATTCCTCCCAAACAGGGCTATCTGCGCCTGCTGCGGAAGCTCACGGAGGAACACGGCACCCTCCTGATTTTCGACGAGGTCATGTGCGGCTTCCGTGCCTCCCTGGGTGGGGCTCAGGCGGCCTACGGCATCGTCCCTGATCTCACCTGTCTGGGCAAGATCATCGGCGGCGGCCTGCCGGTGGCGGCTTACGGCGGCAGGCGGGAGATTATGTCAAAGGTTTCTCCCTCCGGTCCTGTGTACCAGGCGGGCACCCTCTCCGGCAACCCCCTGGCCATGACGGCTGGGCTGGAGACTCTCAAAATCATCACCGCCGAGCCGGAGCATGGTGAGCCGGACTACAGCCGGAAGCTCACCTTGAAGACGAAAAAACTCCTGCTGGGCTGGCAGGAAAAGGCCAGGGAAGCGGGCGTCTCCATTCAGGCCCATCAGGCAGGCTCCATGTTCGGCATCTTCTTCAGCGAAAAGGAAGTCTATGATTACGCTGATGCAGAAGCCGCCGACCAAGAAGCCTTCAAGGTCTGGTTCAAGGCCATGCTGGAGCAGGGCATCTATCTGGCTCCTTCCCAGTTCGAGACACTCTTTATGAGCGGCGCCCACAGCGAGGAGGACATTGACCGCACTATAGAGGCGGCAGGCAGGGCCTTTGCTGCGGTGGCGGCGTTATGATAGGAAAAGCGTCCAGTTTCCTGCTGACGAAGGAAACCTTTGGGAGCGAACAGGGCAAAATTGAAGAAAAGCTCGTGCAGATGGGCATAGAGCATGCGGCAGTCATACGCTCCAGCCTCTTGCTGGAAGAAATCTGCTACCGCCTTTTTGAGCATAAAAGCAAGGAAGTCAAAGTGGGAATACATCGCCGCTTTGGCGCGGTGAGCTTGCGTCTGACCTCAGAGGGCGAGGCGTATAATCCTTTGAGCGAAGAAAATTCCTGGACAGAGGAAGAGGTGGATTATTTCCGTCACATCATCCTGACCAGCAATCGCGAGTGGCTGGGGTATTCCCGCAGGAACGGCAAGAACTGCCTTTCCATCGAGGTGCGCAAGGACAAGAAGAAGCAGGTGCGCAATACCCTGATGGGTATGGCATTGGGCCTTCTGGTCGGTTCTGTGCTGGAGAAAGTGCTTTCGCCTGACCTTGTGAGCATGATTGATACTTACGCTCTGCGCAGCGCCCGCACCATGTTCCTGAATGCCATGAACATGATGCTGGCACCGGTGGTGCTCTTCTCCATCATGGCAGGAATCATGAATCTTTCCAATGTCTCAGAAGTTGGGAAAATGGGCAGGCACATGATGGGGCTGTACTTGGTGACCTCCCTTTGTGCTGCTGGTGGTGCCCTTTTCCTGGGCGTCCATATCTTTTCAGGGGAATTCGCGCAGATAGGGACAGCCGGGGATACTGCTGCTGCCCATATGTCACTGCTGGATATGATCGTGGGGATTGTACCGCATCAGTTTGCGGAGCCGGTGATTTCCGGCAATATGCTGCAGGTGATTTTTTTGGCGCTGCTCTTTGGCCTGACCATAAACAGCATGGGGGAAAAAGCGCGTCCTTTGATTGATATCGTGAATGCCATGGACACTCTCTGCCTGCGGGTGATAAGGACCATCGTGCGGCTGGTTCCCCTGGTGGCTTTCCTGTCTATGGCTTCCCTTGTCTTCCAGGTGGGGCTGGAGTCCCTTTGGGCTTTTATGGAGGCACTGCTGGCCCAAGGGCTGATGCTGGTTTTCATGCTGGTGGTGTACGGTGCTTTGGTGGCTGCGGCGGGACACCTGCCGCCCTGGATCTTTTTGAGAAAGTTGGCTGGCTTTCTGCCGCTGCCGGCCTCTCTGGGCAGCACCAACGCTGCCATGCCTTTTTCCATGGAGCTATGTGTCAAAAAGCTGGGGGTACAGGAAAAGCTGGCTGGCTTTGCCATACCCATGGGGGCTTCTGTGAAGATGGACGGCAATTGCGCGTTCCTTATCCTGCAAAGCATCATGCTGGCCAAGCTGTACGGGATTGAGGTCAGCTCAGGCTTCCTGATGACGCTGGCGCTTACTTCTGTGGCCCTTTCCTTTGGCTCTCCGGGGGTGACGGGAGGGGCGGTTATCTGCCTGGCTTCGGTGGCTGTATCCGTGGGGATTCCCATAGAGGCCATAGGCATGGTGCTTTCCGTGGACCCGCTGGTTTCTATGCTGCGGACGCCCCTCAATTCCGCAGGGGGCATTGCTGCAGCCTTGCTGCTGGCCAGGCATGAGCATGCTGTTGATGAGTCGGTCTATCGGGCAGAGTGAGGTCCGCCTGCGGTGCAGGAGCAAAAATTGGCACATTTTAGAAGGAAATAAATGACCTGTGTAGAATAAGACAATTAAGCTAGAAGGAAATGATGGTGCGTCAAGGGGGAATTGAGATGGAAATGAAGAAGGAAGTTTTTGGAGTATGGATTCTCTTTACGCTGAAGGGGCGTCTGGATGCCCAGACTGCGCCGGATTTGGATAAAGAGATGTTGCCGGAGATTTCCAAGCGCCTTGATATCGTGCTGGATGTCAGTGAATTGGAATATATAAGCAGTATGGGGATTCGTTCGCTGGTGCAGGCAGCCAAGAAAACAGCTGAAGTGAACCATCATGTGGCAATCTGCGCCATGCGCCCGGAAGTAAAAGAGATAATCGAGGCTTCCGGTGTCAACGCATTCCTGGAGGTTTATGACAGTGTTTCAGATCTTCCCTTTGCAGCTGATATCCATAGGTCCAGAAGCTGACAGGGGTATAAGTCGTGTGAGAAGGCAGGCGGTTTTTCGCCTGCTTTTTGTTTGCAGATATTGTGTGAAAGTTTTAATTGCAATATCAAATTGACTTATGTCCACTTTCATGATACTCTAATCGTTGTCGTTATTACTGTATAAGCTCGCAGATAGGGTGCGGGCGTTTCTACCAGGCGGCCGTAAACCGCCCAAGGCTATAGGAGGAAATTTTTCGTATGCAAGCTGAAATGAAGCAGTCGGCAGGGCAGCCAAATTTCATTGAGAAGTTCTTTAAGATCAGGGAGAAGGAAAGCTCCATCAGGACGGAGATGATAGCGGGCTTCACCACCTTCATCGCCCTGGCCTACATCATGTTCGTTAACCCCAATATCCTGGCCGAGGCCGGGATTCCCAAGGAGGCAGCCATTGCTTCCACCATCTGGATTGCGGCTCTGGCCACTACCATGATGGGCGTTTTCGCCAACTATCCTGTGGCCCTGGCACCGGGCATGGGCCTGAACGCCTTCTTTGCCTTCTATGTGGTAGGTGTGCTGCACCTGCACTGGACGGTGGCTCTGGGCGCTGTGTTCTTCTCCGGCGTGATTTTCTTTATCCTGACCCTGGGAGGTATCCGTCAGGCCATCATCAACGCTGTGCCGGCGGATTTGAAGGTTGCCATTGGTGTGGGTATCGGTACCTTTATCGCCTTCATTGGCCTGAAGGGGTCCGGCCTGATTGTGGCTGATTCTGCTACTTTCATCACCTTGGGTTCTGTGGTAGCTCCTACTACCATGCTTTCCCTATTCAGCCTGCTGCTGACGGGAGCACTCATGGCCCGCAATGTGCAGGGCTCCATCCTTATCGGCATTGTAGTGACTACCGTGATTGCCATGGTGATGGGGTATACTCCGGCACCGCACAGCTTCACTGATATCATCAGCACCAGCGTGCCCAGCATGAGCGCCACTTTTGGCCAGCTTGACCTGGCAGGTGCCTGGAACTACGGTATTGTTTCCATCATCTTCACCTTCACGGTGGTGGAGCTCTTCGATAATATGGGTACCCTGATCGGTCTCACCAGCAAGGCCAAGATGGTGAAGCCGGACGGCCAGATTGAGAACATCGACCGGGCCCTCACCACGGATGCTGTGGGCACCATGGCTTCTGCTGTGTTCGGTACCTCCACGGTTACTTCCTATATAGAGAGCGCCGCAGGTATCGCTGCCGGCGGCAAGACGGGGCTCACCGCTGTGACGGTGGCTGTCCTCTTCCTGGTTTCCCTGGCCTTTGCACCCCTTATCGGTCTGGTGCCGGGCTTCGCCACCACTCCTGCCCTGATTCTGGTAGGTGCTATGATGATGGCTGATGTGGGCAAGATCAACTGGCAGGATTACACCGTGGCTCTGCCCGCTTTCCTCACCATTCTGATGATGCCCATGACTTCCTCCATTGCCAACGGCTTTGCCTTCGGCTTTGTGAGCTACGCAGTGCTCAAGACCTGCGCAGGCAAGCACAAGGATGTAAGCTGGATCATGTGGCTGGTGAGTATCGCCTTTGTGGTGAACCTGGTTATGAGGTCCTAAAAAATATATAAAAACTCAAGGCTCTGCTGTTGACAGCAGGGCCTTTTCTATGTTAAGCTTTGCTAGTGAATGCGCAGAGCATTCCAGAGGGCGCTCAGGCGTCCTTCCCCAACCGCGCAGTGCAGGTTTTGAAAGTGAAATCAGCCTTTGGCTGTACCGAAGCTGGCGAGTAACTATCAGGGAGGTGTTTTCATGTACGCAATTATCAAGACTGGTGGCAAGCAGTACAAGGTTTCCGAGGGCGATGTCATCACCGTTGAGAAGCTGGCTCAGGCTGAGGGCGAAGCAGTTGTCTTCGATCAGGTTCTGGCAGTGGTGAACGATGGCGATGTCAAGGTTGGCAAGCCTGTTGTTGAGGGTGCCAAGGTTACGGCTAAGGTCGAGGCTCAGGGCAAGGAGCGCAAGATTCTTGTCTTCAAGTACAAGGCGAAGTCCAACTATCGCCGTCGTCAGGGCCATCGTCAGCCGTTCACGAAGGTTGTCATCGAGAAGATCGAGGCTTAATCAGAATTGATTAAGGTAGAGATCTTTAAAAACGGAGAAGGGAAGATATCCGGCTACGAGGTCACCGGCCATAGCGGCACGGCGGCACGCGGCGAGGATATTGTCTGTGCAGGGGTTTCGGCTCTGGCTCAGACCGCCCTCTTGGGCATAGGAAAGCATCTGCATCGCGAGACGGATTATGAGGTCGCGAGTGGTAAACTTTCGATGAAGCTCAAGGGTGCTCCCGATGATCTCACAGAGGCTGTATTACAGTCAATGCTTTTGGGACTGAGGGAAATCGAGAAGCTCACTCCCAAGGCAGTTCGCATCAATGAAAGGTGATGAAAGTTGGCCTTTCACGCAATGGAGGTGAACTTGATGTTTACTTTTGACTTACAGCTGTTCGCTCATAAAAAGGGCGTTAGCTCCACCCGTAATGGTCGTGACAGTGAGTCCAAGCGCCTTGGCGTGAAGGAGCATGCTGGCACGATTGTGACCGCAGGCAGCATCCTGGTTCGTCAGCGCGGCACGCACTTCCATCCGGGTCATAACGTTGGCAGAGGCAAGGACGATACCCTCTTCGCAAAGGTCGCCGGCAAGGTGGCTATCGAGCGCAAGGGCCGTTACCAGCGCCAGATCAGCGTTTACACTGCTGAGGAAGCTATGTAATCTAAAAATATGGGGTACCTGCGCAGGGATACATCGGCGCAGGTATTCTTTATATTGTTGAAAAGAAGACGTTAGGTTGCGTTGTCAGGAATGAAAAGCCGGTGTTCATCGCAACGCCGGTTTTTCATTTTTGACAACGAGTTTCAGCTTGAAGGAGGATATATGCAGTTCATAGACAGAACCAAGGTCATTGTCAAGGCTGGTGACGGTGGCCATGGCAAGAGTGCCTTCCGCCGGGAGAAGTTCGTGCCCAAGGGCGGCCCTGCCGGTGGTGACGGCGGCAGGGGCGGTGACGTCATTTTCATAGTCGACCAGAATATGAATACCCTGCTGGACTTCCGCTATCACAGGAAGTTTGCGGCAGACAACGGCGAGAATGGTGATATCAAGAACCAGTACGGCGCCAATGCGCCCGCCTGCTTCGTGAAGGTGCCCCCCGGAACCATCGTCAAGGACGAGGAGACGGGGGAGGTGCTGGCAGATTTGACGGAAGTCGGCCAGCAGGCCGTGGTGGCCAAGGGGGGCCGCGGTGGCCGCGGCAATGCAAAATTCGCCAATTCTGCCAACCGCGCCCCGACTTTTGCCGAGTTCGGCGAGCCGGGCGAGAGCAAGCGCCTGATTTTGGAGCTGAAGCTCTTGGCTGATGTGGGACTGGTGGGCTATCCCAGCGTGGGCAAGTCCAGCCTGGTGGCCAGCTGCTCTGCGGCCCGTCCCGAGATTGCGGAGTACCATTTCACCACCATTACCCCTGTGCTGGGCGTGGTGAAGACTGATTATGAGAAGAGCTTCGTCATGGCGGATATTCCGGGTCTTATCGAAGGCGCCGCTGACGGCGTGGGCCTGGGCCATGACTTCCTGCGCCATGTGGAGCGCACGAAGCTGATCCTGCACATCGTGGATGCTTCTGGCCTGGAGGGCCGGGATCCTGTGGAGGATTATTACAAGATCAATGTGGAGCTGAAGAAGTACAGCGAGAAGATTGCCCGCCGTACCCAGATCCTGGTGGCCAACAAGATGGACCTGCCGGAAGCTCAGGAGAATCTGCCGCGCCTGAAAGAGCTGGCAGAGAAGGAAGGGTTGAAGCTCTTTGCCATTTCTGCTGCTACCCGGGAGGGGCTGACAGAGCTCATCTCCTATGTGGGCGAGTGGCTGGACAACTATGTGCCGGAAATCGAGACCGAGGAAGAGGTCAAGGTTTACGACGAGAACAAGGAAGATCCCGAGAAGATTACCATCAAGCGTGATATTTCCGGTGATTTCGTGGTGTCCGGCAAGGCCCTGGAGAAACTGGTGGCCATGACCAACTTCCTCAATGATGAGGCTCTGCGCCGCTTCCAGTACATCTGGCGCATCAAGGGCATTGATGAAAAGCTCAAGGCCCGGGGCATCAAAGAGGGCGACACGGTGCATATCGGCTCCATGGAGTTTGAGTGGAGAGAATAGCCTTCCCCTTGAGGGGAAGGTGCCCCGCAGGGGCGGATGAGGTGTAAAAAATAATCGGAGGTAAGTTTTTTGATTCGCAATTCACTTACAGGCAAGCAGAAGAGTTTCCTGCGCTCCATGGGCATGAGTGAGGAGCCCATTGTGCAGATTGGCAAGGAAGGTGTCACCCCCACGGTGGTGCAGGCAGCCAGGGAAGCCATCAAGAAGAGGGAGCTCATCAAGGTGCGGGTGCTGCAGAATTCCCCGGATGAGCCGGCAGATGCCATCGAGCTGCTGGCAGAGCGGGCTGATGCCAACCTGGTACAGGTGATTGGGCGCAACGGGCTGCTTTTCAAGCGCAATTTTGAGAAACCGAAGATTGAGCTGCCGAAGTGATTTACACATGCTAAGGCGCTGGCGACTGATATTATGTCAACGCTTCGCAGGGAAAATTTGCTAAAAATATTTTTTGCTTTTAATTAAGCCTTCATGCTCAGAACAACGCCCTTCGGTTGAACGTATTCTTCGCATAAAGGAAAGTTTGAAAGCAAAAAATATTTTCTTAACGCAAATTTTCCAAAGCTACGCTTATGACATAATATCAGCCGCGCTTACGTTGGTTTTTGTGGGAGGGGCTTTATGACTGCACGAGAACGCTTAAAAGAAGCAAAACGCATAGTAGTTAAGGTAGGCACTAGCTCCCTTACCCATGCTACGGGCCGTCTGAGCTATGAAAATATCGAGCGCCTGGTGCGCCAGATTGCTGACCTGCAGAATGCGGGCAAGGAAATGATACTGGTGACTTCCGGCGCTATGGCGGCGGGGCTGGGGCGCATGAATATGACGGAAAAGCCGGCGGAACTGCCCAGGAAGCAGGCGCTGGCTGCTGTGGGGCAGGGGGTGCTCATGCACATTTATGAGCGCTTCTTTGCCGAATATGGGCAGACGGCGGCTCAGGTGCTCCTGACCAGGGAGAATTCCCTGCGGCACAGCCAGTACACCCACTCCCGCAATGCTCTGTTGGCGCTGATACAGATGGGGGTTATCCCCGTCATCAACGAGAACGATGCCGTGGCGGTGGAGGAGTTCAAGATAGGGGACAACGATACCCTGTCGGCGGTGGTGGCGGCCCTGGTGGATGCTGATGCCCTGATTATCCTGTCGGATATCGAAGGGGTCTACACAGCCAATCCCAATACCAACCCTGAAGCAAAGCTGATGTCTGAAATCAAGGAGATCACCCCCGAGATTGAAGCCCTGGCTGGGGGTGCAGGTACGAAGCTGGGCACCGGCGGCATGATGACGAAGATTGAGGCCGCCAAGATTGCAGGGGGCGCGGGCATTACTTTGGTCATTGCCCCCGGAGCGCGGCGGCAGGTCTTGCGCGAGGTGCTGGCGGGGGAGCAAATCGGCACGGTGTTCCCCGCCAAGGAGGAGCACCTGCGGGTGCGCAAGGGCTGGCTGGCCTTTGGCAAGCGGCTCTCAGGCGACATCACTGTAGACAAGGGCTGCGAGGTGGCCCTTTCCCGTGGCTCCAGTTTGCTGGCGGCAGGGGTTACCTCCTGCGAGGGGGATTTCGAGGCGGGCAGCAGTGTCCGGGTGCTTTCTGCCGACGGCAGGGAGATAGCCCGGGGACAGGTTAGCTACGGCTCGGAAATCCTCAGGAAGCTGGCAGGACACAGAAGTGAGGATTTCAAGGCGCTTTTGACGGATACTGACATTAAGGATTTACCTGAAGAAGTCATACACAGGGATAATCTTGTTTTGATGGTTTAAGAGACAGGGGGAATCAGCATGTTGGCAGCAGGTATTGAGACAGTGGTAAAGAACAAGGCCAGGATGGCCAAGCAGGCAGCGGCAGCTTTGGGAGTGCTTTCCAGCAGTGTGAAGGACAAGGCCCTGCTGGCTATGGCTGACGCTTTGCTCACGCACAGCGCGGAAATCCTGGAGGCTAATGCCAAGGATATGGAGGCAGCTAAAGCCAAGGGTACCAAGGCTTCTTACCTCGACAGGCTCCAGCTTACGGAAGTCCGCATCGGGCAGATGGCCGAGGGGCTGCGCCAGACTGCAGCCCTGCCTGACCCGGTGGGGGAGTGCGAGTACGGCACGGTGCGTCCCAATGGCCTGGAGATTCGCCGGGTGCGGGTGCCGCTGGGCCTTATCGGCATCATCTATGAGGCCCGTCCCAATGTGACGGCAGATGCGGCGGGGCTTTGCCTGAAGTCCGGCAATGCTGTGCTCCTGCGGGGCGGCTCCGAGGCCATCAATTCCAATACCGCCATCAGCCACATTCTGGCCCAGGCCGCCTATGAAGCGGGGATTCCCCAGGGGGCCTTGCAGTTCATCGAAGCTACGGACCGTGAGGCGGTCACCGCCATGACCCACCTGAACGGCATCCTGGACGTGATTATCCCCCGGGGCGGGGCGGGGCTGATACGCCATATCGTGGAGAACAGCTCCGTGCCTGTGATTGAGACAGGCACCGGGGTCTGCCATACCTTTGTGGACGAGAGCGCCGATCTGGACAAAGCTCTGGCCATTGCCATCAATGCCAAGACCTCCCGCCCCTCCGTCTGCAACGCCATGGAAACCCTGCTGGTGCATGAGGGGGCAGCTGAGACCTTCCTGCCTTTGCTGAGGGAAGCCATGGAGGAAAAGTCCGTGGAGCTGCGGGGCTGCCCCAGGACTCTGGCCATCCTGCCGGGGCTGAAAGCTGCTACGGAAGAGGACTGGAGCACGGAGTACGGCGACCTGATTTTAGCCGTGAAGGTGGTGTCTAGCCTTGACGAGGCTATTGAGCATATCAACTGTTACAATACGGGACATTCCGAGACCATCGTCACCGAGAATCTGGTGAGCGCCCATCGCTTCCAGCAGGAAGTTGATGCGGCGGCAGTGTACGTGAATGCCTCCACCCGCTTCACCGATGGCTTTGAGTTCGGCTTTGGGGCGGAGATCGGCATCAGCACTCAGAAGCTCCACGCCCGTGGCCCCATGGGTCTCAGGGAGCTGACCAGCACGAAATACCTCATCTACGGGGAAGGGCAGGTCAGAGGGTGAATCTTTCAGGCTGGTGCAGGGCTTTGCGGGAGTACCTGGCAACCCCCAAGGGGAAATTTGACTTTTGGGACTATGCCAGAGCGCTTTTCCTGATTATCCTGACCTGCATTTTGGCAGCATTGCTTTTATACTGGGGAGGTGCGTAAGGCTGTGCGAAAGAAAATAGGCATCATGGGGGGCACCTTTGACCCTGTCCATGTGGGGCACCTCCTGACGGCGGAGGCGGTGCGGGAGCAGTTCGGCCTGCACCAGGTGCTCTTCATCCCCGCCGCCCAGCCCCCCCACAAGCAGGGGCGGAAAGTGGCTCCTGCCTATGCCCGGCTGGTGATGACGGAGATGGCAGCGGCCACCAATCCCTGCTTTGAAGTGTCGCGGATTGAGCTGGAGCGGAAGGGCCCGTCCTACTCTGTGGACACCCTGCAGGAACTGCAGGAGGCCCACGGGCAGGAGGCGGAGTTCTACTTCATCACGGGCGCTGACGCCATCAATGAGCTTTCCACCTGGCACGAGGCACAGCACCTGCTGGAAATCTGCCACTTCATCGCCGCCACCAGGCAGGGCTGCGCCCTTGATTTGCCCAGGCTGCGGCGGGAGTTTGGCGAGGGACTGGTGGCAGAGCATATCCATGAGCTGCCCACCCCGGAGCTGGAGATTTCCTCCACGGATATCCGCAGGCGGGTGCAGGAGGGGCGCTCTATCAAGTATCTGGTGACGGCGGAAGTGGAAGCGTATATCTATAAGGAAGGTCTGTATAGCTGATGGCAGGGATGAATTACGAAGAGATGAAGGCGGAGCTGGCAAGGAGGCTGAAGCCCGGTCGCTTCCGCCATTCCTTGGGGGTGGCAGATACGGCGGCATTCCTGGCCCGCCGCTTTGGGGTGGACGAAGAAAAGGCCCGCCTGGCAGGGCTGCTGCACGACTGCGCCCGGGAGTTTCCCAATGATTCCATGATAGCGGAGGCAGAGAAGCGTGGCATTGAGGTGGAGCTGCTGGAGCGCTCCATGCCCCTGCTGCTCCATGCCTATATCGGTGCCCAGCGGGTGCGTGAGCTCTACGGGGTGGACGACCCGGAGATTTGCCAGGCCATCTACCGCCATACGGTAGGGGGAAGCCAGATGACCCCACTTGACAAGATCATCTGGTATGCGGATATGATAGAGCCAAGCAGGGACTATCCTGAGGTGGAGCACCTGCGGCAGCTGTCCCGGGAGGCGAGCCTTGACGAGATGGTGCTGACAGGCCTCAGCGAGTCTATCATCTTCGTGGTGCAGAAGGGTCATCTGGTTCACCCCGCCACGGTGCAGGCACGCAATGAGATTCTTCTGGCCCGAAGTGCCAGTCAGGGGATGGGCTGATGGACAGAAATGACGGAAGGGACAGGCCCAGGGCCAAAGTTCCCAGGAAAGGCACCTCCCGTGACAATATCCTGAAGAAGCGCAGGGCTTTGGCCCGCAGGCGCAGGAAAGCGCTGCTCCGCCTGACCCTGCTGCTGATGATTTTCGGGTTGGTGCTGGCTGGCGTGGCCTTTGCCGGGCTTACGCTGGTGAACTGGGGCCAGCACATCTATGGCGAGTACCAGAAGATGTACGCCGGCTACACGGAGCGGCAGGAGGCCCGCCGGGGAGCGGTGGACCCCCGCTTTGACGGCTATACCAATGTGCTGGTGCTGGGCCTGGATGACGGGGCAGGCGGCATGCAGGGGCCGCCGGATGCGGAGGGACAGCCTGCCAAGATCAAGAAGGCTGAC
>JAGBLH010000094.1 GCA_017635515.1 Selenomonas sp.
AAACTGCCTCGCGGTCAGCAATATCGCCCTTGATGAACTTGAACTGCTTGTTCTTCTGAGCCTCTGCCAACGTAGCCAGGTTGCCCGCATAGGTCAGCTTGTCATAGCAGATGATCTTGTCCTCGGGACGGTTCTCCAGCATATAGTAGACGAAGTTGGCCCCGATGAAGCCGGCGCCGCCGGTAACAACAATATTCATTACTTCATCTCCTCATAGACAAAGTTGATTTCCTTCTTTTCCATGCGCTCAGCCAGGGTCGGCGCCTTCTCGTCCTTGTCGGAGAGAATCACCGGCTGGATGGGCCACTCCACGCCAATCTCAGGATCATCCCAGCGCACATTGCCATCGCACTCTGGAGCGTAGTAGTTGTCAGCCTTGTACTGCACCTCCACCTCATCCGTGAGGGTGATGAAGCCGTGGGCAAAGCCCCGGGGTACGAAGAGCTGCTTCTTGTTCTCGGCGGAAAGTTCCACCCCTACCCACTGGGCGTACTGGGGGGAGCCCTGGCGGATATCTACCGCCACATCGAAGATCTTGCCCCGGGTACAGCGCACCATCTTGGCCTGGCACATGGGATTCTGCTGATAGTGCAGGCCGCGCAGGATGCCCTTCTGAGAGGAGTAAGACTGGTTGTCCTGCAAGAACTCCACTTTCAGGCCAGCTTCCTCCAGCTTGCGCTTGGACCAGCTCTCCATGAACCAGCCCCGCGCATCGCCAAAGACCTGCGGCTCCACGACATAAACGCCTTTCAGCTTAGTTTCCGTTACTTTCATTCTCTCTGCGACCTTTCCTTATCTCTCTCTAGCCAGCTGCTGCAAATACTTGCCATAGGCATTCTTCTTCATTGGCTCCGCCAGCTTCAGCAGCTGCTCAGGCCCGATATAGCCCATGCGATAGGCGATCTCCTCGATACAGGCTACCTTAAGCCCCTGGCGGGCCTGGATAGTCTGGACGAACTGGGCCGCCTGCAGCAGGGATTCATGGGTCCCCGTATCCAGCCAGGCATAGCCGCGGCGCATCTTCTCCACCCTGAGCTTGCCCGCTGCCAGATAAGCCTTGTTCACATCGGTGATTTCCAGTTCCCCACGGGGCGAGGGCTTCACTTCCTTGGCAATATCCACGATGTCTTTATCGTAGAAATACAGTCCCGTCACCGCATAATTTGACTTTGGCTCCTTCGGCTTCTCCTCCAGGCTGGTGGCGCGGCCTTCCTTGTCAAAAGCCACTACGCCGTAACGCTCAGGGTCAGACACATAATAGGCAAAGACCGTAGCGCCATCATCGCAGGCAGCAGCCCGTTGCATGGCCTTGGCCAGATCAGAGCCGTAGAAAATATTGTCCCCCAGCACCAGGGCACAGGGATCCCCCTTGATAAACTCCTCACCAATGAGGAACGCCTGGGCAAGGCCCTCGGGTCTTGGCTGTACCGCATAGCTGATGCTGATGCCCAGCTGGCTGCCATCCCCTAAAAGCCTCCTGAAAAGTTCCTGATCCTGTGGCGTGGTGATGATGAGGATATCATTGATGCCCGCCAAGAGCAAGGTGCTCAAGGGATAGTAAATCATGGGCTTGTCATAAACAGGCATCAGCTGCTTGGAAACCACTTCAGTCAAAGGGTAAAGCCTGGTACCTGAACCGCCTGCCAGAATAATGCCTTTCTTTACCAAAAAAATCCCTCCAATGTCAAATGATATTGTCATTATACGACATGGGAGGGATTTTATCCAGCCGCTGCGCATGAAAAGCCACAGCTACCGGCCAATCTATTTGAATTCCACAAACTCGTCTATGCGGGCTCCGCCCTTGATCATGGGCTCCACGAAACTGCGCCATATGTTCATGACTATGACCCTGGGGTGCTCCGTATCCTGCAGGGCATCCTGCAGGGCCACGGCGAAGCCTTCCTGGGTGTCCACGGTTTCTGCCTTGATGCCGAAGCTCCCGGCGTACTTTTCAAAATCCATGGGATAGTCCAGCTCGCAGGCAATGTACCTTTCATTGTACATGACCTTCTGCAGTTGGCGGATCATGCCCAGGCTGGAGTTGTTGGCAATGATGGAGATGATGGGCAGGTTCAGCCTGGCGATGGTGTAGAACTCATTGCCCGTCATCTTGATGCCGCCGTCGCCTGCCACATGGATGACCCGGCGCTCCTTGCCATAGTAGAGCTGCGCCCCCATGGCGGCAGGCAGGCCGAAGCCCATGGTGCCAAGTCCCCCGGAGGTCAGCCAGGTGCGGGGCGCCTCTGGCCGCAGGTGCAGGGCCGCCCACATCTGGTGCTGCCCCACATCCGTAGCAAAGGCATAGGGACGCCCTTTGGTGGACTGGGCCACCTGATGCATGGCCCAGGGCACGGTCAGGCGGCTGTGCTGGTAGTCATACTCATAAATCTCCCGCCAGCTTTCAATCTGCTGCCACCACTCCTTCAGCTCTCCCTGCGGCTCATGGCGCATGAGCAGACCCAGGATAGTCTTCATGTCCCCCGCCAGTCCCAGAGAACCTGCCACATTCTTGTCAATCTCAGCAGGATCTATGTCGATGTGGATGAACTTCTTGTCCTGGGTGTACTTCTTGAGGTTGCCTGTCTGGCGGTCACCGAAGCGGCTGCCGATGGCAATGACCAAATCTGCTGCCGCAATGGCATGGTTGGCGGCCTTTTCCCCGTGCATGCCTGCAAACCCAAGATACTGGGGATGAGTGCCTGGCACTGCCCCCAGGCCCATGAGGGTACTCACCACCGGCAGGTGGTATTTCTCCACCAAGGCCACGGCTTCTTTGGCCGCGCCGGCAGAAATCACCCCGCCCCCCACAATGGCCAGCGGGCGCTTAGCGTTCACGATTTCCTCGGCAGCCTCGGCGGCGCAGATGCGGAAATCAGCATCGGGCTTGCCAGGCTCATGGCACTCTGGCTCCTGCGGCTCATAGTCCACTTCCGCAAAGAAGAGGTCGCGGGGAATATCCACCAGCACCGGGCCGGGACGACCTTTCTTCGCCAGCTGGAAAGCCTCCCGCAGGGTGGGGATGAGCTTCTTTACATCCTTGACCTTGTAATTGTTCTTGGTGATGGGCATGGTAATATCCAGAATATCCGTTTCCTGGAAGGCATCGCGGCCCAAAAGGCTGGTATCCACCTGCCCCGTGATGGCCACTACAGGAATGGAATCCATAAAGGCGGTAGCCAGCCCCGTCACCAGATTGGTGGCACCAGGGCCGGAGGTGGCGATGCACACCCCCACCTTGCCCGAAGCCCGGGCATAGCCATCGGCAGCATGAGCCGCATTCTGCTCGTGGGTCACCAGGACTTCCCTGATGCCCTTTTCATCATAGAAAGCGTCATAGAGGGGCAGGATCATGCCCCCGGGATAGCCGAAGACCACATCCACGCCATACTCTTTGAGGCAGGCGGCCACGGCCTTTGCACCTGTCATCTTCATCTGCTTCACACCCTTTGCGAGATTTCTTTGGTTATCTCTTCGGTGTTTGCCTGCTTAAATCCTTCTTTCCAGAGGTCGGGGGTGCGGAAGCCTTCCTCCAGCACCTTATCCACCGCTGCCTCGATGGCCCTGGCGGCCTCCTCCTGATGGAGTGAATAGCGCAGCAGCATGGCGGCGGAAAGGATGGTGCCCATGGGATTGGCAATGCCCTTGCCTGCAATGTCCGGGGCGCTGCCGTGGATGGGCTCGTAGAGGCTGGTGGAAGTGCCGATGGAGGCAGAGGGCAGCATGCCGATGGAGCCGCCCACCACAGCCGCTTCATCGGAGAGAATGTCGCCGAAGAGGTTGCCCGTGACGATGACATCGAACTGCCCCGGATTGATGGCCAGCTGCATGGCGCAGTTGTCCACATAGAGGTTCTTCATCTCCACCTCGGGATAGCCCTCTGCCACCTTGGCAGCCGTGCGCCGCCAGAGCCTGGAGGTGGCCAGCACATTGGCCTTGTCCACGGAAGTGACCTTGCCGCGGCGCAGCTTGGCTGTCTCGAAGGCCAATTTCACGATGCGCTCCACCTCGGGCACGGAGTAGTTCTCCAGATCCCAGGCGCGCTCTGCCCCCTCATGGATTTCCGACTCGCAGCGTTCGCCGAAATAGATGCCCCCCACCAGCTCGCGGACGATGACCAGATCCACGCCTTTGGCCAGCTCAGGCTTCAGGGGGGAATAATCCACCAGCGACTCAGCCACCTTCACGGGGCGCAGGTTGGCATAGAGGCCCAGGCCTTTGCGCAGGCCCAGGATGGCCTTTTCCGGGCGCAGGGCGGGGTCCACATTATCCCACTTGTCCCCGCCCACGGCGCCAAATAGCACACCGTCAGCCTGCTTGCAAGCCTCCAGGGTTTCCTCCGGCAGCGGGGTGCCGTATTTGTCGTAGGCGGTGCCGCCTGCGTCATGGAACTCATATTCCAAGCCAAGATTGTATTTCTTGTCTGCTGCTTTCAACACTTCTACGGCGGAGCGAGTGATTTCCTCACCGATGCCATCGCCGGGTATTACCACGATTTTTGCCATCTCATCACCTTATTTGCTCTTGATATAGTTGATCAGGCCGCCAGCCTGGGCGATTTCCTGCACGAAGCCCGGCAAGGGGTGGGCATGGAAGACGTCACCGGTGGTGAGATCCTTGATCTCGCCCGTAGCCACGTTCACCGTCAGCTCATCGTCAGCCTTGATTTTCTCCACCTCGTCCCCGATTTCCAGCAAGGGCAGGCCGATGTTGATGCCATTGCGGTAGAAGATGCGGGCGAAGCTGGCGGCGATGACCACGGGGACGCCAGCGGCGCGGATGGCCACAGGGGCGTGCTCGCGGGAGG
>JAGBLH010000095.1 GCA_017635515.1 Selenomonas sp.
CTCCTCTGTAATAATATAATACCTTGCAAGTAAAAAGTTCACTATCAATTATAACGCAGTGGGCAAGGCTTTGACAAAAAAGAATTTTTTAGGAAATTTCATCAAAACCATTGCAATAGTCTGAATAGCGTGCTATAATAGGAATCGTAAAGAGGAGATGGTCAGACTTGCCGAAAGGGCATGAGTCCTAGAGGGTGATTGCTCCGCAGGGTGTCTGCCAGCCGAAAGAGGTTCTCTTCAATCCCTTACGCGAAAGGATGTGAGCGGTTATTGAAGATGTTTTACCGCGAGCTTCCTTTGAGTTCCGGATAGCAGTGCAGATTGTGTAGTGAGAGTATCTGCGAGGCGAAATGGGGCGTGATGATGACGTAGTCGCCAGTCGTACCCAAAGCCGGGCGGATAAAAGGCACTAGGCCGGTTCCAAAGGAGTTCTCTATCCCGGGTATCTTTACGACTCATCGTTAGCCATTCGAGACCAAGGTAAACCCATCAGGTATCCTATCGTTATCGGTAACGGCAAACGGTATGTGGTGTACACTCAGGTTGTGATGTTGAATCACTAATGTTTGGGCCAAACAATCAAATACTTCGCTTCGGTTCCTGCTCGAGAGGGAGCCATGGCAGACAAGTGAATAAGAAGGGTAAATTTTTAATGGTTTTTACTGTATGAAAAGCGGCTTGCGTATCCGATAAGATGCAAGCCGCTTTTTGGTGTGTATATGATTAGCCTTCCCCTCAGGGGAAGGTGCCCCGAAGGGGCGGATGAGGTGCGACCTGATTAGTTAACATCATTCTTATGAGTCTTCATATGGACGCACTCGCAGTGTCAAACCTCTGCTTTCACAAATACCCCGACATTTTTCAATATCTTCCGGGCTGGTCACATGATCCACGATGGTCAGCACCACATGGGGCACATACGCCTTGCAATGCTCGGCGAAGGTCAGCAGACCTTCATAAGATTTTACCCCATACTTGGCCCGGGTCAGCTCATAATATCCCTTTGCCGTGGCTGCGTTGAGGCTGATGGACACGGTATCGAGAATGCCGCGGAAGACGGAAGCTGTCTCATGCCCGTATTCCAATTCGCTGAGCCCATTGGTATTCAGCCGGGTGGGATGCTCAGGGTAGTTCTCCTTCACGAAGTGCAGCAATTCCACCAGCGCATCCAGACGCAGGGTAGGCTCACCGAACCCGCAGAACACCACTTCGGCAATCTTATCCCAGGGCAGGGCTTCTAGCTTCTTCTCCACTTCTGCAACGGTTGGCTCCTGCTTCAGCCAAAGGCTATGCTCCTCCACCATCTCTTTCATATTCCGCAGGCAGAAGGTGCAAGCGCAGTTGCACCTATTGGTGAGGTTCACATAAATATTCCGCGTGCCCTCCGGCTGCTCCCGCAAACTTTCTTCAATGGGCAGATACCGCCCACCCTTATGTGTAGCATAAACAATCATACTAATTTGCCTCGTTCGTAGTTAATTTAGCAATCAGGGCAGGCGCCCAAGGATGGGCGCCCGGCGGGCTTTGGCTTCCGTGAAGGAAGGCAGCCCGCTGCTATCTTTTTGGTACTTTTTCTTTGCGCCAAAGAAAAAGTACAGGCCCTTGGGGCCTCACTTCAACTCGGTAAGATATTCTTCAAATGGTAACCCGTAATTCCAGGGCAGTTCAAGTTCCTCTGCATATAGCAGGCACTTGCTGATAAATGTCGCCGCTTTCTTCACAGAACTCTCCAGCGGTTCTCCCTTGATCAGAGAAGCCGCCACAATCCCCGCAAAGGCATCCCCTGTCCCGCTGCGATCATGCCCAATCTTGGGCACCTCCAGCACAGAACCCCTTTCCGCTTCGTAGATGAAGTTCCGTATGGCGTGCCCGTCAGGCGTGCCCAGCCCTGTGATCACCACCTGCGAAGGCCCGCGCTCGGAGAGCTCTGCTGCCATATATTCCAAGGTATCAAAGGAAACATGCCCGTCCTTTGGATAAGGCACATCAAGAAGTTCGCAGGCTTCCGTGAGATTCGGCGTGATGAGATCGGCCACTGCCAGGAGCCGCTTCATGCCCTTGCACATCTCCGGGGTGTAGGACTTATACAGCTTGCCATAGTCCCCCATGACCGGGTCTACCATGATGCGGGTGGATTTGCTCTTGAACCGCCTGATAAAGTCCAGCACGATCTGAATCTGTTGCTCAGAGCCAAGGAACCCTGTCAGGATGCCGTCAAAGGAAAGATGATTGGTTTCCCAGTTTTTCATATAGGGTGTCATCCGCTCCGTGTAGTCATCCAGATAGTGTTCAGGGAAGCCCGTGTGTACGGAGAGAATGGCCGTAGGCAAAGGACAGGCCTGCACTTTCAAGGCAGAAATCAAAGGGAGTTCCACCGTCACCGAGCAGCGCCCAAAGCCGGTTATATCATTTATAAGCGCAATGCGTTTCTGCCGTTTCAAATGTAGCCCCCCAGAAAGAATTACCTATTATCCACTTTATCCAAAGCGTAGAGGTCATGTTGTTTGAACCTTTCCCACGCCAATGCCTCAAATTTCGTCCCCGGCCGTCCGTAATTGGCAAAGGGGTCAATGGAAATCCCGCCTCTGGGCAGGAACTTGCCCCAGACCTCGATATACTTTGGCTCCATGAGTTTTACAAGGTCTTTCATGATGACATTCACCACATCCTCATGGAAGTCTCCATGGCTTCTGAAGCTCACCAGATACAGCTTCAGGGACTTGCTTTCCACCATCTTGCGGTCGGGGATATAGGAAATATAGATGGTGGCGAAGTCCGGCTGCCCGGTGATGGGGCAGAGGGCGGTGAATTCGGGGCAGTTGAACTTCACCCAGTAATCATTGTCCGGGTGGCGGTTCTCAAAGGTCTCCAGTATCTCCGGGCAGTAGTCATAGTGGTACTTGACCTTCTTCTCTCCCAACAGGGTGATTTTCTCTTCGGCTTTATCTCTCATGATTTGCTCCTCGTTTAAATCAACACATTTCCTCTAATGATAAATCAAATGCGCCCTTAAATCAACAAGCAGGCAGGAAAAGTCCCGCTGAGGTCGAAGTCTGTACCTTGACGGTGACATGGCGAAGGGAGGAGAAGGTTTTGCCGAAACTGAAGGAAATGTCCCGTGATATCTTGGGCAGTTTCTGGGAGTTTCTCTTTCCCTCCTGCTGTCCCAGATGTGGCAAGTATGTGGCGGAGAGGAGCGGCTGGTGCGAGGCATGCCTGCAGGAGGCGCTGTCGGTGCGGCGGCTGTCCCTGCCGCCAGGTTCGGCCTTCACGGAAATCTGGGCCTTGAGCAGTTACAAGGATTGCCTGGAGAAACTCATCAAGGACTTGAAGTACCGCAGGAAGACCAGTGCCCTGCCTTATCTGAAGTCCCTGCTAGAGAAAGCGGAGCCTGAACTTGTTTGGCTCAGGCGCAAGGATTTCCTGGCGGTGCCTGTGCCGCTTTATGCCGCCAAGGAGAAGGCCCGTGGCTTCAACCAGACGGAACTGATCTTCAAGGACTGGCTGCAGGAGAAGGAGATACCTTTGACCCGTGGCCTGATCCGCAACCGCGAGACCAGAGCCATGTACGGCCTGAGCCCTGTCGAGCGCGAGGAAAACCTGCGGGGAGCTTTTTCAGCGATAGAGGAGGGCGGCCAGCCAGTGGTGCAGGGCAGGGATATCCTGTTCCTGGACGATATCTTCACCACCGGCAGCACCATGGAAGCCTGCGGCAAGGTGCTGAAGAGGGCAGGGGCTTTGAGCGTTACGGGGCTGGTGTTGGCAAGCGACCATGACCTTCACTTGTAATGTTGTATACATTTAGGGTATAATAACAAATATTGTAAAATTTGGAGGGGGCTTTGCATTGAAGATGAATGGTGCACAGGCTGTACTTGAGAGCCTGAAAAAAGAAGGCGTGGAAGTGGTGTTCGGCTATCCCGGAGGGGCTGTGCTGACCCTTTATGACGCCGTATACAAGATGAAATTTCCCCATATCCTGACCCGCCATGAGCAGGGAGCAGTACATGCGGCGGACGGCTATGCCAGAGCCACGGGCAAGGTGGGAGTGGTCTTCGCCACTTCCGGCCCCGGCGCTACCAACCTCATTACCGGCATTTCCACCGCCAGCATGGATTCTGTGCCCCTGGTCTGCATCACCGGGCAGGTGGCAAATCCCTACATCGGTAAGGACTCCTTCCAGGAGGCCGATGTCTGCGGCATCACCACTCCCATCACCAAGCACAATTATCTGGTGAAAAAGGCGAAGGATTTGCCGAGAGTCCTGAAAGAGGCCTTCTTCATCGCCCGCACTGGCCGTCCTGGACCCGTAGTCATTGATGTGGCGAAAGATGTTTTCGATACTGAGATTGACTTCAACTATCCTGAGACGGTTTCGCTGAAGGGCTACAGCGGCGAATACGAGGGGGACGAAGCTGAGATTGATGCGGCTGTCCGGGCCATCCAGAAGGCCAAGAAGCCGCTTATCTTCACCGGCGGTGGCGTGAATACTTCCGACACGGCGCAGGAGCTCAGGGACATTGTGCAGCGCCTGGGGGTGCCTGTCACCACCACCCTCTTGGGCATCGGCACTTACCCTGCTGACGGCGAGGGCTTCCTGGGGATGGCGGGCATGCATGGCAGCTATGGCTCCAATATGGCCATCCAGGAGTGCGACCTGCTGCTCTGCATCGGCATGCGCTTCTCTGACCGCGTCACGGGCAAGGTGGCAGCTTTTGCTCCCCATGCCAAGATTGTCCACTTCGAGCTGGATGCTGCCGAGGTCAACAAGAATGTGGAGGCAGACCTGCGTGTCTTGGGTGACCTGCGCTGGTCGTTGCCCCTGTTGAAGGATAAGCTCTCCAAGGTGCCAGATGATTTCAGGAGCCGCTTCGCCCCCTGGTTGGAGCAGGCTGTGGCCAGGGCCAAGGAGAAGCCCTTCGGCTATGTGGAGGAAGGGGAGGCCATCAAGCCCGGTGCCTTGATTTCCAAGATTGGCAGTCTCATGCCCCGGGACACCATTGCGGTGACGGATGTGGGCCAGCACCAGATGTGGGCGGCCCAGTTCTTCAATGTCTACGAGCCTCGCCACTTCCTGACCTCCGGCGGCCAGGGCACCATGGGCTACGGCCTGCCTGCGGCCTTGGGTGCCAAGCTGGGGAAGCCTGACAGCCCGGTGGTGCTCTTCACCGGTGACGGCAGCATCATGATGAACTGCCAGGAGTTTGCCACCATTGCAGACAACGACATTGATGTAAAGGTGGTCATCCTGCACAACTGCATTCTGGGCATGGTGGCCCAGTGGCAGCGGCTTTTCTACAGCCATCACTATTCCCAGTCCGAGCTCAAGGGCAAGACGGATTTCGTGAAGCTCTCCGAGGCCATGGGGGTGAAGGGCTATCGGCTGACCAAGAAGGAAGAGCTGGAGACAGTCCTGCCGAAACTCTTGGCCGAGAAAGGCCCTATGCTCATAGATGTGATGGTGCCGGAGGACGAAGATGTGCTGCCCATGGTGCCGGGCGGCAAGCGGCTTGACCAGATGGTGTTGGGAGGTAAGGACTGATGGGAGATAAAGTACAGATGGAGAACATGCAGAAATACCTTTTGGCCATCCTGGTGGACAACAAGCCCGGCGTCCTGACCCATGTCTCTGGCCTGATCAGCCGCCGCGCCTTCAATATCGAGAGCATTTCCGCAGGCTACACCGAGGAGCCGGAGGTTACCCGCATCAATATCGTGGTGTCCGTGGAAAGCGACAGGGAGCTGGAGCAGGTGGTGACCCAGCTGGGGAAGCTCATAGACGTCATCAAGATTGTGAACCTCACCAAGCTGCCCAGCATCTCCCGCGAGCTGGTGCTCATCAAGATCAAGGCTGGCAAGGAGAGCCGCGCCGACATCAAGAACATCGTGGAAATCTTCCGCGCCAAGATTGTGGACATCAGCCCCGAGAACGTGGTGGTGGAGCTGACAGGCCAGCAGAGCAAGATTGACGGCTTCATTGACATGTTCGCTGACTATGAGATCATTGAAATCGCCCGCACGGGGGCCATCGCCCTCTCCCGCGGTCCTGTGCCCGTCAAAGAAATGTAAAATATCTGGAAGGAGTTTTCTGCTCTTTGGCGAATAACAGAAGCGACAGGTTAAGTTTCGTTGCATATATGTGCGAAGGAGTGAAGATTTTATGGCGGGAAAGGTCAAGAATTGTCCCCATTGTGGCAAGCTGTTCGCTGACTACGGCGCACATATGTGCCGCGACTGCGAAGACAAGATGCGTGAGAAGGAAGCTGAGGTCGTGAACTACGTCCGCGACCATCCGAAGGCCAAAGTCTTGGAAATCACCGAGGCCACGGGCTGCAGCGAGCAGCTCATAAAGAAGCTGATTCGCGAGGGCCGTTTCGAGCAGGTGGGCGTGAAGATGACCTATCCATGCGAGAAGTGCGGTGCCCCCATCCTCAGCGGCAAGTTCTGCCAGACCTGCAAGGAGGCCATGCAGAAAGAGATCCAGAGCCAGGCGGCAGGCATCGTGGCCGCCCGTCAGGCAGCTAACGCCAACCGCGGTCAGGGCATGCATTCCAAGGATAAGAGCAACAGATAGTAGTTTTAATGAGGAAATGGAAGATAAACAGAGGTATTTTGAGCTAAACTCATATAAATGCCTCAAAGCGGGAGTTAAGGCTCCCGCTTTTTTTTTCGATAGATAGGACAGAAGTAATAGAAGGTGGTGAAAAATGATGTATGTCAGCAACAACAGCGCTTTGCAGGCTCTTGCCAGTCTCTACAACAATGAGCAGGTAAAGAGCGTGAAACGCACTCATCAGGCAGAGAGCGCAAGCTTCAAGGATGAACTGGTTCTCTCCCAGGAGGCTCAGAGCTTCAGCGATATGCTTCATGAGCTGAAGACCATGGACGAAGTCCGCGATGACAAAGTGCAGATCATGGCCCAGGAGGTAAGGTCCGGCTCCTACGAGCCAGATGTATCAGCTGTGGCAGAGCGCATCATGAACCTCCAGTTCTGAATCCTAGTCTTTGGGGAGGCATTATATGTGGCAGGAGCTTTTGACTATTTTGCGCAAGCTTGGCAATGATTATGGCGCAGTGGAGGCCTTGGGAAAGCAGAAGCATACGGCTCTGGTGGGGGTGGATATGAAGACCCTGGACAGGCTGGTGAAGCGCGAGGCGGATATGGCCGCGTCTATCAAGAAGACTGAGTCTGCCCGGCAGGAATTATGCTTGAAGATTATAAAGGCTTATCCCTCCATCACTCCGGATATGAAGATGCAGGAAGCATATCAGCTCGCGGGACCCCTAGCCCGCGAGCTGAAGAATGCCCATGAGGAGCTCAGCGCGCTGGTGGAAAGGGTGAAAGCCCAGGCGGAGATCAACAACATCCTCGCCATGGGAGCCCTTGGAGCCGTGAATCAGCGCCTGGGGCGGATTGGCGGTGTGTCAGTTGACCCGGTCTACGGACGGGGCGGCAGGGAAAACGTCAGCCACAGGCAGAATTTTGAATACGATGCGTGAAGTTTGTCCAATCAGGAAATGCAGCAATCATCGAGGTAAGGCCTATGGAAAATAAGCGTGAGGAAAAAGCCGCCATGCAGGAGGCGGTTGCGCTCCTGAGAAAGCAGCTGCTGACGGGAAACAACTGCGTGGATTGGCTGCAGCAATTGAAAAAAGCACTGCTCCATAGCAGCGGCAAGGAAATCACGGGAACTGTCCAGGCGATGGAATCGGCACTGGGCGATTATGTTCGCCTGGAGGAAGAACAGTCGGCTTTCCTCAAGGCGCATGGCAGTTCCCGCATGTCGGCCTTTTTGGCCAGCCAGCCTGACTCTGTGGAAAGGGATGTGGCCTTTCGGCTGGTGGACAAGGTCAATGTCCTGGGCAAAGAGCTCCGGGAGAGCATAGCCTTGAATCAGGAACTCATGAGCCGCAGCAAGGATTACATAGATTACCATATGAACCTCATGAGCGGCGTGAAAGCCGGCACCATTTACTCCGCTCCCGGCGGACCTGGGAGAGACGGAGGCCGCGACAGGAAGATGTTTGATTCCAGCGTTTAGGCGCTGTATATAGAAAGAGGGATGAAGATGCGTTCCACCTTTGCAGGTCTGAACACTTTGGTAAGGGGTATCAATGCCAACCAACTTTCCGAGAACACGGTCGGACATAATATCTCCAATGCCAACACCGAAGGATATTCCCGCCAGAGCGTGAACCTGGCAGCCGTGGATGCCCGGAAGGAGGCCTCCATCTACGGCCAGGTGGCGGTAGGCCAGGGCGTGGACTCCACCTCCCTCACCCGTGCACGTGATATTTATGCGGACAGACAGTACTGGAGCGAGAACTCCACCAGTGCTTACTATACTTCGAGAGCCAAAGAATATGATAAGATAGAGGCAATTTTCAACGATACTTCCCTTGAGAACGTTCAGGATTCCCTCCAGGACTTCTATAAGGCCTGGTCCTCCCTGTCCTCTAGTGCCAGTGATTCCTCCACCCGTATCACGGTGGTAGAAAAGGGCAAGGTTTTCGCCGACCGCATCCATACGGCAGCCCAGAAGATGCAGGATCAGATTGATGCCAATTACAAGGATGTTGAACTGAACATCACCAGGATCAATGACTATACAGATCAGATAGTCCAGCTGAATCGCAGCATCATGAGCACCGAGGCGACTGGTGCCATGGCCAATGACCTGCGTGACCAGCGTGATCTCTTGGTGGACAAGTTGTCCTCTTTCGTGAATCTGAATATTTACGAAGATAGCAACGGCATGTACAGCGTGGTGTCCAACGGTGTCTCCCTGGTAAATGGCATCAACAAGCTTACCTTGGAACTTTCAGACCCGGTCGCTAATGATACTTACGGCATCAACGATTACACGGTGCTCTTGAAGGAATCGGGCATTTCCTACCAGCCCACCAACGGCACCTTGAAAGCCCAGCTTGACCAGATAGAGGAAGACAAGGCCTATATCGACTATCTGGCTAAGATGTCAGCCTTCATGCTCACTACTTTCAACCATCAGCATATGCAGGGGGTGGGCATAGACAGCTCGGCGTGTACTGCCACCTATGGCACCGAGGATGCCAGCGGCAATATCACGGATAGCGGTAATAAAGTTGTTACGGCAGCAGGAACGGAACTGACTGGCACCTCCGGCATCAATTTCTACGGCGCGGCTGATATTGTCTACAGATGGGATGAGGCCACACAGACTGTGCAGGCTGATAAGTATAGTGCTGGCTGGCATATGGTAGTATCTACCTATGACAAGGAAGAGGCAGGTATTACCAATTATTACAGTAAGGCTACTGTGGCTGGCAATGATGGGAATACGATAACTACGGAAACCTTGAAGGCCATTGATATCATCAAAGCGTTGGAACTCAATAGTCTGCTCACGGCAGAAAATGGGCAGAATAAGGTGGCTGCCCGCAACTGGGGCACAACCACTACCGAGGTTGATCCTACTACTCATGTTGCACAAGAATTGCCGGGGGGAGCACATAGAGCCGAAGCCAATGGTACCGGCGATGGCACTAATGCGGTGGATCTTAGCACCCTGTTCAATATGAATCAGGAAAATACGGTAATAGACTTCATTGCCAAGCAGTTTAACGGCGGTCATAAAGACGGCACAGATCGGCGTTCCATGGGCACCATTTCCCTTGAAGCCTACTACAACCAGCGCATGACCGCTTTGGGCAGCGATGCCGAGACCATGGATTCCAAGGTCAAGGCACAGGATGAAGTGCTGATACAGGTGGACGAGTGGCGCAAGTCTGTATCAGCGGTGAACTGGAATGAGGAACTGACCAATATGATCATGTTCCAGCAGGGCTACAGCGCCTGCTCCAGATGCCTCACCACCATGGACGAAATGCTTGACAGGCTCATCAACAGCACAGGTACTGTTGGACGTTAATAAATAGCAACAGTTGCAGTAACCGAAAGGACAGGTGGAAGCGATGCGCGTAAGCAGCACACAGATGATAGGCCGCTACCAGAAGCAGCTCAATGATAGCTACGAAGACCAGACAAAACTCATGGAACAGTCCGATGGCAGCAGGCTCCATCGTCCTTCGGATGACTCTGTGAACTACTCCAAGTTCCTCCGTTACCAGAACACCGATACGGAGAACGACCAGTTCCAGAGCAATGTCAAGACGGGTATTTCCTGGATGAAGACTGCTGATGCTGCCATGTCCAATATGAAGGACCTTCTGACGACCATTCACGAAAAGACGGTACAGGCAGCTACCGATACCAATGGCACCACCGATGTACAGGCTATTGGCAAGGATGTAATAGCCAAGATTCGCGAGCTGGTTTCCCTGGGCAACACCCAGCAGGGTGACCGCTATATGTTTGCAGGCCAGAGTGACCTGACCCAGCCCTTCACCATCACCAGCGCCAAGGTGGATCGTGGTCTCACCAAGACTTTGGATGACCCGCAGAAGAATTTTTTCTCCACTATAGCGGATAGCAAGGGCAATACATATGCAGATAGCAAGGGCAATATGGCCCAGATGCTGGTGCTCAATGGTGATGATGGGGATACCTATTATCTGAGCACCACCACCGGCAAGGTCTACACCCGTGAATTCATGGATGAAGGGTATAAGAGAAAGGTAGGCAATGGTCAGACTCAGGTGCAAGATGGGGATGAGGTTGCAACCCTGTCAAGCTGGAGTGCCTCTACGGATGTTTCCAAGCATTTTGACAAGAATGGTCAGATAAGGACACCGCTTGATTCCGCTGTGTATCCTACTGCTGACCAGAATATTGGCAATAAATTCAGTGAAACCATCAGCGTTGACGGCAAGAATGTTAAATTAAGTTTTGCCACCATCAAGCAGTATGTGGTGGAATATACCGGCGATGACAAGAAGATTTCCATGGTCAAGCGCAACGGCACCACCGACCCCACGGCAGATACGGTGAATGTCACGGGGCAGGATCTCTTTGGCTCCGATATCTTCGACAATGTGAACTCCGGCAATCAGGTGAACGGTTCTGCTGGCGGTACTGCCGCTCTCAATGACCTGTTGCAGGTGGTGGCCAAGATGGAAGCGGGGGATGTGAACTGGCTTTCCTCTGATGGCCTTACTGCTACCGATCGTGCCCATGTGCAGGTGGTGGAGGCTGAAACCTCTGCTGCTGCCCGCCAGAATGTCTACGACAGTGTCTCCACCATGCTGGACAAGCAGAACGAGACCATCACCGAGGATATCAGCAACTGCAGCGATGCGGATGTGGCCCGCCTGGCCATCGACCTCATGATCATGCAGACTATCTACAATATGTCCTTGTCGGTAGGCTCGCGCATCCTGCCTCAGTCGCTGGCTGATTACTTATAATTTTAATAGTGGATTAGCAGGAATTTCCCAACGGAAGGGGGAATAGAAAGATATGTTGCGATTGAATATCCGTCAGACGTTCACGCAGATAGGAATTCGCACGCAACCGTCCACTCTGTCAACGCGATATATCAAGCCTGAGGCACACACGGAATATGTGGCTCCCAGGTCGAATAAGGGGACGACTCAGCCAAAGCTGGATATCAATAGCTATCCCAGCCGCCACTCGTATGGTCACAGCACCAATGATGACCTTACCCGTGCGGCTGGGCAGCGTGGCTTACAGGACTTGCAGGCGGCCATCAAGAAGCATAACCATGATGGGCTGGCTATGGCAAACAGCGGAGCCAAGAAAGGCAACGATGAGATAGTAAATCAGGCCAAGCAGCACCTGGCTCAGTTCGCTGCCAAGCGGCGCTATCTGGAGGCCAGATTCATACCGAATCCCGAGATCCACTACACCCCCAGCCAAGTGGTGGGTACGCCTGATGAGGGCAAGTATGACTGGACAGTGCGGACCCAGGCCAAGGCAGATGTGCAGTACAACCCGGGCAAGGCTGAAACCTATATTGCGCAGCAGGGAGGCGTGCGGCAGTGGACTACCGAAGGAAAATATGATATCTATGCATGATGCTTCATTTTCAGATGGAGGCGCACTACACTATGAGAAAAGTCGATACCCTGCGTTTTGGCACCATTGAGATTGAGGAGGATAAGATTACTCACTTCGCTCATGGCATACCTGCCTTTGAGGAAGAAAAGGAATTTGTCATCATTCCTTATGACAGTGAGAGTCCGTATCTCTTTATGCAGTCCTTATCCACCCCTGATTTGGCATTCCTCATCACTATCCCCTTCCTGTTCTTTCCGGACTATGAGTTTGAGTTGGATGATGCAGTACAGAAAGAACTGGGGATCAAAGACCAGGAGGATATGCTGATTTACACCATCATCACCATACCCAAGGGCAAGATTGAGGATATGACCGCCAATCTCACGGCACCTGTGGTTCTGAATCAGAAGAATATGCAGGCTAAGCAGGTGGTGCTGGAAAAGGGTGGCTATACTACGAAGCACAGATTGTTCCCGGAAAAGAAGAAAGCATGACAGCACAAGACGCAGTTGCCTACACACTAAGGAGGATGCCACCATATGCTAGTACTTACCCGCAAACCAAGACAGCAGATTATGATAGGTGATGACATTGTGATAAATGTCGTCGAAGTGCAGGGAGAGAATGTCCGACTGGCCATAGATGCGCCCAGGGAGATAAAGATCTACCGTGGGGAAATCTACCGGGCTATCCAGGAGGAGAACCAAAAGGCTGCGGCTCCGGTGCCAAAGGATCTGGATTTCAGTTCGGTGATGCCTCCACATGAATCCTGAAGGGATTTGGTATGATGCAGGGAGGCCGTCCAAGCGGCGATAAAAATCTGAAGGTTAGGGACAACTTTTATTATCTATGGAGGGATAAACCATGATTGGGAGAGTCAATGATGTGGTTTCCGGCGCTGTAGTGATTGGCGCCATGACTCAGGACGACACTGCCGGGACGGCAGCACAGCGTCAGGAACAGAGCGGCGCTCTGGTTCCTGCGGAATCCTTGCAGGACAACCAGCAGGATGAAAAGATGGGTGTGCAGGAGACTGTAGAAGCCAACGCCCAGAAGAAAGAGGAACCCA
>JAGBLH010000096.1 GCA_017635515.1 Selenomonas sp.
ACGGGAACATGGTGATAGCCCTGAACGACGGCTCATCCCTCACCCTCAAGAACTACGGCAGTAACGGCGCCACCACCTTCCAGCTGGCAGATGGAACGTTTAGCTACGACAGGAACACGGGCAGCTGGCAGGAAAAGAAATGACACCTCAGGCAGGCTCCAATCAGGAGCCTGCCGTTTTTTGAAGAACCAACGTCAATCAAAGGATAAGGAGTTTTAAGATATGAAGAAGGTACTTTTCGTCTGCCATGGAAATATCTGCCGCTCTACCATGGCTGAGTTTGTCATGAAGGATTTGGTCAGGAAGGCGGGTCTGGAGCAGGAGTTTGAGATTGATTCCAAGGCTTGCCGCACTGATGAGCTGGGGAGTGACACTTATCCCGGCACCAAGCGGGCGCTGAAGGAGCATGGGGTGCCTTTCACGCCCCGGCAGGCTCGGCAGATTACCAGGGCTGATTATGATGCCTGGGACTTCATCGTTTACATGGACGAGGAGAACCGCCGGGATTTGACGCGGCTGATGGGGAGTGACCCGCAGGGGAAATGCTCGTCCCTGCTTTCCTGGGCAGGGCTTTCCCGGGAGGTGGCTGACCCCTGGTACACCGGGGAGTTTGAGACTACCTATCAGGATGTGCTGCTGGGGTGCAGGGCATTGCTGGAAAAAATCAAATGAAGAGGCTGTGAAAAAACAAGACCTCCCCAAAAGGGGAGGCTTTTCTTATATATGGTTTAACTTTCCAGTCCAAGCTCTATGACCTCGATGCCTGCGGCGCGCATTTTTTGCAGTTCTTCGGCATCTGCACCTTCGCAGGTAATCAGGGTGCTGATTTTGTCGATGGAGCCGGAGAGGAAGTTGTGCTCCTGGCCTATCTTGCCCCTGGGGGCCAGCACATAGCAGGCGCCCTGGCAGCGGCGCATCATCATTTCATTTACGGCAGTTTCGGGCAGGACGGAGGTGGTGAGGCCACCGGCCACGCTGATGCCGCCCACGCCTAAGAATACTTTGTCGGCGTTGATCTTCGTGAGAGTCTGCAGGGCAAATTCTCCAATCAGGGTCTTGCGCCGCTGGTAAATCTCGCCGCCGGTGAGCAGGATGGTCACGGCAGGGTCATGGGGGTAGCCGATGACCCCGGCGTTGTTGGTGACAATGATGACCCGCTTGCCCTTGAGGTAGTCAAGCATCAGGAGGGCGGTGGAGCTGGAGTTCATAAAAACCGTGTCCCCATCGTTGATGAGTCCTGCGGCGTAGCGGGCGATGACTTCTTTCTGCTCCCTGTCCATAAAGGCCCTGTCCTTGGAAGTGGTGTCCTCCTCGTGGAGGGTTCCTTCCAATAATCTGGCCCCGCCGTGGAATCTTTCCACTAAATGCTGCTGCTCGAACATATCCAGGTCCCTGCGGATGGTGGTGGGGGAGACTCCCAGCTTCTGGGAGGCTGTGTCTACGTCAATGGTCTTTCTTTCCTTCAATAATCTCAAAAGTGCCTGTTGGCGCTTTAAGACCACGCTCTTGCTGTTTTTCATATATTGGCTCCTTTCGCCAAATTGGGGTGAGTTTTCTTGTTTTCATGGATACTTACTTAGGTTATGACCATATTATACCCTATTTTATGGGCAATATCAATATAAATGAGCGTAAAATAAAACATAAAGGGGGTAAATGAAAATAAAATAAAAATAAACCGCAAAAAACTCTTGACTTGAGCGTAAAATAAGCGTATGATAACACTGTAAGCAAAAACAATCCGGAAAAATATCGTAAAAGAACAACCAATTAACTTTTTATGAGTGGTCTTATGATTAGGAGGCAGAGCAATGAGCAAGATCAGTGAGATGACGAGAGACAGCTGGATCAAGAGCACCTTCCCCGAGTGGGGCACCTGGCTGGTGGAGGACATCGAGAATGCGGTGATCCCCGCAGGCAACGTAGGCATGTGGTGGCTGGGCTGCACCGGCATCTGGTTCAAGACCCCCGGCGGTGCCAATGTGACGGTTGACCTCTGGTGCGGCAACGGCAAGCGCACCCACGGCGATGGCAAGATGAAGGTCGGCCATCAGATGGCCAACATGTGCGGCTGCCGCTCCATGCAGCCAAATCTCCGCAACGTGCCCTTCGTCATTGACCCCTTCGCTTTCAAGCAGGTTGATGCAGTGCTGGCCACTCATTATCATCAGGACCATATGTCCGCTGAGTGGGCTGCTCACGTCATCAACAGCGGCATGACCACTACCGATGAGAACGGCAAGGAAATCCCGGTTCCCTTCATCGGCCCCAAGAAGTCCGTTGAGACCTGGGTCAAGTGGGGTGTGCCTGAGGAGCGCTGCCGCGTAGTGAAGCCCGGCGATACCATCAAGATCAAGGACATCGAAATCATCGCTCTGGACAGCTTCGACCGCACCTGCATCGTCACCACCGACAGCACCGGCCCGGATCGTGAGGAACTCACTGATAAGTGCCCCTCCGATATGGACGAGAAGGCAGTCAACTACCTGCTGAAGACTCCGGGCGGCAACATCTACCACTCCGGTGACAGCCACTTCTCCATCTACTTTGCAAAGCATGGCAAGGATTACGACATTGACGTGGCTTTCGGTTCCTACGGCGAGAACCCCATCGGCATGCAGGATAAGATGACTTCCATCGACGTGCTCCGCATGGCTGAGAACCTCCAGTGCAAGGTGGTCGTACCCATCCACTGGGATGTATGGACCAACTTCCAGGCTGACTGCGAGGAAATCAAGCTCCTTTACGATTTCAAGAAGGACCGCAACGAGTACAAGTTCCATCCCTTCTTCTGGCAGGTGGGCGGACATTACACCTATCCGCAGGATAAGGACAAGATTTACTTCCATCATCGCCGGGGCTTCGAGGATTGCTTCGAGCATCCCCAGAACATCCCCTTCCGTTCCTGCCTCTGATGTCTCGAAGGGAGATATAGATAAATGTTTAAGGAAATCGTTGAGAAAAAGCATTTTTCCTTCCATGAAGGTTTCGATGACTGGCGCGATGCTGTGCGGGCTGCCTGCGCACCGCTGCTCTCTGACGGCACCATCGAAAAGGAATATCCCGAGATCATCATTCAGAAGGTGGAGGAGCTTGGCCCCTACATCGTCATCGCCCCGAACATCTGCATACCTCATGCAGAGCGTGGCCGCGGCGTGAACGATACGGCCATGTGCTTCATGAAGACCGAGAAGCCCGTGAGCTTCGACCCCAATGACCCGGACAAGGATGCCCGCATCTTCGTAGTGCTGGCAGCCACTGATGACGAGGTGCATCTGAACAACCTCATGCAGTTGTCGGAAACCCTTTCCGACGAGGCAATCGTGGACAAACTCTTGCAGGCCAAGACGGGGGATGACCTCCTGGCAGTCGAGGGATAATGGGAAATAAAGCCTTCCCCTTTGGGGAAGGTGCCCCGTAGGGGCGGATGAGGTGGCACACAATATAGCAGCTGTTGACTGTTGTAAGTATGCCACCTCACCCACCGCCTGCGGCGGTCCCCCCTCCCCATAGGGGAGGGCTATGTGTAGAATGAGAAAGTGGGGAAATACAGGTTATGGAAATTTTGCTTTCCGTCTGGGAATTTTTCCAGAACAACATCCTGACGAAACCGGCCTTCTTCATCGGCTTTATCGTCTTCGCAGGTTATGCTCTTCTGGGCAAGAAATGGTATGAATGTCTGGCAGGCTTCATCAAGGGTACTGTCGGCTACATGATTTTGAATGTGGCAAGCGGCGGCTTGGTAGGTAACTTCCGTCCTGTGCTGGCAGGCCTCAAAGACCGCTTCGAGCTTTCCGCAGCAGTTATCGATCCGTATTTCGGCCAGGCAGCAGCCCAGGCCTCCGTTGAAAACATTGGGCGCTCCTTCTCCATGATGATGATGGTGCTGCTCATCGCTTTCACCATGAACATCCTCCTGGTGCTTTTCCGCAGGTACACCAAGATCCGTACCCTGTTCATTACTGGTCATGTCATGGTGCAGCAGTCCTCCACCGCTCTCTGGTTGGTGCTGTTCTGCTTCCCCGGCCTCCAGGATCCTCAGGTGGTCGTCATGCTGGGTATCCTCTTGGGTACCTACTGGGCAGTTGCTTCCAACCTCACCGTTGAACCGGTAGCCAAGCTCACCGAAGGCGGCGGCTTCGCAACTGGCCATCAGCAGATGTTCGGTATTTTTCTGGTTTCCAAGATTGCCAAGAAGATTGGCGACCCCAAGAAGTCTCTTGAGAATCTGAAGCTCCCCGGTTTCCTCTCCATCTTCAACGAGAACATGGTTGCTACCGGCGTGCTCATGACCATCTTCTTCGGTACCATCATCACCATCCTTGGCCCGGACCTCATGCATCAGATTGATAAGGGCTTCGGCGCCAAGCAGAACTTCGGTTTCTACATCCTTGAGAAGTCCCTGAACTTCGCAGTTTACCTCACCATCTTGCAGCTTGGTGTTCGTACCTTCGTCTCCGAGCTCACCAACTCCTTCCAGGGTATTTCCGAGAAGCTGCTGCCCGGCTCTGTGCCTGCAGTAGACTGCGCCGCTACTTACGGCTTCGGTCATCCCAACGCTGTGACCTTCGGCTTCCTCTTCGGTGCTTTCGGCCAGTTCCTGGCTATCATGGGTCTGATTGTCTTTGACAGCCCGATCCTCATTATCTCCGGGTTCGTGCCCCTGTTCTTCGATAACGCAACCTTCGCTGTGTTCGCCAACCGTCTGGGCGGCATCCGCGCTGCGGCTATCATTCCCTTCTGCTCCGGCATCATCCAGGTGCTGGGCGGCGGTTTCGCAGCTTATCACTTCACCACTGGTAACTTCGGTGGCTGGCATGGCAACTTCGACTGGGATGCTGTCTGGCCCTTCATCGGCGTCATCATGGAGAACCTGCAGTATGTCGGCGTGGCGGCAGTAGTGCTCATCCTGCTGGCTATACCCCAGATTATCTATGCCAAGAACAAGGATACCTACTTCGTCATTGCCGAGGATTTCGATAAGTACAAGGAAATCATGGCCAAGAAGCAGGGCGTGCCTGTGGATCAGGTGGTTATCGACTAAATTCCTTCATAAAGAGCATTTTTATGGCAGGAAGATGGCACGGATGTGTCGAATAAAGACAATGCTAAATGGGTGGAGGCCGCAGGATTGGCGGTCTCCGAAGATAAAGGAGAGTGCATCAATATGTTAAAGGTAATTGCAGCATGCGGCAGCGGTATGGGTTCCTCCCAGATTATCAAGATGAAGCTCGAGAAGGTTTTCAAGAAGCTGGGCTATCAGGCAGAGATTTACCATACGAATGTCGGTGATGCAAAGTCCCAGGCTAATAACTACGATGTGGTCTTCTGCTCCGAGTCCCTGGTGGGCACCTTCAATGGCAGCAAGGCTACTGTGATTGGGCTGAAGAACCTCCTTTCCGAGGCTGAGATGACGGAGAAGATTGAGGCAGCTAACCTGCCGAAGTAAGATTTTTGGTCTTTGAATTGTGGAGGCCGCCGCTTGCAAGGTGGCGGCCTCTATTATTTTTCGCCCTTTTTGCAGGGGCTGCGCCCGTACTTTTCTCTGATACAGAGAAAAGTACCAAAAGAGATTGCAGACCTGGATCGCTTCACGCGAGTCCAAAGGTCTGCGAGAGCGCCCCATTCATGGGGCGCCGGGGTTCGGATATTTGATTTGTCATTGGTTCGTTACGGTTAGCTCAAGCCTCCACCGCTTGCGGGGGCGCGTAAGCGCGGGAGCCCGGTGGGCTCCCTGGAAGGGGGACCGTCGAAGACGGTGGAAGGGGGGGCTAGTGCGAGCAAATGACATTAGAATGAGGTGCTTTATGAGAAGTTACTTATTGGGACTTTATGAAAAGTCCATGCCAGGCACACTCTCCTGGAAGGAGAAACTGGAGGCTGCCAAGGCTGCCGGTTTTGACTATGTGGAAATGAGCATTGACGAGACGGATGCGAAGCTGGCTCGTCTGGATATGAGCGAGGCTGAGATTGAGGAAATCAAGGCGGCTATGAAGGAGACGGGGGTGCCTTTTGGCTCCATCTGCCTTTCCGGGCATCGCCGTTTTCCTCTCGGCGCTACCAAGGCCGAGGACAGAGCCCGTAGCATGGAGATTATGGAGAAGGCCATTATCCTGGCTGCCAGGCTCGGTATCCGCACCATTCAGCTGGCCGGCTACGATGTGTACTATGAGGAAGGCTCTGAGAAGACCAGGGCTGACTTTATCGAGGGGCTGAAGAAATCGGCTCTGATAGCCGCCAAGTACGGGGTGCAGATGGGCTTTGAGACCATGGAGACCCCTTTCATGGACACTACAGAAAAGGCTATGGAGTATGTGAAGCTGGTGGATTCGCCGTACCTGGGCGTTTATCCCGACTCCGGCAATATCACCAATGCCAAGCTGATTTACGGCGGCACCCCCTCTGAGGATTTGCAGACGGGCAAGGGCCACCTGGTTGCCGTACATTTGAAGGAAACCGTCCCCGGCAAGTACCGTGAGATTCCCTTCGGCACCGGCCATGTGGATTTCCAGGCCATTGCCGATACGGCGTTTGCCCTGGGGGTAAGGCGTTTTGTGGGTGAATTCTGGTACAAAGAGGGGACTGACTGGGCGAAGATTCAGAAGGAAGCTAATGACTTCCTGCGCGGTTATCTTGATAAAGCTGCGGAGAAACCTAATTGATGGTGTTAGTTAAAAGCCTTCCCCTTGAGGGGAAGGTGTCAGTCCGAAGGACTGACGGATGAGGTGCGACCTAAAAAGCATAGGAAGATAAACGAGAGAACGCTTCACCTCATCCACCGCTTCGCGGTCCCCCTTCCCCTCAAGGGGAAGGCATATAGTACCGTAAAATAGTAAGGAGTGTATAAATAATGAAAGCAACTAAAAAAGTCGTCGGTGAACTGGAAAAATGCTATTCTTTGGCTGTGCTGAACTATCAGGGCAAGGACCACTTCCTCTGCGCTGCTGAGAAGCAGAATGCCTGCTATCTGATTTCCCTGGAGGGCGAGATTGAGGACACTGTCTGGGAAGGTCCTGGCGGGGTTATGACCATCATTCAGATGCCGGAGGGAGCTCCCGATGGGCAGTTCCTGGCTACGCGGAAATTCTACTCTCCCAATGACGGCAAGGAGGCTTCCATCATCATCTGCACTCCGAAAGGCAAGGGGGACTGGGAAGTACGCACACTTTGCACGCTGCCTTTCGTGCATCGTTTCGGCATTTTGGAGTCCCACGGCAAGCACTACCTCATTGCCTGCGCCATCAAGTCTGATGCAGAGGGACGCGATGACTGGCGCTTCCCCGGCAAGGTTTACGGGGCCGAGCTGCCCACTGACCTCTCTGCCTATGGCGAGGGCCATGAGCTGGAGCTCACGGTGCTGAAGGACAATCTGCTGAAGAACCACGGCTACTTCCTCCATCAGGACGGGGAGGGCCAGACCTCTGCCATCGTCTCCACGGACAACGGTGTATTCCAGTTCGTGCCGCCTGCCAGCGATGGAGCTGACTGGACCATCGAAACCCTCACCACCGATGCTGCCAGCGACGGCCTGCTCTATGACCTCAATGGCGACGGCGTAGAGGAACTTTGCACCATTGCCCCCTTCCACGGCGATACCGTGAACATCTATCACAAAGAGGGCGGCAAGTATGTGCTGAACTACACCTATCCCGAGAAGCTGGACTTCCTCCATGCCATCTGGGCTGATGAAGTGAACGGAAAGCCCTATTGGTTCCTGGGCAATCGCAAGGGCAACCGCGATCTCCTGGCCTTCAGCTATGACAAGGAGCAGGGTTACCATGCTGAGAAACTGGACGAGGGTCGCGGCGCTGCCAATGTGCTGCTCTACCATCTGGGCGACAAGAACATCCTCATGGCTGCCAACCGTGAGACTGATGAAATAGCCAGGTACGAACTGGGCTGAACGGTGGCAACACATGTTGTGCCCGTCACATGATACAGGTGATAATTCTTTGAAATAATCGCTTTTACCTATTTTGTTCGAGCACACTTTGGTGTATAATATACCCATCGGTGCATTTTGGGAATAGCGATTGGGAGGAAATTTTATGCTGGAAGAACTCAAGAAACAAGTTTACGAAGCCAATATGCTTCTGCCGAAGCATCACCTGATCACCTTCACCTGGGGCAATGTCTCCGGCATTGACCGCGAGAAGGGGCTTTTCGTCATCAAGCCCTCCGGGGTGGAGTATGACCAGCTGAAGCCGGAGGATATGGTGGTAGTTGACCTCGATGGCAAGAAGGTGGAAGGCGACCTCAATCCTTCCTCCGACACCGAGACCCACCGCATCTTCTACCAGAAGTTCAAGAACATCGGCGGCGTGGTACACACTCATTCCCGCTGGGCCACGATTTTTGCTCAGGCCGGCCAGGGTGTGCGCGCTTATGGCACTACTCAGGGGGATTATTTCTACGGCGAGATTCCCTGCACCCGCGATATGACCGAAGAAGAGATCAAGGGCGCCTATGAGTACAACACCGGCGTAGTGGCAGTGGAGCGCTTTGAGAAGTACGGCATCAACCCGGACTATGTGCCCGCTGTGCTGGTGAAGAACCACGGCCCCTTCACCTGGGGCACGGATTGCTTCAACGCCGTCCACAATGCTGTGGTGCTGGAGGAAGTGGCCATGATGGCCTTCCATACCCAGATGCTCACCAGCGACCGTGACCCCATGCCCCAGGTGCTGCTGGACAAGCACTTCCTGAGGAAGCATGGCCCCAATGCTTATTACGGGCAGAAGAAAAAGTAAACAGAGGTATGACCATAGAACCTTCCCGTTTGGGAGGGGGTAGGCAAAGCTCTTGCTTTCTGGCAAGGGCTTTTTCTTTATCTGTAAATTTCCTGTAAAGTAATGTATAATAAGTCCTATCTAACATGGAAGAGGAGGGAAATTCATGCGCATTGTGGTGGTTGGTGCGGGCAAGCTGGGCTATAGCATTGCGGAGCTCTTGTCAAAAGAGCAGTTCGAGGTGGTGGTCATTGACGAGGACGAGGCGCAGCTGGAGGCGGTGAAGAACACTTTGGATGTGCTGACCATCGCGGCCAATGGCGCCAGTCCTGTCACCATGGCTGACCCGGATGTGATGGGGGCGGATATCCTCATTGCTGTCACGGCCTCAGACGAGGTGAATATGGTGGCCTGCATCCTGGCCAAGAAGCACAAGATCACCCATACGGTGGCCCGCATCAGGGATATGCAGTTCGTCAGCGAGGGCAGGGAGTATCTCAAGGAAAACTTCGATATTGACCTCATTCTGAACCCTGAGCAGATTACCGCGAACGAAATCAACCGCATCCTCATGACCCCGGCGGCTCTGGACGTGGAGGATTTTGCCAGCGGCAAGATACGGCTCTTTGAGACGAAAGTGCCGAGGAAATCGAAATTTGCCAATGTGAAATTCAAGGATATCAAGCTGCCCCCAGGAGTGCTGGCGGGCATGATTTTCCGCGACCATCGCATGATCATCCCCCACGGCGACGACTGCCTGCTGCCCCATGACAATGCCTACTTCATCGGCATCCCCGAGGAAATAGAGAAGTTCAGCCTGAACTTCGTGCAGCGCAATGCCCGCAAGCTCCACCGGGTCATGATAATAGGCGCGGGCCGCACCGGGCGGCTGCTGGCCGAGACCCTGGACAAGCAGGGGGTAGAGGTCAAAGTCATAGATCAAAACCGTGAGCGCTGCCGCATGGTGGCTGCGCGCCTGAACAAGGGCATGGCCATCTGCGGTGATGGCACAGACTTGGACCTGCTGACGGAGGAAGGTGTGCAGGATGCAGATGTGGTGGTGTGCCTCACGGAGGATGACAAGCTGAACCTGATGCTGGCGCTCCTCTCCCGTCACCTCTCCGGCAACAAGACCCGCACCGTGGTGAAGGTGTCCAGGAACGAATACATTGAGCTGATGGAAAAAGTGGGGGTGGATATTGCCCTGTCTGCCAGGCTCCTGTCTGCCAGCGAGGTGCTGGCCTTTGCCCGGCGGGGCGGCGTGGTGTCTGTGTCGCTCCTGGAAGGTGCCAAGGCTGAGGCGGTGGAGGTCATTGTGCAGCCTGGTGCCCCGGTGGCAGGCAAGCCGCTCATGAAGGCGAATCTGCCCAAGGAATGCCTGGTGTGCGCCTATGTGCGCAGCGAAGAGGCCAGCATTCCGAACGGCCACACGATACTGCAGCCGGGGGACAGGGTGATACTCTTTATACAGACGAAGTTTGCCCAAGAGGTTATGAAGTACTTCAAGTGAGAAAATGCTTTCCTGCAAGGGAAGGCATAGAGTTCATTATGGCGAGGGGAGGTGTAGCGTTTGGAGCTGTTCTGGCATTTGATGAGCCGCATGAGCCAGGTTTTTTTCTTTGCCCTTATCCTGCCCTTTTTGCTGGCTTGCCGCTTGCGGGAGTGGGAGCCGGCGGGGGCTATCCTGATTACCGGTTTTCTCTCGGCTGCTGCGGCCTGGGAATTTGCCCTGCGGGCCAGGCGGCGGGAACGCAGGGGACAGATGACCCTGCGGGAAGGGGCCATGTTCATGGTGCTGGTCTGGTTCCTGCTGGGGGGGCTGGGCATGCTGCCCTTCTTGCTCTCGGGCATGACCCAGAGCATTCCTGCGGCCTTCCTGGAGAGCATTTCGGCCCTGACCACCACGGGGCTGCCCGCGGCGACCTTGACCCGTGAGGGCTGGCCCTGGTCGCTTCTCCTCTGGCACTCCATCATGAGCTGGCTGGGAGGCTTTGGCTTTGTGGTGATACTGGTGACGGTGATGCCCCAGGTCAGCGGCTGCTTCGGCGTGACGCTCTCTGCCCGGCAGATGATTTCCTTCAGCCCCATCTGGCAGAGGATGAGGACTTCCATCCGTCAGGGGGCGGCACTTTATGTCGTGCTGACGTTACTGGCGGTGCTGGCTTTCTATCTTGCGGGACTGCCCTTGGGGCGTTCGATGGTGGTGGCCATGCTGACCATTTCCTCCGGGGCGGATGCCTGGACGCTGGATTTTGCCAGTATGCCGGGTTCTGTCTGGCTGGCGGCAGGAACGGTGATGCTTTTGGGCAGCCTGAATCTCCTGCTTCTGTGGAAAAGCTGGAAGCGCAGGAGCCTCAGCCTGCTGGTGCGTGATACAGAACTGCAGTTTTTCCTGCTGATGCTCTTGTGGGCAACCCTGCTGGTGGTGCTGAACCTCAGTGTCAGCGGCTTCTATCAGCCGGTGGAGGCCTTGAAGATGGGCTTTTTCCAGGTGCTTTCCTTCGCCTCCACTTCGGGGCTGGCGGTTACTCCCTTCTGGGAGTGGCCGGGCTTTGAGAAATATGTGCTGCTGATCATGTGCTTTGCCGGTGGCTGCATGGGCTCCCCCACGGGAGGCCTCAAGATGGTGCGCCTCCTGGTGCTGAACCGGCTTTTGGACTTGGGGCTGAGAAATGCCCTGCACCCCAATATGGTGCCCGTGGTGAAGCTGGACGGGCTGGCGGTGGAGGAAAAAGTGGTGGGCAGGATGCTCTCCTTCTTCTTCCTCTATATACTGACCTTCGTTTTCTTCGCTCTTTTGCTGTCCATCACGGGCATCTCCCTCCTGCAGTCAGCAGGCTATGCCGCCGCCTGCCTCACCAGCAACAGCAGTGCAGCCATGCTCTATGGCGGCCCTGGCGCGGCGGCGCTGCCGGGCTGGAGCCAGCTGCTGATGGCGCTCTTGATGATAGTGGGGCGGATTGAGGTTTTCTCGTTCATCTTGCTGGCAGGTTTTACGGTAGAATCAATCAAAGAACGTTGGTGATGGTCATTTGAAGAAGCAGGTTATATTCTACGTCCTCAGCCGCATGATCTTCGCGGAGGCAGTTGTCTTACTATTCCCCATGGCCATCGCCTGGTACAACCATGACCACAATGTGGTGAGCTTCCTCATGGCCTCGGTGCTGGCTGGTACCGTGGGCCTGATACTGCGCTCCCGCACGAAGATCAAGGCGGAGAAACTGACCCTCAAGGAGGGCATTGCCATCACAGGGCTGGCCTGGGTGGTGACCACTTTCCTGGGCATGCTGCCCTACGTCAGTGGAGGCTACCTGAATGGGCTGGACGCCTTTTTTGAGAGCATTTCGGGCTTCACCACCACGGGGGCTACCACTTTCACCACGCTGTCAGGTCTCCCCCAGAGCATCCTTTTCTGGCGGGCCATGACCAACTGGCTGGGAGGCCTGGGGATTATCGTTATCTTCATCGCGCTCTTGCCTCAGGCTGGAGCCAGCACGGTGAATATGTATCGGGCCGAGGGGGCAGGCCCTACGGATGACCGGGTGCTGCCCCGGCTCCGGGATATGACCAAGGCCCTGTTCATCATCTATATTTCCTTTACGGCGGCAGGCACTGTCCTCTTCATGATAGGGGGGCTGGATCTTTTCCAGTCTTTGGTGCACGCCATGGCCTCCATTGCCGGGGGTGGCTTCTCATCCTATGATGACAGCGCCATGCACTTTGACAGCGTGTGGCTGGAGGGCTGGATGACGGTCATCATGGCGGTGGCGGGGGGCAGTTTCGGACTTTACTATCGGGCCTGGCATAAGGGCATTCATGTGCTGTGGCGGGATGCGGAGTTTCGCTGCTATGTGTGCTGGCTCCTGGGCACCTCTGTGCTCATTGCCTTTGTCCTGATGCTGGAACTGGGCTATACCCCCGGCTATGCCCTGCGCCTCTCCACCTTCCAGGTGAGCTCGGTGGCTACCACGGGCTTCGTGTCCACAGACTTCGACCTCTGGCCGGAGTTCTGCAAGGGCATCCTCATCCTGCTGATGATCGTGGGAGGCTGCGGCGGTTCCACCGCCAGCGGGCTGAAGGTGGCGAGGCTGATAGTGCTGTTCAAGAGCACCTGGAACATCGTGCATCAGAAGCTCTCCCCCAGAAGGGTGACCCCTGTGCGCCTTGGCGGCGCCAGAGTGGAGGAAACACAAGTCCTCCGCATCGGCCAGTATTTCTTCCTTTACATGGTCTGCCTTGTCCTCTGCACCCTCATCATGACCTGGGACGGCATCGGCACCTTCGATTCCTTCGGCATCGCCGTAGCCACCCTGGGCAATGTAGGCCCCGGCTTCGGCGTCATAGGCGCTACACAGACCTACGCGGGACTGTCAGACTTTGCGAAAGTCACTCTCTGCATATTCATGCTGCTGGGTAGGCTGGAGATACTGACCCTGCTGGTGATGCTGCGGCCCAGCTTCTGGCGGGAGGAGCGGTATTGGTGAGGTTTGTGGCATATTTTGTTATTGCTTTTAGGGGGCGGTGGGTGGTATAATCAAGGTGCAAAGAAAAGTCGAGCATATGACACACAACAAAAACCCCGCAGGGAGTGGTTACCCTGCGGGGTTTTGTGATTCGTGTATTGGCTTGGTTAGAGCTTGCACAGAATCATAGAGGGTTAACGCTTCTTGCTGCCCTCCAGGGCTTTACACATGTAAAAGGCGATAACACCGCCTAAAACGCTGGCAGCCGTGGCAATTGCAAAGTCGAGCATGATCACACCTCCCTTCGTGCGAACTCCGGGAGTAAGAGGCAGCACCTATATTATGAATCAATTGTTCGCTGACAGTCAAGGCAAAACTTCTTTGAGAAATTTTTCCCTACCCTCTTAAGAAATCCCCAAATACTACGATATATAGAATAGATATATATGTCAGACAAGGGCGGGGGACTTCCACCGCCCTTTATGGGCAATAAGGGCATGAGCCTTGGGCCTTACAGGGACAGTAGGGCAGAGGCTGTTGTGAGGGATTTGACTAGGCAGCCATCGGCTGCCCACCAGGGAGGATGTGTCAACAATGGCAATGGTTGTAAAGAACAATATGTCAGCAGTGAAGACGCTGAATGTCCTGAATGCAAACTCCGCCGCGCTGGCGAAGGACTTGCAGCAAGTGGCTACGGGCATGAAGGTGAACTCCGCTGCCGACGATAACTCTGGCTATGCCATCTCGGAGCGGATGCAGGTTCGCATCCGCGCACTTGAGCAGGCGGACCAAAACACACAAAATGGCGCCAACATGCTGAAGGTGGCAGAGGGCGCGGTCAGCTCCACGGTGGATATCCTCAAAACCATGAAGGAAAAGGCCATCAACGCCGCCAACGACAGCAACACGGATGCGGATAGGGCCACTATCCAAAAGGAGCTGGATCAGTCCATCGATCAGATTGATGACAATGCACTGATTACTTACAATAGTAAGACGTTGGTGGATGGGAGCAGGATGGCGAAGGGGGTAGCTACGAAAACTTCGCTGACGAACCAGAGCCTTAGTGAAGATACAAAAGGATCTACTAAGATAATTGATCTTAAGAATCGAAATGGTGAAGGCCTTAATATACAGACTACTGATACATTAACAGTTTCTTACGTGATTCAGGGACGTACATATAGTACGGATATAAGTGTTGATAATGAGTTGGACTTTGACAAAGTCCTAGATAGGGCTAGCGCGATATTTACCGAATCTAGTCCGGCAATGGCATCGGCGGTAGCTACTCGGGATGGAAAGATAGCTTTGGCAGCGAATACAAGAGATAACAAAATTTCAGTTGCTTGGAACGATTATCTTGATTCTACAGAACTGGCTCGAACCAACTATCAGGAGACGATAGATAATGGACTATCACCAACAGGATATGATACTAGGACTCGTACAGGGATAACACTTAAAGAGGCGATAGCGGAAGCTGAGGCAGATGTAGAAAATTACACAAACCTTTTAGGCCGGGCACAGGGATATTTAGACGGAGCTACTAATCCAGATGATGTGCAATTGTTTCAGGATATGGTAACTATGTATAATGGTAGACTTAGCACGGCCCGTACTCAGTTGGCCGATTTTAACACGGCACTACAGGAGGCAAGGGATCATGCTACTCCGATTAGAGATGGCGCTATTCAAGATGCACTCGATGAGTATACTCAGAAAGAGACCGAAGCAAAAGCTGAATATGAACAGGCAAAGAATACGGCAATTCAGGAGTACCAGGATACGTTGGGGGATATTTTTCCATATGATCTTTCTATTGAAACATCCAATGTGGTTGGCAAGGATGCTGCAGGAGATACGGTCTATACAGCTAACGGGGAAAATGCCATTACCATTAAATCCATGACTGCAGGCTTGAAATATCAGATTTCTGGACTAACCTTCAGTGTTTCTGATTCCAAAGGCCAGATAAAGAAGTCCGTCAATTCAGTGCTAGATAATTTCAACGAGTCTGTGCGGGCTTTCAACAAATCCAACGACAACGCCATCAACCTGCAAATCGATGCCAAGGCCAACCAGACTATTCGCATCAGCCTTACGGATATGCGCTCCGAAGCTCTGGGACTGAAGAGTTCTGATGGTGTGACACTAAGTGTGGCCACGCAGAAGCATGCCAATGCGGCGGTGAATGTATTGGATAATGCCATCCAAAAGGCTCTGGATCAACAGACGGATATTGGTGCCGTGGCGAATCGTATGGAGCAGACCTCCAATAACCTCCACATCGCCCGTGACAATGTCCAGGCCTCCGAATCCACTATCCGTGATGCTGATATGGCTAAGGCCATGACCTCCTATACCAAGAACAACATTCTCCTGCAAGCAGCCCAAAGCATGCTGGCCCAGGCCAACCAGTCCAGCTCGAATGTGCTGAGTTTGTTGCAGTAGATTCAAAATTGAATATTTGGCAAGAAAAGTCTCCCGCTACGGGAGGCTTTTCCTGTTTGATGTGGTATAATATCAGGCGAGGAAGAACTTCAAAGGAGGCAGAATAATGATGTTGTATGCAACCTTTATATTAAAAGAAAATATGAGTCATCTGCACCCTGGGTAGATGAGCAGATGACTGTATAGACTTGAAAAAGCCATCCCGTTTCCTTTAAACTGTTGTTTTGCACAACGAACACAGAAAGAAGGAAACGCAATGGCTTCACCTCTTAGTATACTGAAA
>JAGBLH010000097.1 GCA_017635515.1 Selenomonas sp.
CAGTTCGGTCCATATCCATCGCGGGCGTAAGATACATGAGGGAGACTGCTCCTAGTACGAGAGGACCGGAGTGGACGGACCGCCGGTGAACCAGTCATGCCGCCAGGTGTGCAGCTGGGCAGCTGCGTCCGGAAGGGATAAACGCTGAAAGCATCTAAGCGTGAAGCCCGTCCCGAGATGAAGTATCTCATAGCATAAGCTAGTAAGACACCTTGAAGAAGACAAGGTTGATAGGGTAGGTGTGGAAGCTCCGTGAGGAGTGAAGCTAACTACTACTAATATGTCGAGGGCTTAACTTAATAAAAGGTCGCAACCAAAGCCTTCCCCTTTGGGGAAGGTGGCAGACCGAAGGTCTGACGGATGAGGTTGCAACTGCAAAGTTACCGTCAAGTAACTTCCAAAAATGTTCAGTACAAGTTATTCTTCTGTATAGTTTTGAAAGAGTGAGAGAGCGCCGCAAGGTGCTCTTTTTTTGTATTAGCCGCTATATTATGGTATACTTGTATAGTTGTGCAGAATATGGCTAAGGAGTAATTTAGTCAATGAGTGATAATGTATACGCATTAGTTAATGAATTTTACCGAGAGAACAGCAGAGTGGGTTCCCTGCTGCCGCGCATCTTGCTGGACAAGTATTTTCGTCGTCTGGCCTGGCGGGGCAGGGGGGATGCGGAGCTGCGGCTGGAATGGAGCCTCATAGAGCTCCTGCTGACCTATCTGGATGAGCAGCAGCTGGATTCCTTTGCGGCCCTTTCCATCTTCGACTATCAGGAACTGCTCTACCGCTACAATGAGGTGCATAAGGAGTTCAGGCTGGAGGAAGGCCCTGTCAGGGATTGGCTTAGGCGGCTGCAGGATTTCTATGAGTATCTCACCGAGAATGGCTGGCAGGAGGATTTTGCTTACTTTATCCGGGATGTGGAGGAATCTCTTTACCTGGACGATATTTTTTCCATGCCTCCCCGCCATACAGAGGGAGACTTTTATCACCGACTGGATCCGGAAGCGGAGGATTCGGAGATGGAAGTAGAACGCCTCAATGCGGAGCTGGATGCAGTGCTGAAAAGTGTAAGCCATTATTTCAAGCAAAAGAAATATGCCCGGGACAGCGATCGCGCTATGCGGATTTTCTGCGGCCCGGCCATTGAGGTGCCCCCTTCCATCAAAACTGAGAGCGAGGTGGAGGAAGACAATGCCTTCTGGCTGAGTTACTGGGACTACTTCATGTTTGACTATCATCTGCTGGATGATGACCGCACCCCGCTGCGCCATTACTATGAGCTGGAGAAGAACAGCCTCAGCACCACCGCGCAGGATATCCTGCGCGACCTGCTCCATGCCCGCTTCTCTGTCTTTGAGGTGGTGGAGCTGCAGGAGAACATGGTGAAGTGTCGTGACCTTTTCACCGAGGAGTACATGGATCTGCCCATGCCAGAGGTGGGCATGGACGGCATAGAGAACTTTGTCTTTTTCGGCCATATCAGGACCAGGGGCATACTGATGCTCAATTACATCACCTCTGTGCCAGCCAGCCTCAAGCTGCGCTCACGCATGAAGGAGGTTGTGCTGCGCCAGTATGAGCTCTTCAAGCTGCAAAGCCCCGGGGCCAGCCTGGAACAGTTCTTTGTGCGCGAAGCGGCGGCGGTGCGGCATATCCTCCATGTGATGTCCGACTATGCCCAGCTTAATGTGGTATCCTTGCGGGAGGCACCGCCTTTGGTGCAGCGGGTCGAGGGCCTGGCTGACGCCTTCAGGGAGGAGTCCAGGGCCATGGAAGAACTGGTGCGGCGTATCGGCTTCAGTGCTTATGCCTGCTTGTTGATACGGGCCTTTTTTGCTGACGCTCTGTCGGTGCTGGGGGATGAGAAAAGCTGCCGCAGGCAGATGCCTGACCTGATGACGGCGGTCCTCTTGATGTTCATCAGGATCAATGGCTATGACTATACAGCCACGCCTGACCTCTACATGCTGTTCGGTTCCCATGAGAAGGAGACGGAGGCTCTGGGGCAGGTCTTGCAGGAAAAGCTGGATGTGCGGGTCTTTGATCCACGCTACCTCACGGAGGACGGGGTGGTGCTGAGCCTGTATTTGCTGGTGCAGGAAAATAAGCAGGGATAGAGGAAGGGCAGGGAGATGCCTTTCTCATCGCAACACGATAAAGGAGTGATGTTGGTGGGAATCTTTCGCACCAAGAGCATTGAGGAATATCAGTCTGATGTGAAAAGCACGCATCTCAGGCGGGAAATGGGAGCCCTGGACGTGACTATGCTGGGCATAGGCGTCATTGTGGGCACGGGAATCTTTGTGCTGACGGGGGTGGCGGCAGCCAAGTATGCCGGGCCTGCTCTCATGGTGTCCTTCCTGATGGCTGGCATTACCTGCGGCTTTGTAAGCCTGGTCTACTCTGAGCTGGCCTCGATGGTGTCCGTGGCTGGCAGTGCTTACGCCTATGCCTATGCCTCCGTGGGAGAGCTATGGGCCTGGCTGGTGGGCTGGAATCTGGTGCTGGAGTATTCAGTGGGCGCCAGTGCTGTAGCGGGGGGCTGGTCGGCCTATGTGACAGGACTCTTGAATTCTATGGGCTTTGCCATCCCGGAGTATCTGACCAAGGTTCCTGCAGAGGGGGGCCTGGTGAATCTGCCGGCGGTGCTGATCACCCTTTTCCTGACGGTGCTGCTGATAAAGGGGATACATGCCAGCGTCACGGTGAACAAGGTGCTGGTGGGGGTAAAGCTGCTGGCTATCTTCATCTTCCTGTTTCTGGCAGGCCCTTCTGTGGATACTGCCAACTGGGAGCCTTTCCTGCCCTTTGGTTGGGCTGGGGTGTCTGCCGGGGCAGCGGTGATTTTCTTTGCCTATCTGGGGGTGGATTCCATCGCTACGGCGGCGGAGGAAACCAAGAATCCTGCCCGGGATATGCCCGTGGGCATTATTGCTTCCCTGCTGATCTGCACCTTGCTCTATGTGGGGGTCACGGCGGTGATGACGGGGAATATGAGCTATACCCAGCTTGACAATGCGGAGCCGGTGGCTTTTGTGCTGCGCGAGCTTGGCTACCGTTTCGGTTCTGCCCTGGTAGGCACGGGAGCCATCGCAGGCCTCACCACGGTGCTCTTGGTGATGATTTATGCCCAGACCCGCGAGTTCTTTGCCATGAGCCGTGACGGGCTGATTCCCAAATTCATCTGCCAGGTGCATCCGCGCTTCAAGACCCCGCACCGCATCACCATCGTGGTGGGGTTGGCGGTGGCCCTGGTCAGCGGCTTCACGCCCATCAACGTGGTAGCGGAGATGTGCAGCGTGGGCACGCTCTTTGCCTTCCTGGTGTCCTCCGTGGCGGTGATGGTGCTGCGCAAAAAATATCCTGCTGCCAGCAGACCCTTCCGTTGTCCGGCAGTTTACCTGGTGGGAAGTCTTTCTATCGTCAGTTGCGGCTACATCATGTACAATCTTTCCTCTATGACTTGGGAGAGGTTTTGGGTATGGAGTGCTTTGGGAGTGGCGCTCTATTTCCTCTATGGCCGCAGGCACAGCCGTGAGGCAAAAGAAAACAATTGAAATAAATAATATTGGAGCATTTCGACTGTGGCGAAATGCTCCAATTTGCGTTATAATTATATACAATGGAACGGTTAGATTTTTACTGTTTCCAATCGAGTTACCAAGCTTCAATTCATCAAAGAGGGGAGCATAACACACATGAGCAAAAAAATGAAAACCATGGACGGCAATACAGCTGCCGCCTACGTGTCCTACGCCTTTACGGATGTGGCGGCTATTTATCCTATCACGCCGTCTTCGCCTATGGCTGAGCACGTGGATGAAATGGCTGCCAAGGGACAGACGAACCTGTTCGGCCAGAAGGTCCGCGTCATTGAGATGCAGTCTGAGGCAGGTGCCGCAGGCGCTGTCCATGGTTCCTTGCAGGCAGGTGCCCTGACTACCACCTACACGGCGTCCCAGGGCTTCCTCCTCATGATTCCTAACCTCTACAAAGTGGCAGGTGAGCTGCTGCCGGGCGTGTTCCATGTCAGCGCTCGCGCTCTGGCAGCTTCTTCCCTGAATATCTTCGGCGACCATCAGGATGTCATGGCTGCTCGCCAGGCTGGCTGCGCCATGCTCTGCGAGAACAGCGTCCAGGAGGTCATGGATCTTTCTGCTGTGGCTCATTTGGTGGCTATCAAGGGCCGTGTGCCTTTCATCAATTTCTTTGATGGCTTCCGCACCTCCCATGAGATTCAGAAAATCGAGCTGGTGGACTATGATGACCTCAGCAAGCTCCTTGACTGGGAGGCTGTGAAGGCTTTCCGCGAGAGGGCCTTGAATCCTGATGCCCCGGTTATCCGTGGCACGGCTCAGAATCCGGATATCTACTTCCAGGAGCGCGAAGCTGTCAACAAGTACTACGAGAACATTCCGGCTCTCGTTGAGGAGTACATGGCCGAGCTTACTAAGGTCACGGGCCGTGAGCATCACCTCTTTGATTACTACGGTGCCGAGGATGCTGACCGCATCATCATCGCCATGGGGTCTGTCTGCCAGGCTGTGCAGGAGACGGTGGACTATCTGAACAAGAATGGCGAGAAGGTGGGCCTGCTGTCTGTACACCTCTATCGTCCTTTCTCCCTGGAGCATTTCTTCAAGTTCCTGCCCAAGACCGTAAAGAAGGTGGCAGTGCTTGACCGCACCAAGGAGCCGGGAGCCATTGGCGAACCCCTGTATCTGGATGTAAAGAGTGCTTTCTATAGCTCCGACCTGAACCCCGTCATCGTGGGTGGCCGTTACGGCCTGGGCGGCAAGGACACCACGCCGGACCAGATTTTTGCCGTGTTTGAGAACCTGAAGCAGGATGTACCTCTCGATGGCTTTACCATCGGCATTGAAGATGATGTGACAGGCAAGAGCCTCGCTCCTGTGAACTCCGATGTGAACCTCACGCCGGAAGGCACCACTGCCTGCAAGTTCTGGGGTCTCGGCTCCGATGGCACCGTAGGTGCCAACAAGCAGGCCATCAAGATCATCGGCGACAATACGGACATGTATGCACAGGCTTACTTTGCCTATGACTCCAAGAAGTCCGGCGGCATCACCATGAGCCACCTGCGCTTCGGCAAGCTGCCCATCACCAGCCCTTATCTCATCAACCGGGCTGACTTCATCTCCTGCTCCCAGCAGTCCTATGTCTACAACTACGACCTGCTGGCAGGTCTCCGCAAGGGGGGCAAGTTCCTGCTGAACACCGTCTGGAGCGACGAGGAGCTGACCCAGCACCTGCCCGCCTACATGAAACGCTATATCGCCAAGAACGAGATTGAGTTCTATACGGTGAACGCCGTGAAGATTGCCCAGGAGCTGGGCCTCGGCGGCCGCTTCAACATGGTCATGCAGGCAGGTTTCTTCAAGCTGGCTGACATCATTCCCATTGACAAGGCAGTTGACCTCTTGAAGGATTCCATTGTGAAGGCCTATGGCAAGAAGGGCCAGAACGTCGTGGATATGAACAACGGTGCCGTGGACCAGGGTGTCCAGGCTCTGCACAAGGTAGAGGTGCCCGCTTCCTGGGCTGAGGCTCAGGACGAGGCTGAGGTGAAGCGGGATGAGCCTGCTTTCATCACCGAGATCCAGCGGGTCATGAACCGCCAGGAGGGCGACAAGCTGGCTGTTTCCAAGTTCGCAGAGGACATGGTGGACGGTACTTTCCCTGTGGGCGGTGCTGCCTACGAGAAGCGCGGCACGGCCATCAAGGTGCCTGTGTGGAATGTGGACAAGTGCATCAGCTGCAACCAGTGCTCCTTCGTTTGCCCCCACGCTGCTATCCGCCCTGTGCTCATGACGGACGAGGAAAAGGCTGCTGCTCCAGAGGGCATGCTTTCCAAGAACCCCAAGGCTCCGGCCTTGAAGGAATACAACTTCACCATGGCTGTGTCCACCCTGGACTGCCTGGGCTGCGGTAACTGCGCCCAGGTCTGCCCGGTGAAGGCTCTGGATATGCAGCCGCTGGATGACGAGCTCAAGGCCAAGCAGAAGTATTTCGACTATGCGGTGGACACCAAGAAGGTGGCTCCCAAGACCATCAGCATGAAGAAGGAGACGGTCATCGGCTCCCAGTTCGAGCAGCCGCTCCTCGAGTTCTCCGGCGCCTGCGCAGGCTGCGGCGAGACTCCTTATGCCAAGCTCATCACCCAGCTCTTCGGCGACCGCATGATGGTGGCCAATGCCACGGGCTGCTCCTCCATCTGGGGCGGCAGCGCACCGGCTATGCCTTATACCAAGAACTTCAAGGGCCATGGCCCGGCCTGGGCAAACTCCCTCTTCGAGGACAATGCCGAGTTCGGCCTGGGCATGTTCCTGGGCACCAAGGCTGTGCGCGAGGCTCTGCTGGCCGATGTGCGCGCTGCCCTCGAGGCAGGCAAGGGCAGCGAGACACTGAAGGCTGCTCTGCAGGATTGGGCTGACCATCTGAACGAGGGCGAGGGCACCCGCGACCGCGCAGAGAAGCTCACCGCAGCTCTTGAGGCTGAGAAGGGCAATGACGAGCTCTTGAACAAGATTTACGAGCAGAAGCAGTATTTCGTCAAGCGCTCCCAGTGGATCTTCGGCGGCGACGGCTGGGGCTACGACATTGGCTACGGCGGCGTAGACCATGTGCTGGCTTCCGGCGAGGATGTGAATATCTTCATCTTCGATACGGAGGTTTATTCCAACACCGGCGGCCAGTCTTCCAAGGCTACGCCTGCAGCTGCTATCGCCCAGTTCGCCGCTTCCGGCAAGAAGACCAAGAAGAAGGATCTGGGCATGATGGCCATGTCCTATGGCTATGTCTATGTGGCTCAGGTTGACATGGGTGCTGACCACAACCAGGTGCTGAAGGCCATCTCCGAGGCTGAGGCTTATCCCGGCCCGTCCCTCATCATCGCCTACGCTCCCTGCATCAACCACGGCATCCGCAAGGGCATGGGCAACAGCCAGCTGGAAGCCAAGCTGGCCGTGGAGTGCGGCTACTGGGCAAACTTCCGCTACAACCCGCAGTTGGTGGGCAGCGACAAGAACCCCTTCAGCCTGGATTCCAAGGAGCCCGATTTCGGCAAGTTCCAGGAATTCCTCATGGGCGAGAACCGCTACATCAATCTGAAGCGTTCCTTCCCGGAGGCAGCAGATGCTCTCTTCGAGAAGACCCAGAACGATGCTATGACCCGCTACGAGAATTACAAGAAGCTGGCAGGCAAGTAAGACAGCAGCTTGTAGTCGAGCACAATAAGTCAAGGAGAGATGACCCGCAAGGGTTGTCTCTCTTTTTTTGGTGTATTTCGCCTGTGGCGAAATTTGAACAATTGCGTTATAATATTCAGTACGATTGAATTATTTTGCAGGGAGGTATCGCTTTGAATATAAATGATGTAGTCAGCGGCTTCAAGCTGCTGAGAAAATCGCATATCAAAGAAGTTAGCTCGGAGGCTTATGTCTTTGAGCATGAGAAAAGCGGCGCGCGGTTGCTTTTCTTGCGGAATGATGATGATAACAAGGTTTTCTCAATTTCTTTCCGCACCCCGCCGGTGGATGATACTGGCGTGGCGCATATCGTGGAGCACTCGGTGCTTTGCGGTTCCAGGAAGTACCCGCTGAAGGAGCCCTTTGTGGAACTGGTGAAGGGGTCGCTGAACACCTTCCTCAACGCCATGACCTATCCGGACAAGACCATGTACCCTGTGGCCAGCCGCAATGACAAGGACTTCCAGAACCTCATGGATGTGTACCTTGATGCGGTGTTCTATCCCCAGATGCGGGAGAATCCCCAGGTGCTCATGCAGGAGGGCTGGCACTATGAGATTGAGTCCCCAGAGGAGCCGCTGCGCTATAGCGGTGTGGTCTATAACGAGATGAAGGGGGCGCTGTCCTCTCCCGATGATTTGCTGGAGAACCGCATCACGAATTCCCTTTATCCTGACACCACCTATGGCTGTGAGTCCGGCGGCGACCCGGAGCATATCCCGGAGCTGACCCAGGAGATGTTCAAGGAGTTCCACGGGAAATTCTACCACCCTTCCAACAGCTATATCTATCTCTACGGCGATATGGATATTGAGGAGAAGCTGGCCTATCTGGATAGGGAATACCTGTCCCATTTCGACCGCATTCCCGTGCCCTCCCATATCGAGAAGCAGCAGCTCTTCACGGAAATGAAGCGCCGCACAGAGTTCTATCCTGTGGGCACCGAGGAGAGCACAGAGGAAAAGACTTTCCTCTCCTTGAACTGGCTCATGGGGGACTGCCTGGATATGGAGACGGTCATGGGTCTGGAAATCCTCAATCATGCCTTGCTGAAAACTCCGGCTGCGCCCCTGCGCAAGGCCCTCATTGATGCGGAACTGGGCAGCGATGTGGATTCCAGCTATGAGGAAAGCGTGCTGCAGCCTTTCCTGAGCATCGTGGTGACCAATTCCGAGGCTGACAGGGCGGATGAGTTCTATCAGCTGACCATGGACACCTTGAAGAAGCTCTCCGAAGAAGGGCTGGACAAGGTCTTGCTGGAGGCTTCCATCAACCTGCTGGAATTCCGACTGCGCGAGGCTGATTTTGGCTCTGCTCCCAAGGGCCTTGTTTATGGCATTGCCGCCATGAAGACCTGGCTCTATGACGGCCAGCCCGAGGATGCCCTTTACTATGAAGAACTGCTCGCCCGCATGAAGGAGGGGCTTGAGGGGCATTACTTCGAGGATTTGATCAAAAAGTGCTTCCTGGACAACCACCATGTGACCATGGTGACCCTGGCTCCCAGCCAGACTCTGGCCGCCGAGCGTGAGGCGGCCCAGGAGAAACTGCTGGCCGAGAAGAAAGCCAGCCTGTCCGAGCAGGAGATAAAGGAAATCATTGCATCATGCAAGGCCCTGAAGGAGCACCAGCAGGCAGAGGACAGTCCCGAGGCACTGGCCTCCATTCCCGTGCTGGATGTGGCAGACATCCGCAAGGAAGCCTACGAGCTGCCTGTGGTGGAGAAGGAACTCATGGGCACCAAGGTGCTCCACAGCAAGGTGGACACCCACGGCATCGGCTATCTGAACCTGTACTTCGATGCCAGCTGCGTGTCCCAGGAACATCTGCCTTACCTGTACCTCCTGGCAGAGCTTATCGGTGAGGTGGATACGGCGGAGCATTCCTATGCGGAGCTGGCCAATCTCAAGAACCTGCACACCGGCGGCATCTGCTATGATGTGGTGTCCTATACCCGCAAGGGCGAGCCGGATTCCTGCCTGCCCAAGTTCCGGATCAAGGCCAAGGCACTGGTGAAGAAGCTGCCGCACCTCTGCCAGCTGCTGCAGGAAATCTTCACCCGCAGCGTCTTCACGGATGCCAAGCGCATCAGGGAGCTGCTGCTGGAAGTGCAGACGGAAATCGAGATGAGCCTGCAGCGCTCTGCCCATCAGGTAGTGGCCGGGCGCATTGCATCCTACCTGACTCCTGCCGGGGCCTATGCCGACCAGGGCGGGCTGCCCTTCTACCATTTCGTGAAGGACTTCCTGGCTGACTTTGACAACCGCTTTGCGAAGCTGCCGGAGATCTTTGGGGAAGTGCTGCGCCAGGTCTTCAACCAGAAGAATCTCCTGGTGAGCATCACGGTGCCTGAGGAGAGCTACCGGAGCTTTGAGGCGGCCTTCGCGCCCCTGCGCCAGTCCCTGTCCCGCCTGAACTTCCCACGGCAGAATTATCGCTGGAAGCTGGCTCGCCGCAATGAGGGCCTGACTTCCTCCAGCCAGGTGCAGTATGTGGGCAAGGGGGCCAACTTCCTGAAGCTGGGCTACAAGTACACTGGCGCCATGCGGGTATTGGAAACCATGCTGCGCTATGACTACTTCTGGACCAAGATACGCGTGCAGGGCGGAGCCTACGGTTCCTTCGCCAGCTTCAATCGCAATGGCATGATGAACTTTGGCTCCTATCGCGACCCGAACCTCCAGGAAACCCTGTCGGTCTTTGATGGCACGGCTGAATATCTGGAGAATTTCTCTGTCTCCGACCGGGAAATGACCAAGGCCATCATCGGCACCATCAGCGGCGTGGATACGCCCCTGACGCCCCAGATGAAGGGTGAGCTGGCTGACAACTGCTACCTGCGGGGCATTTCCTACCTGGATCGCCAGCAGATGCGCATGGAAATCCTCACCGCCAGCCAGAGGGACATCAAGGCCCTGGCACCGCTGGTGCGGGACTGCATGAAGGAGAATGTGCTCTGCGTCTTCGGCGGCGAGCAGAAGCTCAAGGACAACAAGAAGCTGTTTGGCTCGGTGGCTCCTGCGCTGTAAGTCCTGCCGAGGGCAGGTTTTTCTTGAAACTGTGCAATTTCCAACGTAGACAAAAATTGAAGAGTAGCGTAGAATTGTAAGCATGAGCAAGCGTGAGTAATGGCAAATGTGGATATTCAAGGAGGCTTCCTAATGAAGAAACCGATTTTCAGAGGCGCAGGCGTGGCCATCATCACTCCCTACACCGAGGATGGCATCAATTTCGAGGAACTGGGCCGCATCATCGACGACCAGATTGAGAACCATACTGATGCCATCATCATCACCGGCACCACCGGCGAGTCCGCCACCATGTCGGTTGAGGAGCACAAGGATGCCATCAAGTTCGCCGTGGAGCACACCAAGGGACGGGTGCCCGTCATTGCCGGCACCGGCTCCAACGAGACCCGCATTGCGGTGGAGTTCTCCAAGTACGCTGAGGAAGTGGGGGCTGATGCCCTGCTGGTGGTGACTCCCTACTACAACAAGTGCAGCCAGAAGGGCCTGATACAGCATTACACCATGATTGCTGACAGCGTGAATATCCCCATCATCCTCTACGATGTGCCTTCCCGCACCGGCGTCGCCATCCAGACTGCCACCTATGTGGAACTGGCCAAGCACCCCAACATCGTGGCAGTGAAGGAAGCCAATGGCGACCTTTCCAAGATCCTGCGCCTCAGGGCTGCCTGCGGTGATGATTTGGTGGTCTACTCCGGCAATGATGACCAGATTGTGCCCATTCTTTCGCTGGGCGGCCAGGGTGTCATCTCCGTGCTTTCCAATGTGGCTCCCAAGGCCACCCACGATATGTGCCAGCTTTACTTTGACGGCAAGGTGGAGGAGGCTGCCAAGCTGCAGATCGAGTATGCTGATCTCATCGATGCTCTCTTCTGCGAGGTGAACCCCATCCCTGTGAAGGTGGCCATGCGCAAGCTGGGCTGGAACGCCGGGCCGCTCCGCATGCCTCTCTGCGAGATGGAGCCAGCCCATGAGGAGCAGCTGGAGAAGGCCTTGCGTAATCATGGCCTGATCAAGTAAGCTAGGGCGTGTTGATTAATTCACTAAGCCCATCTTCACGTATCTTGACTGTCCCTGCTGCGTTGACAAATCCTCGACATAGCACCGCCCTAAAGGACTAGCTTCGCGTCGCTATGCCTCCGGTTTGTCGCCTTGCAATGGACAGCCAATCTACGCAAATCTGGGCCAAGTTCATTTAATCAACACGCCCTAGTGGCAAAGATTTTGATTTAGAAGGTGGAGGGCTATCTTAGCCCTCCTTTTTCATAAGGAGAAATATTTATGCACGGGGTGTTTGATATCGTGGGGCCGGTGATGATAGGCCCTTCCAGCTCCCATACGGCAGGAGCCGCCCGTTTAGGGCTTATGGCGCGGAAGCTTCTGGGGGAGAGGGCTGTGCGGGCGGAGATAAATCTGCACGGCTCCTTTGCCCAGACCTATCGGGGGCATGGCACGGACAAGGCCCTCCTGGCGGGCATCATGGGCATGGAGCCTGATGATATGCGGCTGCGCGAGGCCCTTGAGCTGGCAGACAAGAGCGGCCTGGCATATGAGTTCAGGCAGGTGGAGCTGCAGGAAGCCCACCCCAATACTGCCGTCATCTACCTGGTGGGGGAGACAGGACGAGTGGCAAGGGTGCGCGGCGCCTCCGTAGGGGGAGGCAATATCCTGGTTACCAATATTGACGGCTATGCGGTGGAACTCAGCGGGCAATACCCTGCGCTCCTGACCATCCATCGGGACAGGCCGGGGGTCATCACCCAGGTCACCCAGATCCTCTCGCGCTATGAGGTGAATATCGCCTTCATGCGTGTGTCACGCCAGAGCCGGGGGGAGACGGCCATGATGATCATGGAGCTGGACGATGAGCCGGCGGCAGAGGTGGTGGAGGAATGCGGCCAGGTGCCTGATGTGGAACTGGCCAGGGCCGTGCCCGCGGTGTGAGCAGGAGAGCGATATGATAAATTTCAATAATCTGGCGGAACTTATCTACATAGCAAGGGAAAAGTCGCTGCCAATACATGAGATAGTGATTGCCCGGGAGATGCATACCAGTCTGCGCAGCAGGGAGAGCATCATCAAAGAGATGCAGGGAAGCTGGGCAGTCATGCGGGAGTCCATCGCAAGGGGGCTGGACAATAGGGAAAAATCCCTGAGCGGTCTTACCGGCGGTGATGCCAGAAGGCTGCGGCTTTACGGCAGCCGGAAGGGGACGGAGGCTCCTTACCTGGGGGAGGCAGCCATACTGGCTGCCGCTGCTGCCGTGGGGGTCAATGAAGTCAATGCGGTCATGGGGCGCATCGTGGCCTGCCCTACGGCAGGCTCCTGCGGCATCGTGCCAGCGGCCCTCTATGCAGCCAGGCAGAGGGGGGCTTCCGAAGAAGACCTGGTGCTCTCCCTGTTCACCGCTGCGGGCATTGGCATGGTCATAGACCAGAATGCTTCTATTGCGGGAGCTTCCGGCGGCTGCCAGGCGGAGTGCGGCACCGCAGCAGGCATGGCGGCAGGCGCTTTGGTGGAGCTGGCTGGCGGCACGCCTGATGAGGTGGGAGAGGCCGTGGCGCTCTCTCTCAAGAATCTCTTGGGGCTGGTCTGTGACCCTGTGGCAGGGCTGGTGGAGGTGCCCTGCGTCAAGCGCAATGGCTTTGCGGTGGTGGAGGCCATGCTGGCGGCGGATATGGCGCTCTCTGGCATCAAGTCTGTCATTCCCGTGGACGAGGTGATTGAGGCCATGGACAAGATCGGCAGGGCTTTGCCCAAGTCCTTGCGGGAAACCAGCCAGGGCGGGCTGGCAGTGACGCCGACGGCAAAAAGGATCGAGCGGGGTCTATACGGCCAGGGGCAGGAAAAATAGTGGGGGATAAATCTAAACCCTCACTGCGCTGCTGTCTTGTGCTGGCTGAGATTTCGTAGTAAAATATTGAATAGTGCGAGCCGGGAGTTAGTCACCGCGCAAGCAGGAAATCTATATACGCAGGGGGAAGCAATTCATGAGAAAAATTATCCAAATGCTGGTTATCGCTTGCATGGTGGTACTTGGCACCCAGGTAGCTTTGGCAAATGCCGACAAAGAAACTCTGATGGAGGGGGCTGACATCACCACCATCAACCGCATTGCCGTCGGTGCGCCTCTTTATCAGGCTCCTGCCAATGCGCCTGGCAATGAGATGCTTGCCAAGATCATGGCTGATTCAGGCCGTGTGTCCCGCAGCTATGTGGTGTCTTATGATGCAGTGGCAGAGACCATCAAGGCTACCAAGGGTGTGGATATCACGCTTATCGACCGCCGCAAGGCCAGCAAGATTTTCAAGGAGAATCTGGACAGCCTGGCTGATGCTTATGTCATTCTGACTGTAGCCAACAACAGCCGTACCGCCTTCTTTTTTGACGTGTATAAAGTAGGTACCAACGACCTCCTTTATACATATATGATCCTTGCCAACAAGAACGAGGAAAATTCCGAGAAGACCTATGCCAATTTCTGTGAGCAGTTCTATAAGCACTTTGACCGTGCTGCAGAGGCCCAGCTCAAGAAACAGCTGAAAGGCAAATTTTAACAGCAAGAGAGACAGCGTCATGAGGGCGCTGTCTCTTTTGTGCATTTTATTAGATTGGTAAGTGTCAGCGAGCAAAGTAGAGGGGCTTGATCTTGGCATCTTCGGCGGTCTTTTCATCTATGTAGCCGTTGCGCACCATGGCGTCCAGCACCACTATCTGCCGCTTCTTGGCCATCTTGAAGTCCACATAGGGGGAGTAGAGGGAAGGAGCGTTGGGCAGGCCTGCCAGCATGGCAGCTTCGGGGAGGCTCAGCTCCCTGGGCTGCTTGTCGAAGTAGCCCAAGCTGGCCGCCTTGATACCATAGAAATTGGAGCCGTAGTAGATGGTGTTGAGATAGAGTTCCAGGATCTCGTCCTTCTCATAGCTGGCTTCCATATCGAGAGCCAGCAGCAGTTCTTCACCCTTGCGGCCAAAGGTCTGCTCGTGGGTGAGAAAGAGGTTCTTCACCAGCTGCTGGGTGATGGTGCTGGCGCCCTCCTGGATTTCCCCATGCTGGAGATTCACCAGGGAAGCCCGGGCCACGCTTTCGAAGTCCACCCCGTGGTGGGTGTAGAAGCGGCGGTCCTCCACCGCAAGGATGGCATGCTGCAGGTTTTCCGGCACATCCTTGAGCCGGACAAAGTTTTCTTTGTCCAGCCTGGCCTCCACGGCCCGGTGCAGGAAGAAGAAGCGGGAGAGCCTGTCGCTGCCGCTGAGTTCTTCGGCGGTATCGGAGGCGATGGCGGGCAGCCGCTTCTCCAGCTTGGGCAGGAAGTCGCCCACCCCCTGCCAGGTGCGGGGCGAGAAGACCATCAGCCCGCCGGAAAAGACGAAGGTGATGGCAAAGATGATGATAAGCAGGGCCAGGAAGCGCAGGGGCCTCACGCGCCGCCTGATGACCTTCCTTCCTTTTGCCTTGCGTTTGGTTGGTTTGTTCATAGTCCCCTCCTTAGGAAGATACTTTACCATTATAGCGCATTTATTGAGTATTTGACGAAGTTTATTGCATAATGGGAAAATATTTTCCGGGGACTATTGCAAAAATATACATTTAAGATGTATAATTATGCTCATGAGTTTACAGGGTACACTTGGACGGGGGACTGGCCATGGCTTAAGTCCTGCCCTAGTGTACAGGTCAGGGGGAGAGTTTATGAAGGTAAGCGTATTGGGGGCCACGGGCTACGCAGGGGCAGAGCTCCTGCGGCTGCTCTACAGTCACCCCGAGGCTGAAGTGGTGCATATCACCTCCGAAAGCCACACGGGAGAGAAGATTGACAGCCTTTATCCGCATCTTACGGGCTTGTACGATATGCAGCTGGAGAGCATGAAGGATATCTGGCGCATCGGCGCTGACAGCGATTTTGTTTTCATCGGCCTCCCTCATGGCCACGCCATGGAAGTGGGCAAGGCCCTGGCGGGGACGAAGGCCCGCATCATCGACCTGGGGGCGGACTACAGGTTCGATGATACAAAGGTTTATGAGGAGTGGTATCATGTGCCACATACCCATAAGGATGCGCCGAGAGTCTATGGGCTGGCGGAGCTTTACCGGGACAAGATCAAAGAAGCCAAGATCATCGGCAATGCGGGCTGCTTCACCACCGCCAGCATCCTGGCCTTGGCACCGCTGGCCAAGGAACACCTGATTGAGGTGAATACCATCATCGTGGATGCCAAGTCAGGTGTCTCCGGGGCTGGCAGGGGGGCCAAGGTGCCCAACCACTTCCCGGAGCTTTACGATAACTTCCGGGCCTACAATGCCTGCAAGCACAGGCACACGCCGGAAATCGAGCAGGCCATTACAGACCTGTCAGGGGAAGCGACAGTCATTAACTTCACGCCCCATCTGGTGCCTATGTCCAGGGGCATACTTTCCACCTGCTATGCTGCCTTGAAGTCCGGCGTCACGGCTGAAAGGGTTAATGAGGCTTTCAATAAGCTCTACGGCGAGGAACACTTCATCAGGCTGCGGGGACTGGGAGCATATCCTTCCACCAAGGAGGTGCGCGGTTCCAATTACTGCGATCTTGGCTGGCATATAGATGAACGCACCCATAGGGTGATTGTCATGTCCGCCATTGACAATCTGGTGAAGGGCGCTGCAGGGCAGGCCGTGCAGAATTTCAACATCGCCTGCGGCTTTGATGAGAAGACGGGCCTTGATATGGTGCCCATGTATCCTTAAAAATTGTAAGATGCAGGGTTGCTTCTTTGCAGCCTTCCCCTTGAGGGGAAGGGGGACCGCGAAGCGGTGGATGAGGTGGCAACGACCAGACTAGGATAATTTTGTACTTGGAGGTTATTTTATGGATATGTTCAGCGAAGCAATGTGCAAGGCCGGTGTCACTTACCCTCAGGGCTTTAAGGCTGCCGGTGTCAAGGCCGGCATCAAGAAGAGCGGCAACCTTGATGTGGCAGTTATCTACACAGAGAAAGAAGCTAAGGTGGCAGGCGTTTTCACCCAGAATGCGATGGCGGCAGCTCCTGTCTTTGCTTCCAAGAAGACCGTGGTTACGGGCACGGCTCATGCCATCACGGCCAATGCAGGCTGTGCTAATGCCTGCACCGGCGAGCAGGGGGACAAGGACGCAGCAGCCATGCAGTCTATTACCGCTGCAGCTTTGGGCTGTGAGCCTCTGGATGTAGTGGTAGCCTCTACGGGCATCATCGGTGTGAATCTGCCCATGGAGAAGATGGAGGCAGGCATCAAGCAGGCGGTCAGCGAGCTGTCCGCAGAGGGCAGCGAGACTGCTGGCAAGGCCATCATCACCACTGATACTTACTCCAAGTCCTGTGCCACGGAGATTGAGCTGGGGGGCAGGCAGGTGCGCTTTGGCGCCATCGCCAAGGGTTCCGGCATGATCCAGCCCAACATGGCTACCATGCTCTGCTTCATCACCACGGATGCAGCCATCGACCAGAATCTTTTGCAGAAGGCCCTGTCGGAAATCACGGAGGTTTCCTTCAACATGATTTCCATTGACGGTGACATGAGCACCAACGACATGGTGGTGGTGCTGGCCAACGGCGAAGCCGGCAACGAGGAAATCAAGGCCGAGGGCGAGGACTATGAGAAGTTCAAGGCTGCCCTCAAGGAAATCTGCCAGGGCCTTTCCCGCCGCATCGCCGCTGACGGCGAGGGGGCTACCAAGTTCCTGACGGTGAATGTGACCGGGGTCAAGACCTTTGCCGATGGCAAGACCATCGCCATGAGCGTAGCCAAGAGCCCCCTGGTGAAGACCGCTTTCTTTGGCGAAGACCCCAACTGGGGCCGGGTCATCTGCGCTGTGGGCTATGCCGGGGTGCCCATGGAGCCGGAGAAGACCGTGGTGAAGTTTGGCGGCATTCCCGTCTATGCCTATGGCGTAGGGGCAGAGCATGATGAAGAAGCCCTGAAGCAGGTCATGAGCCAGAGGGATATCGTCATCGACATTGACATGGGCCTGGGTGAGGCCGAGGCTACCGTCTGGACCTGCGATTTCTCCTATGAGTATGTGAAGATCAACGGTGAGTACCACACCTGATGGGGGGGGCGCGGCAATGGACTTTACGGCAGAAGACAAGGCAGGTGTGCTGGTTGAGGCCCTGCCCTATATACAGGAATTCTTTGGCAAGACTATCGTCATCAAGTACGGCGGCAATGCCATGGTCAGCGAGGAACTGAAGGAAAAGGTCATGCAGGACATTGCCCTGATGAAGTACGTGGGCATCCGTCCGGTGATTGTCCATGGGGGCGGTCCGGAAATCACGGGCTTTCTCAAGAAGGTGGGCAAGGAAAGCTCCTTTGTGGCAGGCCTCAGGGTCACTGATGAGGAAACCGTGGAAATCGCGGAAATGGTGCTGGACGGCAAGATCAATTCCGAAATCGTGAACCTGCTGAACCGTCGCGGTGTCAAGGCCGTAGGCCTCTCCGGCAAGGATGCGGGGCTTATCAAAGCCCGGAAAAAGATGGCCACCGTCTACGAGGGCGAGGCAGAAAAGCAGGTGGATATCGGCTATGTGGGCGAGGTGGAGGAAATCCAGACCGGTATAGTGGAAGACCTGCTGGAAGGCGGCTATGTGCCTGTGATAGCCCCCATCGGCGTAGGTGAGGATGGGGAGAGCTACAATATCAACGCCGACTATGTGGCAGCGGAGATGGCAGGAGCCCTCAAGGCGGAGAAGCTGCTGCTGCTGACGGATGTGGAAGGGATTTACAAGGATTTCAACGATAAGAGCAGCTTCATTTCCACCCTGCACATGGAGGAAGCCAGGGCCTACATAAAAGAGGGCATTATTGCCGGGGGCATGATTCCCAAGGTGGAGGCCTGCCTCAAGTCCCTTGCCATGGGCACGGGCAAGACCCATATCATCGACGGGCGGCTGGGACATTCTCCCATTCTGGAAATGTTCACCGCCAAGGGCATTGGTACCCAGGTGGTACGCTGAGAGGAGCAAGTTATGCGGGAAACCGATCAAGAGATAATGGCCAAGGACAAGGCGGGTTACCTGCCGGTATTCAGCCGCTACGAAATCGTGCTGGATCACGGCGAGGGCGCTTATGTCTGGGACCATAACGGCAAGAAATACCTGGACTTTCTGGGGGGCATTGCGGTCAATGTGCTTGGTCATAACCACCCGGCCCTGGTCAAGGCGGTGTCAGAGCAGGCGGGCAAGATGTTGCACTGCTCCAACCTCTACTACACCCAGGTCCAGGCTGATGCGGCTGACAAGCTGGCTAAGCTCAGCGGCCTTGAGGATGCCAAGGTGTTCTTCGGCAACTCCGGGGCGGAGGCCAACGAAGGCGCCATCAAGTTGGCCAGAAAATTCACCCATCAGCAGGACCCGGAAAAGAGCCAGATCATCACTGCCTGGATGAGCTTCCACGGCAGGACGCTGGCCACCCTTACGGCTACGGGACAGCCTCATTATCAGGAGGGGGTAGGGCCCCTGCCGGAGGGCTTTGATTACGTGCATTACAACGACATAGCCGAGCTGGAGAAAATGATCAGCGACAAGACCTGTGCCGTTATGCTGGAGACCATTCAGGGGGAGGGCGGCGTCTACACGCCGAATCCCGGTTATCTCCAACAGGTGCGGGAGCTTTGCGACCAGCACGGCGCCCTGCTGATCTTTGATGAGATACAGGCAGGCATCGGCAGGAGCGGTGAGTTCTTCGCCTATGACAAGTACGGCGTGAAGCCGGATATCGTGACCCTGGCCAAGGGCCTGGCAGGCGGCGTGCCCATCGGTGCCTTTGTGGCTCGAGGGGAAGTGGCCAGAGCCATGCAGCCCGGTGACCACGGCACCACTTTCGGGGGCAACCCTCTGGCCTGCGCCGCAGCCAACGTGGTACTGGATACAGTGCCTCAGGCAGAGTTTTTGGCGCATATCCGTCAGGTGGGGGGCTATTTCAAGCAGCAGCTTTCCTCCCTGCAGGAGAAGTTCCCTGCTCTTATCAGTCAGGTTAGGGGCGAGGGGCTGATTCTCGGTGCAGAACTCTCCAGAGATGATATCGGCAGGGACATCGTCAATGAGTGCCTGTCTGAGGGCATTATCATCAACTGCACAGTGGGCAAGGTCTTGCGCTTTATCCCGCCCCTCATCATCGACGAGGAGCAGGTTGACGAGGTTATAAGTGCGCTGGCAAAGGTGCTTGAGAAGTACGTTTGATATTTTTCGGGGGGAATTTGATGTTAAAAGGCAGGGATTTGCTCTCTATCCACGAACTTACAGTAGGGGAAGTGGAGGAGATATTGGAACTGGCGGCAGAACTCAAGGCCAAGCAGAAGGCAGGCATTGAGCACAAGCTGCTGGCGGGCAAGACTTTGGGCATGATCTTTGAGAAGTCTTCCACCCGCACCAGGGTTTCCTTTGAGACAGGCATGTATCAGCTGGGAGGGCAGGCCCTGTTCCTCTCCAACCGTGACCTGCAGCTGGGCCGCGGCGAGCCTATCAAAGATACGGCAAGGGTGCTGTCTCGTTACTTGGACGGCATCATGATTCGCACTTACGGCCATGAAAGGGTGGTGGAGCTGGCAGAATATGCGGATATTCCTGTCATCAATGCTTTGACAGACCTTCTGCACCCCTGCCAGGTGCTCACCGACCTGCTCACCATCAAAGAGCATAAGGGCAAGAACCTCAAGGGGCTGAAGATGGCCTATGTGGGTGACGGCAACAACATGACCAACTCCTACATGTATGGCTGCGCCAAGGCGGGCATGGAGTTCGTGGCGGCTACGCCGGAGGACTACCGTCCCGATGAGACGGTGACCAGGCAGGCCATGGAAGATGCCAAGGCCACGGGGGCTTCCATCAAATTGGTGACTGACCCTGTGGAAGCTGTCAAGGGAGCCGACATCGTGGTGACTGACACCTGGGCCAGCATGGGTCAGGAGGAGGAGCACGATGCGCGCAAGAAGATCTTCGCTCCCTACCAGGTGAACAAGGAGCTTATGGCTCACGCTGACAAGCGGGCCATCGTCATGCACTGCCTGCCAGCCTACCGGGGTGAGGAAATCACCGAGGAAGTGCTGGAGGCCAATGCAGACGTCATCTTTGACGAGGCCGAGAATCGCCTCCACACCCAGAAGGCCATCATGGCGCTGCTCATGGGTTAATTAAAAGCCTTCCCCTTGAGGGGAAGGTGGCAGTCCGAAGGACTGACGGATGAGGTGGCGCTTATCGTTCAAGTTTGTTTATAATTGTATTAACATAAAGTTTAGGATAAGAGGAGATGCTTACTATGGCAAAAGCAAAGGTTAGCAAAGTTGTTCTGGCATATTCCGGCGGTCTTGACACCTCCGTCATCATTCCCTGGCTCAAGGAAAACTATGACAACTGCGAAGTCATCGCCTGCTGCTGCGATATCGGACAGGGTGATGAACTGGATGTGGTCCATGACAAGGCCTTGAAGTCCGGTGCTTCCAAGGTCTATGTGGAAGACCTCACCAGGGAATTCCTGGAGGAGTATGTGTGGCCTACCCTGCAGGCCGGGGCTGTTTACGAGGGCAAGTACCTCCTGGGCACTTCCTTTGCCCGTCCCTTGATTGCTAAGTGGCTGGTGGATGTGGCCAAGAAGGAAGGGGCAGATGCCATCGCCCACGGCGCTACCGGCAAGGGCAACGACCAGGTGCGCTTCGAGCTGACCGTCAAGGCCCTGGCTCCGAACCTCACCATCATCGCTCCCTGGCGTGAGTGGGATCTTGACTCCCGCAGCGCTGAAATCGAGTACGCCAAGAAGCACGATATCCCCGTGGCCACGGAGAACAAGACCTACAGCATGGACAGGAATATCTGGCATCTGTCTCACGAAGGTTCCGACCTGGAGGATCCTGCCAATGAGCCCAAGAACAGCATGTTCATGATTTCCAAGGCTCCCGAGGATGCGCCCGACAAGCCGGAGTATGTGAAGATCTGCTTCGAGCAGGGCAAGCCTGTGGCTGTCAATGGCGAGAGGCTGGGGGCTGTGGAACTCCTGACCAAGCTCAATGAAATCGGCGCCCGCAACGGCGTGGGCATCGTGGATATCTGCGAGAACCGCCTGGTGGGCATGAAGTCCCGCGGTGTGTACGAGAATCCCGGCGGATCCCTGCTCTACTATGCACACCGTGAGCTGGAGTATCTCTGCCTTGACCGCGCTACCTTCCATTACAAGGAAGGCCTGGCTATCCGCTATGGCGAGCTGGTTTACGATGGCATGTGGTTCTGCCAGCTGCGCGAGGCTCTGGCTGCTTTCGTGGAGAGCACCCAGCAGACTGTCACCGGCACCGTCACCTTGAAACTTTACAAGGGCAACATCATCTCTGCCGGCGCCACCTCTCCCTATTCCCTCTACAGCCAGGAGTTCGTCACCTTCGAGCATGATGATGTGTATGACCAGGCTGATGCTACGGGCTTCATCAACCTCTTTGGCCTGCCCCTCAAGGTCCGCGCCCTCATGCAGGAGAAGAACGAGAAATGAGCGAGGCCATGTGGGGGGGACGCTTCACCAAGACCGTTGATGAGATGGTCAATGAGTTCCAGGCGTCCATAAACTTTGACAAGCGCATGTACCATGAGGATATCGCAGGCTCCATCGCCCACGCCATCATGCTTTCCAAGTGCGGCATCATCTCCGAAGATGACTGCGGGGCCATCCTGGCAGGTCTGAAGGACATCGAGGGCAGGATCGAGGCAGGGGAGTTCGACTTCTCGGTGGATTTGGAAGATATCCACATGAACATCGAGAAGCGGCTCACCGAAGCCATTGGGGAGGCTGGGGGCAGGCTCCATACTGCCCGCAGCCGCAACGACCAGGTGGCTCTCGATACCCATATGTATGTCCGCCGGGAAGTGACGGCGGTGCTGGAGGGCATCAGGAATCTGCAGCAGGCTTTGATGGAAACTGCCGAGGCCAACAAAGACGTGATCATGCCCGGTTACACCCATCTGCAGCGGGCACAGCCCATCCTCTTTGCCCATCATCTGCTGGCTTACTTCGGCATGCTGTCCCGTGATTTCGCCCGCTTCGAGGGCGTCTATCAGCGGGCAGATATCATGCCGCTGGGGGCGGGGGCTTTGGCTGGCACCACCTTCCCCATTGACAGGGAACTGGTGGCCAGGCAGCTGAACTTTGAGCAGCTTTACGGCAACAGTTTGGATGCGGTCAGTGACAGGGATTACATCATGGAGTTCCTGTCGGCAGCCAGCATCTTGATGGTGCATCTCTCCCGCCTGTCGGAAGAAACCATTCTCTGGTGCAGCCGCGAGTTCTCCTTCGTGGAGCTGGATGATGCCCATTGCACGGGCTCTTCCATGATGCCCCAGAAGAAGAACCCCGATGTGTCCGAACTGGTGCGGGGCAAGACGGGCAGGGTCATCGGCCACTTGATGGCCATGCTTGCCACCGTCAAGGGACTGCCCCTGGCCTACAACAAGGATTTGCAGGAGGACAAGGAGGGCATCTTCGATGCCATCGACACGGTGAAGTTCAGCCTGGAGGTCTATGCCCAGCTGGTGCGGGGCATGAAGGTCAGGAAGGATGTTATGCGGAAAGCCGTGGAGGAAGACTTCTCCAACGCCACTGACCTGGCTGACTATCTGGTGAAGAAGGGCATGCCCTTCCGGGAGGCTCATGCCGTCTCCGGCACCGCTGTCCATCAGTGCATTGCTGAGGGCAAGTATCTGGCGGATATGACGCTGGAGGAGCTGAAGAAACTTTCTCCTCTCTTCGAAGCCGACATTGCCGAAGCCCTGAAGCCCGAGACCTGCGTCAATCAGCGCAACTCTCTGGGCGGCACTTCCACCAGCCAGGTGGAAAAGCAGCTGGCGGCAGCAGGAGAGCTGCTGCAGGCAGAGAAAGAGAGCCAGGCAAAGCTGGCGGCAAAACAGATATGAGGGTAAATCCCGAGGGCAAAAATAGCCTTCGGGATTTATTTTGTCTATCGACAAAATTTGAACAATGCGTTATGACATGGCTTCGCCCTGTCGAAACGTCAATATGTAATTTTGTCTATCGACAAAATTTGAACAATGCGTTATAATCTACCTAACGGTTTACTGCCGTAGCGTTCTTTCTTTAAGGAAAAAATAAATGCTGGATGCGTTGGGTAAGGAGTGTTTGGCGTGAAGCTGGATAGCCTGAAGATCGTTCTGGCCTGTTTGGCGGTATTTCTCTTCAGCTGATTCCTGGAAGGGTCATTTGAAGGCAAAGAAGCAGGGCTGCGTTGGTGCGGCTCTGCTTCTTTGCTTTCTCTCGGGATATGATATTGAAATCTGGCACGCGGCAGGAATCTGCTGTGCTCATGTAGAATAGGATGAAAGATGTACAGCGTGAGAGGGGAGTTGTATATATGGCAGCAGATGAAACCTCAATCATAAAACCTAAAGTCAAAATCAAAGTCTTCGGCGTGGGCGGCGGCGGCAACAGCGTCCTCATGCGCATGGGACAGCACAACGACCTGGATATTGAGCTGGTGGCGGTGAATACCGATGCCAAGCAGCTTTCTCTGGTGGCCAAGTCCGGGGTCAATCCTTTGCAGATTGGCGAGCCTCTGACCCGAGGCCGGGGCACTGGCGGCAAGGTGGAGCTGGGGGAGCAGGCGGCCAAGGAGGCGGAGAACCACCTTCGGGAGGCCATGAACGGGGCTGACCTCATCTTCATCACCGCAGGCATGGGCGGCGGCACCGGCACGGGAGCGGCTCCTGTGGTGGCTCGGCTGGCCAATGAACTGGGCATCCTTTCCGTGGGCGTGGTGACAGTACCCTTCACCTTCGAGGGCAGCCGCAAGAAGAAACTGGCCATGGAAGGCGTAGTCAAGATGCAGTCCCAGATGGATGCCTTGATTGCCGTGGAGAACGACAACCTCATGAAGCTGCCGGAGAATCGGCGCATGTCCATGGTGCAGGCCTTTGCCTGCGCGGACAATATCCTCAAGCAGGCCATCAACTGCATTGCGGAGCTGATTCTCACTACTGGTGTCATCAATGTGGATTTTGCTGATGTCACCACCATCTTCCGCCAGAATCCCAGCAGCGATGCCTTGCTGGGCATCGGCAGCAGCCCTCGCAGCGCCGTGCAGGCGGTGCAGCAGGCGGTGGAAAGCCCGCTTATCAACAAGAGCCTCAAGGGGGCTCGCGGCGTTATCATCAATCTCACCGGCGATGAGAGCCTGAGCCTTTATGATGTGAATGAAGCTACCCGCTATGTCTATGAGCATACGGATCCCGATGTGAATATTATTTTGGGGGCAGTGGTAGATGAGGCGATGGCAGGTTCTGTACAGGCTACTATCATAGCTACGGACTTTGCTGACAGCATGCCCTTGAAGGCACCCACTGTGAAGGTGCCTGAGAGCAAGGTGCAGGCACCGCCCAAGGAGGCCAGCTTCTCCCTGGAGACGCCTTCCTTCATGACCAGGCCTGCGGCTACGCCGGAGTTCAAGAGCCAGGGGGCCTTTGCTATCCCGGCCTTCAAGCTGGCACCTGACAATCTGGATGAAAAGAAATGATGTAATGACGGCGGCCTGGCTGCCGTCTTTTTCTTGGGGAGAAAGAAATGAGCGAAGAGATGCATGAATTTTCACGGCTGGAACTGATTGCGGGCAGGGAAGGACTCAGGAAGCTCAGCGCAGCCAAGGTGCTGGTTTTCGGCCTGGGAGGGGTCGGCTCCTATGTGGTGGAAGGACTGGCTCGTGCGGGCATAGGCAGCTTTGTGCTGGTGGACAACGATACCATCAGCCTCACCAACCGCAACCGCCAGTTGCCGGCCCTGGCTTCCACCACGGGGCGCAAAAAGACGGAAGTGGTGGCAGAGCATATCCTGGACATCAATCCTAAGGCCCAGGTGGAAACAAAAGAATTTTTTTATCTGCCTGAGCAGGGGGAGAAGTTCTTTGCTGATTTGGGTGAGATTTCCTATGTCGTTGATGCCATCGATACCATCACTGCCAAGATAGACTTGGCCTGCCGCTGTGAGAAACTGGGCATCCCCCTGATCGCCAGCATGGGCACAGGCAACAAGCTGGACCCCACCCGCTTCGAGGTGGCTGATATCTACGACACCAGCGTTGACCCGCTGGCCAGGGTCATGCGCAAGAAGCTCAAGGAACATGGCGTCAGGGGCTTGAAAGTGGTTTACTCAAAGGAGCAGCCCCTGGCTGTGAGCCAGCCAGGGGAGAACCCAGACGGCACCTTGCGCCGGGCTGTGCCTGGCAGCGTTTCCTTCGTGCCCTCTGTGGCAGGGCTGATTATCGCAGGGGAGGTAGTGAAGGATATCCTGGGAATCAAGCAAGTATAATTTTAGAAAAAGAAACGGGGAGATATTTCGTATGAAATATCTCCCTATTGTTATTTTAAACTATGTAGTTTGTGAATGCTTTTGAGGTTCGTTGGCCAGGCTGCCCTTTGCTCAAAGCCCCTTGTCGCCCAGCTCCAGTCCCAGGGCTTCTGCCACGGGACGGTTCGTCACCTTGCCTGCTAAGGTATTCAGACCTTCTGCCAGGCCCTTGTCCTCGCGGCAGGCCTGCTGCCAGCCCTTGCTGGCAATCTTCAGGGCATAGGGGAGGGTGGCATTGGTTAGAGCCAGGGTGGAGGTGCGGGACACAGCTCCGGGGATGTTGGCCACGGAGTAGTGGACCACCCCATGCTTTACGAAGGTGGGATTTTCGTGGGTCGTAACCTTGTCGCAGGTGGCAATGCTGCCGCCCTGATCAATGGCCACATCTACGATGACGGAGCCCTTCTTCATGGTCTTTACCATGTCTTCCGTCACCAGCTGGGGCGTTTTGGCGCCTGGCACCAGCACGGCACCGATAAGGAGGTCAGCTTTGGCCACCCACTCGGCGATGTTGTAGCTGTTGGACATCACTGTGGCGATGCGCCCGCCGAAGACATCATCCAGGTAGCGCAGGCGCTCAATGGAGAGGTCAATCACTGTTACCCTGGCCCCAAGGCCCACAGCGATCTTGGCAGCATTGGTGCCTACCACGCCACCACCGATGATGACCACCTGACCGGGAGCTACGCCGCTGACGCCTCCCAGGAGCACTCCTGCCCCGCCGTAGCGGCTCTCCAGGAACTGGGCGCCAATCTGCACCGACATGCGTCCCGCGATCTCGCTCATGGGAGCCAGCAACGGCAAAGACCTGCCATCACGCCCTACGACGGTCTCATACGCAATGCCCGTGACCTTGTGCTTCAGGAGAGCGGCCGTCAGCTCCGGCTCGGGGGCCAGGTGGAGATAGGTGAAGAGGATCTGATTCTCGTGGAACAGGTCATATTCCTCCGGCAGGGGTTCCTTCACCTTGATGATCATTTCTGCCTCTTGGAAGAGTTTCCCCTTATCCGGCTCGATGACAGCGCCCACCGCCGTGTAATCGGCATCGGCAAAGCCGCTGCCCAGGCCGCCGCCCTGCTCCACCAGGACTTTGTGCCCCGCTTTCACCAGTGCCTCTGCCCCGGCAGGGGTGAGGCCCACACGGTTCTC
>JAGBLH010000098.1 GCA_017635515.1 Selenomonas sp.
CTGCCGGGACTTTTGCGAGACTTTTGGCCGTCAGCCCTACTTCTATCTGACAGGTGGCGACCCAATCCTGCATCCCGAATTTTGGACCTTGCTGGACATGTTCAAGGCGGAGGCGATTCCCTTTACGATTATGGGCAATCCCTTTCATCTGACGGATGAAGTCTGCCAGCGGATGCATGAATGTGGCTGTTTGCGTTATCAGCTGTCGATTGACGGGCTAGAGGAAACCCATGATTGGTTCCGCAAGCCTGGTTCTTACAAAACTACATTGGAAAAGGTGGCTATGCTGAATAAAGCGGGTATCCGCTCCATCATCATGACCACAGTTTCCGGTAAAAATATAGATGAAGTTCCGGCCATCATTGATGCCGTGGTGGCAGCAGGGGCCAAAGTTTACGCCTTTGCCCGCTACTGTCCCACCAGTGAGGAAAAGGAAAACAGCATCAGTCCGCAGCGTTACCGAAAATTATTGGAAGATTGCGATAAAATTTTCCGTAATTATGAGGCAGCAGGCTATGACACCTATTTCAATCGCAAGGACCATTTGTGGACTCTTTACGATTATGAAATGGGAAGGTTCCAAATTCCCAAGGATGCAGAGCCAGATATGATTTATGGTGGCTGCAACTGCGGCAATGGGCATCTTACCATTCTTCCTACAGGTGATGTTTATGCCTGTCGAAGAGTGCAGAATAGCCGGGTGGGTAATGTTTTTGACAAGAGACTGGCAGACCTTTGGACAAATGAGTTTGAGGCATACAGGGATTATGACAAGTTCCAGAAATGCAGCAAATGCGAACTGAAGGCTTGGTGTCGGGGATGTCCGGCAGTGGCCAGCAGCACCAGTGGCGGGGACTTTTATGCCGCTGACCCGCAGTGCTGGAAGGAGATATGAGGCAAAGATGGATTTATTGGACTTGATGAAAAAACGCCGCTCCATTCGCAGGTATCAGAACAGGCAGGTGCCCCGCGAACTGGTGGACAAGATTGTAGAGGCTGGGCTTTATGCTCCTAATGCGGGAGGCGGCCAGCGCAGCGTGATAGTGTCCATTCACAATGCAGAACTTACGGCTAAACTTGGCAGGCTGAACTTTTCTACCTTTGACCGCAGCAAGTTGCTTGGTAGCCATGTGTCAGCTGAGCAGCCTTCGGTAATTGATGATGAACGTATCCAGAATGGCTTTTACGATGCGCCAACGGTTTGCGTAATTTTCGGCCAGCGAGGCTTTCCCTTCAATGTAGCTGATGCTTTTTGCATAGCGGAAAATATGGTATTGGCAGCCCATGCTTTAGGTGTGGATTCCTGTATCATTTCCCGGGCTGAAGAAACCTTTGCTCTGCCGGAGGGAAAAGCCTTTATGGAAGAATGGGGCGTGCCGGAGGAAATGGAAGGCAAGGCCTTTGTGATACTGGGGTATCATGAGGGGACCTATCCCCAGGGGAAGCCGAGAAAATTGTGCAGGAATATTGTTATAGCGTGAGCAAGTTTGAAATAGATAACCAATTCATTCATGCAGTCTGCGCTGGTTGATACATTTTTGACCAAATTAGGTTGACATGCATGAAATATTATGTTGAAGATTCATTAATTTTGTTAGTGTTCGTTATTACTGGATGGTGACATTAAGTTGGCCAAACCTTCAATATGCGTGCAGCTTTTTGGAGGAATTCGTATGTTTGAGTTCATGAAGACAAGACGTTCTTGACATTTTTACCGTCAAGTAGTTTTGTCTTTTTGTTTTGTTTGGAAGTGTGAACATGGGGAGTAGCTGTGAGAATAAAGAAAATACTCAATAACAATGTCGTCGTGACGGATGATGAAAAGGGTTGCGAAGTAGTAGTTATGGGCAAGGGCGTGGCTTTTGGCAAGCACAACGGAGATGTGGTTGATGAAGGCAAGATTGGTAAAGTATACCATTTGGGAGATCATGAGATGCTGGAAAAGTTCAAGGAACTACTTTCCGTCCTTTCATTAGACTATCTTGATGCCAGCACCAAGATTATCGAAATGGCGGAAAAAGACCTTGATACTGTTTTGAATGAAACAATATATATTTCTCTTACTGATCACATCCATATGGCAATACACCGTCTGCGGGAGGGCATTCCCCTCCGTAACATGATGCTATGGGAAATCCGTAGGTTCTATCCCAAGGAATTTTCTTTGGCTGAAAAGGCGGTACTCATGTTGGAAGCACGTTTTGACCTGGATATCCCAGAGGACGAGGCAGGATTTATCGCCATGCATCTGATTGATGCTCAGCTTGATATTAAGCAGCCCATGGCTGACAAGATTGTCCATTTGATAGATGAGATTACCAGTATTGTGCGCCGTTTCTTCGGCATTGAGTTTGACAAGGATTCCCTCTCCTATTACCGTTTTGTGACCCATCTGAAATTCTTTGCCCAGCGTATGTATTCAGGATCTGGCCAAGGCGGTGATGAAATAGATACAGAAATGGAAGCTATGGTGCAGAAAAAATATCGTCAGGCCCACGAGTGCGTGGACAGGATTGTGGCCTTTATAGCCAAGAAATACCGCTACGCTGTCAGTGGAGAGGAACAGTTTTACTTACTGATACACATAGCTAAGGTCTTAAGAAAGAGCAAGGGCCAGGAGTGAAGCTCCTGTTTCCACATAAAAATATAAAATGTCCAATGGCTCTTGGGGAAGGCTATCAGGAGGAAGAAAGTGAGGTGAGAAATTTGTACCCCGTTGGATGGTGACATTAAGTTGGCCAAACCTTCAGGATTTAACGAAGCATTTTGTTAATTTTGGAGGAATGACAAATGAAAAAGTGGATGAATAGCAGGGCAAAGCTGGGGGTAGTGTTTTTTGCTGCAACGGCAGTCGCAAGCTGCGGAGCAGGGGCCGAGGCGGCCTCCGGCGGCTTCCTTACAGAGGTGCCGGCAGGTGATTGGTCCTATGAGGCGGTAAATGAACTAATATCTGCCGGGGCCGTGCCAGAGTATGAGGTGCAGATTCCTGCTGGCAGGGTAATGAGCCGTCTGGAAATGGCCATGATAGTGGATAGTGCTTTGCAGAATGAGGCATCTCTTGAGCCTGCCCAAGGGGAAATCTTGGGCAGGCTCAAGAGAGAGTATTATTATGACATGAAGAAGCTGGCTTTGCTGAATCGCCTGGATAGTATGGATGCGTCAGCGGTGGAGAGCGCAGCCTCCACCCAACCTGTATCGAGCAAGGAACTCGAAGACAGCCTTCCATTTACGAAAGCGGATAAGGAAAAGCAGGACAAGATGGCTTCTTTCCTTGACCGCTTCCAGATCAGCGGGCGTGCCCGTATAAGAAATGACCACCGTATCCGTGAAAACGGTGGGAAGAAAACACGGGAAACGGTATCTAACCATATCAATGTCTGGGTAGATACAGCATATAAAGTAAACAATAACTGGAAAATACTGACTGGGCTGGAATACAGGAATTCCATGGGGAGTTTGAATCCTGAAGACATTGGCCCGACAGTCAGCGAGGTAGATTCCAAGACACCGAATCCCTATCTCACCTTAGAAGGAAAATTTAAAAACGGACTTTCAGTTAAGGTGGGCAAGTGGTATGAGTGGACTCCTAATGGATACGGCTTTGACTTGGACAGCGATGTGGTGGGTGGTCAGGTCAGCTTTGGCAAGAAATTGCGTACGACCATCAGCGCAGTGAAGTTTGATTTGGCAGATTATGATGAAATATTGGCATTGCCGTATTATACAAATGTGATGCCGTACTTGCGGGCTAACAATAAATATGCTAATGGCACGGATGGAGCAAATTTCTTCGGCATACGCTTTGATTATCCCATAAACCAGAAAAATGACATCCACTTTGGCGTTTCGTGGATGTCGGCCCTTCCCACTCAGTTCCAGGATCCTACTGTTAACAAGCGGAACATGTACTATTACATCCATGGGCATCATGTTTTTGACAAGAACTGGCAGGTGCGGGCTGGCATCATGCATAGCAATGCGAAATCTATACCCAACGGCGTCGTTGACATTGCAACTGGGGAGGCAAAGAATGCTTCCAAAGTTCCAGGCCTTTGGTTGGGGGTACAGTACAAGGCAATTGACTTGCAGAAACCGGGCACCTATGACCTTTGGGCGACTTATCGCCGAGAGCCTGGACTCACTATGCCCACCGTGACGGATTGGTGGGAGCCGAACAAGGAAGGTTATCGTATCGGTTTTGACTATGTGTTGGACAAGAACCTTACCTTTACTACCTGGATGAACTGGTTCAAGGATATTGACACTAGCGAGCGCACGCGGCGTTTCAGGTTCCAAGTGGATGCATTCTTCTAATGGCAGAAGAGAAAGGATGACAAGAATGACGAAGAAAAAAATGGCAGCGTTGCTTTGCGCTATGACATTCGTGTATGGGGGCCAGGCAGGGCAGGTTTATGCTGAAGCTGTGGCAGACATTGGGCTGACAGCCTTTTCCGCAGCACGCCAGACGGCTCCCCAGGTTATCGTGACGGGAGGGCGCATTTTCGGTTACGTTGATGAACAAGGCGTCAGTACCTTCAAGGGGATTCCCTTTGCTGCCTCCACCGCCGGGAAAAATCGTTTCCGTCCTCCCCAGCCTGTAGAACCCTGGCAGGGCGTGAAGGATTGCACATCCTTCGGCCCCATTGCCGTGCAGCCGGAGGCCTCAACCTTGGGGGGAGCTTCTCCGTGGACTGAGGAATATTTGGACTTAGGCATGAACCTGGAAAACGGCAAGATGAGCGAGGATTGCCTGAGTCTCAATGTCTGGACTAAGGCAAGGCCAGGAGAAAAACGTCCCGTTATTGTCTATATCCACGGCGGGGCTAACATGAGCGGTAGCAGTCAGAATGATGTTTATACCGGGCAGGACATTAGCCAAAAGGGTGTGGTCTATGTCAGTATCAACTATCGGGTAGGCATTTTCGGTTTTCTGGCTTACAGAGACAAGACAGGCGAGGAAGCCTCCGGCAATTATGCCCTGATGGACCAGATTGCTGCCTTGCGTTGGGTGCAGGAAAACATTGCCTCCTTTGGCGGCGATCCAGGTAATGTCACCATCATGGGGCAGTCGGCTGGCTCTACCAATGTCCAGAACCTGATTGCCTCCCCAGCAGCGGCGGGATTGTTTCAAAAAGCGGTAGCCCTGAGCTTCAATAATGTCACCACCGATTACCCTGTCTTTATGGAACCGGAGAAGGCAAAGGCTGAGGCGGGCAAGGCATTGGGAGAACGTACCCTTGAGGAACTGCGCTCCATGTCAGCAAAGGAGATATTGTCCCTTGGCTATACGCCGACGGCCGTGGTTCGTGGCACGGAAACGGAATCAGTTCCCTTGCCGGAGGCTTTTGCTACCGGCAGGTGGAACCGGGTGAGCATGATTTGGGGCGGAGTGGCCGGCGATCCCTATATCTTTGACGGTGTTCTGTCTCTTGGTAATGCCTTTGAGCCTCTTAATTCCATATCTGACGCTGATTATGTGGGGGCTGTACGGAAGGGGTTAGGTGCTGAGGCAGGAAAGGCCCTTTCCCTTTATCCGGCAGGAAAAGATGCTCTGGGAGCTGCCCGTGCGGTAAACAATGACTATCTCATTTCTTCGTATTTTGAGGCAGCACGACAAAAGGATTCTTCGGACGGGAATTTTAAGACCTATATCTATTTCTATGATCATGTCTTACCGGATACTCCGGAGCGAAAGGCAAAGAATGGCGCATTTCATACCAGTGATGTAAATTATTGGCTGAACCATTACACGAAAGCCTACCCCAGAAACTGGACTGAAGCAGACTATGCTCTGGGCGAAGCTATGTCCAGCTATTTGGTGAACTTTGCCTCCACCGGCAATCCCAACGGCAGGGATCACTACGGCAAAAAACTGCCCCTGTGGAAAGCGGCTGATGCGTCAAAAGATATTGCCTTCCTCCACCTTGGCGATAAGGTTAGGTGGGAAGAAATGGATCATGGTAAGTCGGAATTTTGGAAGAAACATAGGAAATGACATCCCTGCGGAGGAATGAATGTGAGAAAATACGAACAGCTTGCCGCCGACATTGTGAAGAATGTGGGTGGTAAGGAAAATGTAAATGCACTGGCCCATTGCATCACTAGGCTGCGTTTCAAACTGAAGGACGAGGGAAAGGCTGACACCGAGGCTATAAAGGGCCTGGATGGCGTTGTGACAGTGGTGCAGAGTGGCGGCCAGTACCAGGTGGTCATAGGTAATGCAGTGGGGGAGGTCTATGATGAGATTCTTCTGTCCCAGGGCATAAAGGCCATCGGTGATAAGGGAAAGGAAGCAGAGGAGGAGGCACCCAAGAAGCCGCTGGATCTCTTCGTAGATACGGTATCAGGCATTTTTACGCCGGTGCTTGGTGTATTAGCCGCCAGCGGCATGCTGAAAGGCATGCTGGCACTTTTGACGGCTTTTGGAATGGTTGAAAGTAACAGCGGTACATATCAGGTCTTGAATGTGCTCAGTGATGCGTTCTTTTTCTTCCTGCCCATCTTCCTGGGACTTACGGCGGCTAGGAAATTCAGGATGGAAAATGAGTTCACGGCTATGGCCATTGGTGCGGCTTTGGTTTATCCAAGCCTTGAGGTTTTGCGGGCAGGAGTTCCTCTTTATGAGGTTTTTGGCGGATCTATTTTTGCTTCTCCCATTCACATAGAGTTTTTGGGGATTCCTGTCCTTTTGATGAACTATGCTTCCAGCGTTATCCCTATTATCCTAGCTATCTGGGTAGCAGTCAGGGTGGAGAGGTTTTTCCTCGGTGTCATGCCAACTATTTTTAAGAGTTTTGGCGTGCCTTTCTGCACACTTTTTGTCATGATTCCCCTGACACTTTTGGTAGTAGGCCCCATTTCTACCTGGCTTGGACAGCTGGTAGGAGCGGCGGCCACAGGGATTTTTGCCCTCAGCCCTGTGCTGGCCGGTTTGTTCATTGGCTTTTTTTGGCAGATTTTTGTCATGTTCGGATTGCACTGGGGACTTGTGCCGGTCATGATAAACAATATCTCGGTTTTGGGCAGTGATCCCGTGGTTATCACCATGTTTGGCACAACCTTTGCGCAGATTGGCGTGGTGCTTGCCATCATATTGCGCACCAAGGATCAGAAGTTGAAAAGCATTGCCATACCGGGCTTTATTTCTGGCATTTTTGGCGTTACGGAACCGGCCATTTACGGTGTGACCCTGCCGCGTAAAAAGTATTTTATCATTTCCTGTATTGGTGGTGCCATAGGCGGTGCCTTAATGGCCTTGTTGGACGTGCAGCTCTTTATCTTTGGTGGTCTGGGAGTGTTTGAATATCCTTGCTTCATCAATCCCGCCACCAATGATGTTAGCGGCATGTATAACGGGATGATAGTATCTGTAGTTTCCTTTGCTTTGGGTTTTGTCATGACTTTACCTATCTATAAGGATGAAGAAGCAGTGACAGCACCTGTTGGCAAGGTGATAGCAGAGGAAAGAGATTCTGTCACAGAGGAGGAAGCTGCGCCTGTGACGGGGAGCGGCATCCTGTTCAGCCCTCTTACGGGAAAACTGGTTGCCATGGCTGACGTGCCGGATGAAGTCTTTTCCTCGGGGCTCTTAGGCAGCGGCATTGCCGTAGACCCTTCGAAAGGACGGGTGGTGGCTCCGGCGGATGCCACGGTGACAACGCTTTTTCCCACGGGGCATGCCATAGGTCTAACTACCGACACGGGAGCAGAACTCCTCATACATATTGGGATGGATACTGTAAAAATGGATGGGGATGGTTTCAAGTCTTATGTAAATCAGGGAGACAGGGTAAAAGCGGGACAGTGTCTGATTGAGTTCGATATAGACAAAATCAAGGCAGCAGGTTATTCAGCCATTACTCCTGTAATCGTTACCAATAAGGACAGCTTCCGTGAGATTGTGCCCGTTCAGGAAGCCAACATCAAGGAGCAGGAAAAACTGATTGAAGTGATAGTTTAATTAATATATGGCACGCTTGTGTCGTGATTATTGAAAGGAGATTATCGCAAGCAATGGAGTAAAACTGAAGAAATAAACTGCCGGGAAGCAGGCTCCGCAGATTGAGGTTAGCGTAGCCTGCTTTTTTTAGGATATTAATACGTTTTCTGCATAAATAATGCGATAATAGCATTTCACAAGGGGAATTTTTCTTGCTAATATATTTGTAAACGAAAGGAGTGCTTTGATATATGAGTCTTATTAAAGGTCTTCATCATGCCGCTCTGCGTTGTTGCGGCAAAGCAGAAATGGATAGCGTGATTGAGTTTTATTGTCGTGTACTAGGTATGAAACGGTTGCGTACCTGGGGCGAAGGTAATCAGGCTGGTAGTATGCTGGATACGGGCAATGGTGTCATCGAGCTCTTTGCAGATGCAGAGCCGGGGCGTCGTCCTGGACAAGTTGATCACATTGCTTTAGCTACGGACAAGGTGGATGAATGTGTGGCTGCTTGCGTTAAAGAGGGTCTGGCCGTAACCATGATGCCTACGGATATTGTAGTGCCCAGCGAGATTCCCTATGCTTTGCGTATAGCCTTTGTACAGGGCAAGGCTGGGGAAATCATTGAGTTTTTCCATGAAAGATAAGAGTGTCCAAAGTTAAGGAAAGAGGGATATATTATGCCGATGATTCAGGTAAAAGTGACCACGCCTCTGACAGCGGAGCAGGATGTAAAGATTCACGATGAGCTGACCAAGGCGGTAGTGGAGGTTTTCCACAAACCCATTGATTATGTGATGGTGAATGTGGAGCCGGATTCCGACCTGTGGATGGCAGGCCAGAAACTGGCGAAGGGTGCTTACGTTTCCGCCTGTCTGATGGGGGAGATGAAAAACAATGACTGTGATGCCTTTACGGCCATAGTTTGCGAACTTTTCAAGCAGACGCTGGGAATAGAGGGAGCCCATGTTTATACCACCTTCCAGACCATCAATCAATGGGGTTGGGATGGGAAGATTCTCTGATCGTTCGTTTTGGGCCCAGACTGGCAAAGGTCTGGGCCTTAAAAATAAAACAATAGTTTATTTGAAGGAGTGTTTTATCAACATGCATTTTTCCAGTGGTATCAATCGTCCCCCTTATGAAGCCGCCGATGGCTTTTTGCAGATAACTTCCGGTTGCAGTCATGGTAGCTGTGAGTTCTGTACCTTCTA
>JAGBLH010000007.1 GCA_017635515.1 Selenomonas sp.
ATCAGATTAATAGGTAGTATAAAGCATTCCCTCAATACTGTCAATGCCAATCTAACATATGGAAAATAGAAACCACGATATATTGGCGGGATTTTCCTCACGCCCCTGGTTTACAAGTTTCCATTTTCTGTTGACAATTTTCTCAAGATGGAATACTATATTTTTTGGTTATATACAGTATGTATAAATAGCATACTGCTTGTACAAAAGGGTACATCATCTTATAGGAACTAGTGGGTTCCATAATTTGATGCACCCTTTTGGGTGAAAGGATGTCGTTTATGAGAAAAAAAATTGGCCTGCCCTTTGGATTTCTGACACTTCTACTGATACTATTTCTGCCTACTCCGCCGGAGCTATCCACAGCTGGGCACCGCATGCTAGCCGTCCTGTTTTTCTCAGTTGTCATCTGGATGTTTGAAACTGTGTCCTATCCGGTCTCAGCCGCCATAATCATTTCCCTCATGTCCTTCCTGCTGGGCACTACTCCCAACATGATGAACCCAGACAAGATGCTCGGCACGTCCGCTGCCTTGAAAATGGCCATGTCCGGCTTCTCCAGCCCAGCCCTAGCCCTGGTAGGTGCTGCCCTGTTCATCTCTGCTGCCATGATGAAAACCGGCCTCGACAAACGCCTGGCCCTCTTCATTTTATCCAAGATAGGAGCCAAGACCAGGAACGTGCTGGCGGGTGTCATCTTGGTAGGCTTCATTCTCAGCTTCTTTGTCCCCAGCACCACTGCACGGGTATCCTGCATGGTTCCCATCGTCATGGGCATCATCGCAGCCTTCGGCGTGCCGCTGAAAAGCAGATTCTCAGCAGTGATGATGATAGCCATTGCTCAGGCAGATAGCATCTGGAACGTGGGCATAAAAACAGCTGCTGCCCAGAACATGATTGCCCTTGATTTCATAGAAAAGCAGCTTGGCACCACCATCAGCTGGCTGGATTGGTTCATTACCGCAGCCCCCTTTGCCGTCATCATGAGCGTGGTGCTTTATTTCCTCTTATTGAAGCTGGTACCGCCGGAAATGGATGAGATTGAGGGCGGACAGGAAACCGTTGCCAGGGAGCTGAAAGCCCTAGGCCCCATGACACTCAGCGAGAAAAAGCTGATGGCCATCTCCCTTTTGCTTCTTTTCTTATGGTCTACAGAGAAGATTCTGCATAACTTCGATACATCCTCCACTACCATGGCCGCCATCACCATCATGATGCTGCCAGGCATAGGCATCATGAACTGGAAAGAGGCCCAGGCAAAGATTGGCTGGGGAACCCTGGTTCTGTTTGGCGTGGGCATCAGCCTCGGCTCCGCAGTCCTCTCCACCAAGGCCGCTGCCTGGGTGGCTCATGTCATAGTAGATGCGTTCGGCCTTTACCATACCACCGCCTTTATGATCATTGCCGTGCTGGCCCTGTTCCTTATTGTGATACACCTGGGCTTTGCCAGTGCCACAGCCCTGGCGGCGGCCATGATCCCCATTGTCATATCTGTGCTGCAGGGTGCAGCCGAATATTCCCACCTGAATGTGGTGGGAATGACGCTTATCCTGCAATATGTCATCTGCTTTGGCTTCATTCTCCCGGTGAACGCCCCCCAGAACATGGTGGCCTTCGGCACAGAAACCTTCGAAGCCAAGACCTTTATCAAGACCGGCCTTCCCCTGACCATCATAGCCTACAGCCTGATAATGCTGCTGTCAGCCACCTATTGGAAATGGCTCGGCATTATCATCTGATATATGTCTGCGGGATCAGCTGACCTCCCAGCCCTTCCCTACTGGAATACTTCAAACAGCAAATGCTTTGCCAGAATTTAATTTCCGGCAGGGCAATTTTTTCGCTAAGGGGCGCGACCCTAGCACGAGTTCTTCCCTAGCACGGGATGCTTCGTATGCCTAAGCGACCGCACCCTGATAAGCCGCAATGCTTCCAGCAAATCCACATCCAGTCTCTTGCCACAGTTCTCATATACGCACATGGGCTTCTCCAAGCCGATCTCGCTTCCTGGCATATACACATATTCCTGATTTTCATAGTCGCCGAAGATAACTCCAGTCTTAAGTTCTGTCTCGGTTATCATCCAGCCTCTCTTCTCCTTGTCTGCTTGCTTCCCCATTGCCCGCCTTGGCCTTGCAGATAAGCTGCGTCATTGTCCCCATGGGACAGTAGACACACCAGGAGCGGGGCTTGAAACAGAGCATGGTGATGATGCCCAGGATAGCTGAAGTAAGCATCAGGCTATAGAAGCCAAAGGCAAACTGGGCTGCCCATGGTTCCACCGCCACAGGATAAGCAAAATGCCATGGCACATCAAATGCCCAGAAGAATGTCACCACTTCCCTGAGGCTCCCCGCCCCG
>JAGBLH010000099.1 GCA_017635515.1 Selenomonas sp.
CAAGGAAGTGCCCAACCCCTATGTGAAGGCCTCCGACTGGGGTTGGCAGGTGGACCCGGTGGGCCTCCGCTATATGCTCAATGTGCTGGCTGAGCGTTATGAGCTGCCCATGATGATTGTGGAGAACGGCATTGGCCTCCATGAGGACCCGGATGCCAGCGGCGTGGTGCAGGATGATGAGCGCATCGAGTATTTTGCCAACCATATAGAGCAGATGAAAAAAGCCATTGACGAGGATGGCGTCACCCTCATGGGTTACTGCCCCTGGGGCCCCATTGACCTGGTTTCCGCCAGCACTGGCGAAATGGAGAAGCGCTACGGCTTCATCTATGTGGACAAGAACAACAAGGGTGAGGGAACTCTGAAGCGTTCCCCGAAGAAATCCTTTTACTGGTATCAGAAGGTAATCAGCACCAATGGTGAAGATTTGAGCCATTGAGCCGTTTTGAGGAGGAAATAAAATGATGAACATGCGCAAGAAGGCTTTGGCAGCCGCTCTGTTTGCAGCCCTGGCCATGCCGGCAGGTCTGGCTCCTTATATGGATAACCCCTCCGTGGCTATGGCCGCTCCCGCCACGAAAGTCAAGGCAGCAGATGCCTTTGAGGTGAATCTGGCCAAGGGTGAGAATGCTCTGTTCGAGGCTTCCAACGGCTGGACCAACGGTATGCCTTTCAACTGCTTCTGGCATAAGGAAAATGTGGAACTGAAGGATGGCCGCCTTACTTTGATTGTGGACAAGTCTCCCAATCCTGAGGCCGACAAGGTTCCCTACTCCGGCGGCGAGTACCGCAGTAAGGCCACCTATGGCTATGGCCGCTACGAAGTGGTCATGAAGGCCATCAAGAATGACGGCGTGGTTTCCTCCTTCTTCACTTACACCGGCCCTTCTGAGGGTGATCCCTGGGACGAGATTGACTTCGAGGTGCTGGGCAAGGATACCACTCAGGTGCAGCTGAACTATTTCCGCGATGGCCAGGGCGGCCATGAGAAGATGATTGACCTGGGCTTTGACGCCGCCGATGATTTCCATACCTATGCCTTTGAGTGGCGCAAGGATTCCATCATCTGGTTCGTGGATGGCAAGGAAGTCTTCCGCCGTGAAAACGAGGATTTCCCCGTCACCAAGCAGAAGATCATGATGAACGCCTGGAACGGCTTGGGGGTGGACGAGTGGCTGAAGCCCTTCGATGACAGCAAGCTGCCTTTGAGGGCTGAGTACAAGTCCATCAAGTACATTCCGTTCGTGGACTGACTGGGGGATGATTTCATGATAAAGAACAAGCAGCTTGGCCGGCTGGTCATGGCAGCCGTAACCGCCATGAGCATTTGGGGAGCCTCTGATTTTGCCGAGGCAGCAGATGCCGGGATGCATGTGGACCAGGTAGGCTACCTCTCCGGCTACAGCAAGGCAGCTATGGTGACGGATTCCGGGGAGGGGGAGTTCTACCTGGTGGACGTGAAGACGGGCCAGACCGTTTATCAGGGTCAGCTTTCGGCACCCAAGTATGACGCCATGTCTGAGGAAACCCTGCGCCGGGCAGATTTCTCGGACTTCAATGCAGCAGGCACCTATGTCCTCAAGGTGGGAGGCCGCACCTCCCCTGAGTTTGCCATCGGGGACAATGTCTATGCTGTCCCTGCTGTGCAGACCCTGCGCTCATATACCCTTTCCCGCTGCGGCAGCCCCATTGATGACGATATCACCGGGCTGAAGGTGAAGATGGGTCACCCCCAGGACAAGGAAGCTCAGGTTTACTTCACTGACAAGCTGAACAAGAAGGGCGATAAGGTGGATGTCACCGGAGGCTGGTATGATGCTGGCGACTATGGCAAGTACACCACCACCGGGGCTATCGCAGCAGCAGAACTGCTGCTGGCCTATGAGGCCCATCCTGATCATTTTGCCAAGGGACAGATGGTATTCCCGGCTGGGGTATCCAATGACAAGAACCTGCCCGATGTCCTTAGCGAAGTCAAGTATGAGTTTGACTTCCTGCACAAGATGATGCGCAAGGACGGCAGCACCTTCCACAAGGTTTCCGGCGCCCAGTGGCCCGGCTTTGACAAGAGCCCTGACACGGATACCCAGGATCGCTTCCTCTACAGCACCTGCTCTGCCAGCACCGCCATGTACGGGGCCAGCGCAGCCATAGGCGCCAGGGTCTACCAGGTCTTTGATGCCGGCTATGCCCGCCAGCTCCAGAAGGAAGCCGACAAGATCTGGGCTTATCTTGGCAAGACCAAGGAATCCGTCTACCGGGTGGACGAAGGCCAGGAAAGCGGCTCCGGCCCCTACAATGATGACAATGACATTCAGGAGCGCCTCTGGATGGCTGCGGAAATGTTCCGCACCACCGGTGACAAGAAGTATGAAAATTACCTTGCCGCCAACAAGGCAGAGCTGCTGAAGGCTCCGGGCTTCTTTACCTGGGACAACACCCTGGCCCTGGCCCAGTTTGCCTATGCCATGTCCCAGGGGGCAGACAGCAGCCTGCAGGCCCAGGTGAAGAAGGTTTATCTGGACTATGCAGACCTGATCTCTGATAAGATCAGCAAGGACGGCTTTGGCTGCGCCCTGGCTCAGGATGAGTACACCTGGGCTTCCACCAAGAATGCCATGACCCAGGGCGACATGCTGCTGATGGCCTATCAGCTGGACCAGAAGCCCGCCTATCTTGAAGGCGCTCTGGCACAGATTCACTATATGTTTGGCCGCAACAGCCTGGACAAGAGCTTCCTGACCGGTGCCGGGGCCAATCCCCCCGAGCATCCTCACAACCGCATCCATGAGAGCACCGGCGCCTATGTGCCCGGCCTCTTGGTAGGCGGCCCCAACGCTGTCATCGGCGGCGACCCGGACCAGACCAAGTATCTGGAAAGCGGCCATGTTCCCACGGCCAAGTCCTATCTTGATGTGCTTTCCTCCTGGTCTACCAATGAGTACGCCATCGACTATACTGGCACGGCAGCCTATGCCCTCGCCTGGTTTGCCAAGGCTGACCCGGGAATCACGGCAGCCCAGTTGAAGCTGAAGCGCCATTTTCCGCCGGTGGAAAACTAAGAATTTCTCCGAATAAAATAATTTTGCCAAGCCTCCATATTTCGCTGTTATGCTCCATTTGAATGGCGGGATATGGAGGTTTTTGCTTATTTGATGTCGAATAAACGACATCAAAGTAGTTTGACAACGCAACTGAAGCGTGTCATCAACCACAAGATACAGGGAGGGTTCAATATGAAAATGCCGGGCAAACTTATGGCGGCGGCCTGCGCAGCAGTCATGGCCTTGAGCCTTGCTGGCTGCGGCTCAAAGGGAGCAGGGGGGAATACCGTTTACTTTGCTGCCCATGATGAGGCCAAGGATTTTACCGGGCTCCTCTATGAAGGGGTGCAAAAGTCTGTTCAGGGCGTGCAGGTGGAGTTCCTGAACAGCAAGGGTGATTCCAACCTGCAGATTGACCAGGTCAATGAGGCCATCGACAAGGGGGCGGCAGCTATCGTGCTGCTGGCTGTGGATGGCTCGGCGGCCATCCCCGTAGTGGAGCGGGCCAATGAAGAGGGGATTCCCGTCATTGCCACCAACCGTGACCTGAACGGAGGCCAGTTCGCCCAGGTCATGTCAGATGAAAAGCAGGCAGGGAAGCTTCAGGGGGAGTATATGGCCAAGCACCTGCCGCCCAATGCCAAAGTGGTTTATTTCATGGGACAGTCCAGTTTAAGTGCTGCCCAGCAGCGCTGGGAGGGCTTCAAGGAAGCCTGCCTGGACAAGCGGCCTGATGTGGAGCTTTTGATGAAGCAGGACTGCGGCTGGAGCGAGCCTAATGCTTTCAGGACCATGAGCCTGTGGCTGAAGATTTTCCCCCAGATTGACGGGGTTATAGCGGGCAATGACGGCATGGCTCTGGGAGCTGTGCGGGCCCTGAAGTCTGCGGGCCGCCTTCAGGGGGTGCTGGTGTCCGGAGTGGATGCTACGGAGCCTGCAGTGAAGGCTGTGGCATCCGGGGAGATGGTCCAGACTGTGAAGCAGGATGCGGCCAAGAGCGGCGAAGAGATAGGGCGTCTCATTCAGGAGGCAATGGCAGGCAAGGTGCCCACCGAGGATGTGAAGGTGCCCTTTGTGGAAATCACCCGGGAAAATGTGGCCCAGTTCAAATAAGGGGGGAGAGTCATGAACCAGCTCAGTGTAAGAGTGAAGATATTGCTGCTGGCGGCCATCATGCTGGTGGTTACCTGCCTTGTGGCAGCGGTGGGCATCTATTCCAACAGCCAGGCCAAGCAGTCCATTGATGATATGTACAACTACAACCTTATGACCACCCAGTACCTCAGCGATGCCAACAACCAGCTGAGGGGGCTGGAGATGGATATCTCATATATATTGCAGCAGGACTATGCTCAGGATGACAGGAACCTGATCCTTGGGGATATGGAGGGCAAGATCAAGAGTATCCAGGACAATGTGGCCAAGGTGAAGGAAATCGACCGCAGCCAGCGGGCCCAGGAGACTATCCAGGTGCTGGAAAAAGACCTAGCGGACTTCGCCCAGCAGGTGAAGTCCTGTGAAAGCATCCCCAATACCCCCGAGGGCAGGATTCAGCTCTTGAAGCAGCTTTCCGGGGCAGCACCCATCGGTGAGGCCCTTTCGGTGCTGACCCCTGACAATGTGCTTCAGGGCAAGTTGCTCTTTCAGGAAAATAATGTGACCTATAGCAGGACCATCAAGATAAATGTGGCCATCATTCTGTTAGGCCTTTTGGTGGGCATTGGTGCCGCCACCATTATTGCTGGCAATATTGCCACCCCCTTGCAGGAGTCTGTGAACCAGCTCAACGCTGTAGCAGATGGGGACCTCACCCAGGAAATTCCCGGTGAGCTGGCTGACCGCCAGGACGAGGTGGGAATTATGGTCCAGGCCCTGCAGAAGATGCAGAAATCCCTGCGGGCTGTGCTGACGGAAGTGCTGGCGGAAGCTGACAAGAGCGTGGCCATGGCAGAGGAAGTCCATGAGCTGGTTGGCTCCCTCAATGACAGCACCCAGGATATGTCTGCCGTTACCGAGGAAATGGCTGCAGGCATGGAGGAAACGGCAGCTTCCACTGCTAATCTCCAGAACCTCAGCGGCCAGATTGGCGAGGGCATAAAGGGCATCACGGAAGAAGCGAGGAATACTGAGGACTACACTGAGCAGGTGGCAGAGCGGGCCAGCCGCTTGAAGGAAACCATGAAGGAATCTTCCCGCTCGGCCCAGAGCGTCTACACGGAGACCAAGACTGCCGTGGCGGAGGCCATCGAGTCTGCCAAGGTAGTGACGGAGATCACCAATCTCACCCAGGGCATTACGGAAATCGCCGAGCAGACCAACCTGCTGGCCCTGAATGCCGCCATCGAGGCCGCCCGGGCCGGGGAGCAGGGCCGGGGCTTTGCCGTGGTGGCTGATGAAGTCAGGAAGCTGGCGGAGCAGTCCCATGATACAGCCATGAATATCCAGTCCCTTACCGGCAAGGTGACGACTTCTGTCCAAAATCTCTCCAGTGGTGCCGATGACCTGCTGTCCTTTATGGAAAACAATGTGGGCAAGGATTATGACCTCATCAATGAGACAGCCACCCAGTACCAGAACGATGCGGACTATCTCCGGGGCTTCGCCCGGAAGAGCAACCAGTCTTCCCGGGAGGTGGCCAAGTCGGTGGAGACCATGAACAATGCCATGGGCGAGATTGCCAAGGCCACCCAGGAGGGGGCCGTGGGCAACACCACCATTGCCGAAAAGGTGGCGGATGTGGCAAGCAAGGCTAATGAAATCCTGAGCAAGGTAAACATGTCCCGCCATGGCGCAGAAAACCTCAAGAAGCAGGTGGCGAAGTTCAAGGTTTGAGATTGTAATCAACACGCCAAAAATAAGCCAGCAAAATTTTTTTCTTGAACCAGCCGATTTTGGCTGGTTTTTTCTTATGTGTGTTGCTGGGGCAACATGTACATTTGTGTTTAGGTGATATAATCTAGACAAATCGGATTGGTGTGAAAATTTTAGCAATACCGAAGCAGGAGAGGAGGGAAGCGGTTTGGAAGCAAAAGACCTGTTTCAGAAACACACCCTGGCTTGTCTGGCAGGCGGTTTTGCCCTTGGGGTCATTGTCCTGGGGATTGGGGCGGCCTTCAATTCTATTTCTGGGTCCCCTGAGTTCTGCGGCACCTGCCATGCCATGAAGGGGGAAGCGGCCAGCTTCAGGGAGTCTTCGCACAAGAACCAGCAGTGCGTGGAGTGCCATCTGCCCCATGACAATGTGGTGGTGTACTATGTGGAGAAGGGGCGCACCGGCATGGTGGATACTTACCATGAACTCCTGCGGGATTATCCGGCGCATATCAAGCTGTCGGAGGATGCCAGCAAGACGGTGAATGACAACTGCCTGCGTTGCCACGATGCCACCATGGGCGGGGTGCATGCCAAGGCAGAGGCCATGGACAGCGGCGGCGACTGCCTGAAGTGCCACAGCCGTATCGCACACGGCTCCAATCATCTTGAGGGAGGGATAAAAGTTGAGTAAGATGCAGAAATATTTGATTGGGCTCGCGGCCGTATGCGTGGTTTTCTTCGGCTTCGTCATCGTGCGCATCGGCATAGCCCAGCCCAATGACGACAGCGTGAAACTGGCTAAAATCTCCCATGAGGACTACGCTCATCTGGGCAAAGCAGCCTACAAGGATGCCTATCCTCTGGAATACAACTCCTACATGAAGAACAATCTGGGAGGAGCTTCTCCCACGGTGTACGGCGGCAGTGACCCCGGCAAGTCCTATATCGAGATGCAGCCGGAGCTTCTGACCAATTTCAAGGGCTACAAGTTCTCCGTCCAGTACGATGTGGCCAGGGGCCATACTTGGGCAGGGGTGGATCAGCTGAATTCCCAGCGCATCCCGCCCCAGAAGGGCAACTGCATAGTCTGCAAGAGCTCCTGGATGTATGACAAATGGTACAAGGAAAGTGGCTGGGATTTTGCCTCCAAGCCCTTTATGGATGCTACGCCTCCCTTCACCAACAAGGATACGGTGGAGGGCACGGACCTCTACTTTGGCTGCTCTTCCTGCCATGATCCTGATACCATGGAACTGCGGGTTTATCAGCAGGGCTTTGTGGAATCCATGGCTATGAAGGGCATCGACATCAGCCAGGCTTCTCACAACGAGATGCGCAGCTATGTCTGCGGCCAGTGCCACAATGAGTATTACTTCATGAAGGAAGACGGCAGGGTCCGCCATCCCTTCATCGGCGGCTGGGAGCCTGAGGAGCAGTTCCAGTGGTATCAGAGCGGCCAGGCTGGCGGCTTTACCCAGGACTGGGTGCATCCCGACTCCAAGACCCTCATGCTGAAGGCCCAGCATCCTGATTTTGAAATCTGGAAGACCAGCGTCCATGCCGATGCAGGCGTCACCTGCGTGGACTGCCATATGCCCTATATGAGGGAAAACGGCAAGAAGTACACTTCCCACTGGATGACCAGTCCCTTGAAGACTGTGGAGGAATCCTGCCTCAAGTGCCATGACGAGAGCAAGGATACCCTTATCGCCAGGGTCAAGACCATCCATGACAACAACTACAAGCTCCAGCGCATCGCAGGCCAGACCGTGGCCAGGGCCCATCTGGCAGTGAAGGCCGCCATGGATGCAGGGGCTACGGACGAGCAGCTGGCCGGCATCCGCCTGAAGCTGCGTGAAGCCCAGTGGTATTGGGACTGGGTAGCTGCCGAGAACGGCAACGGCTTCCACAATCCCGACAAGTGCATGCGCATCAGCGGCGAGGCCATCGACCTGGGCCATCAGGTCATCGAGGAGGCCAACGCAGTGGTAAAGGGCGCACTCTGACAGCGTAGATAGATGAAATAGGGGCACTGCTTGCAAGAGTGGTGCCCTTGTTGTTTACATAAGAATTTTTTCTTCTTTGGCAAAAGTGGAACAAAGATGTTATCATAGATGGAAGGTAGATATTTTCTTGCATGGATGTGACAGGAATGGTGGAAATAGAATTTGACGGCGTGGGCAAGGCCTTTGGGGGGAATGTGGTCTTCCAGGATTTTTTTGCGCAGCTGCAGCCGGGGAAGATCACGGCGGTGAGGGGAGACAACGGCAGCGGCAAGTCTACGCTTCTGCGGCTGGCGGCCAGGCTCATCTCCCCCGACAGAGGCAAGGTGACGGCAAGGGACAAGGCGGCAGGGCTGGCCTTGGAGAAAGCCGATTTTAGGAACCGGCTGGCCATGGTAACCCCGGAAATGCGGTTTTATCCAAGGTTGACGGCCCGGGAGAATCTGGACTTCTTGCTGGGGCTCAGAGGTGAGAGCCTTGATGATGATAAATACAGCCAGCTCTTGGAGCGGGTGAGGCTTTCAAGCAAGCGTGTGGAGGGAATCCTGGCCGGGGGACTTTCCACGGGCATGCGGCAGCGGCTGAAGCTGGCGGTGCTGCTATCCTCAAGGGCTCAGGTGTGGCTGCTGGATGAGCCGGGGGCGAATCTGGATGCTGAAGGACGAGCTCTGGTTTTGAGTGAGGCGCGGCAGGCGGCTGAGCTGGGTACGCTGGTGCTCCTGGCTACCAATGACGAAAGGGAGGAGGCAGCGGCAGATGAATGCATCAGTCTGGGCAGGAACTAAGCTGGTTCTCGCGAAAGAATTCAGGCAGGGCATAAGGTTCAAGGCTGCCTGGGCTGCCATGCTCATGTTTGCCCTTACCACCCTTTCCTGTGTGAGCCTGGCCCTGCAGGGGGCGGCTCTGTCACCAAAATTGGCGGCGGCTCTCCTCTGGGTGATACTTTTCTTTGCCTCCATGGTGGGGGCGGACAGGGTGTTTCTGGACGAGGAAGCGGCAGGGACTTTGCTGGCTTTGCGTATTTACGGCGGCTCCCAGCCGGTGCTCTTTGGCAAGATGCTCTATACTTATCTGGTCTTGCTGGCCATGGGGCTCTTTATCCTGCCGCTCTTTCTGATGCTGCTGGCGGAAAATGTGGCGGAGCCGTTGCTGCTTCTTCTGACCACAGCCCTGGGACTGCTGGGGGTAGCTGCTGCCGGTACGCTGGTGGCTGCCCTGACTATTGGCTCGGCGGTGCATGGGGGGCTTTTCTCTATTCTCATGCTGCCGGTGATACTGCCCGTGTTCTTGCCCGCCATCAGTCTGACGGCGGGGGCTTTGGGAGGGGAGCCCGGTTCCCTGTCCTATCTGGGGGGGCTGGCCCTCTATGACATGATCCTGATGGTGGGAGCCTCCCTGCTCTTTGATTATCTTTGGTATGAGGAGTGAAGCCATGCTGGCTGTGTTAGTTGTTCTGACTTTGGCGGTTATCGGTGCCGTTTTCTTTGCTGTTCCTCCTGCGGAGGGGCTGGGCTATTATGTGCGGCTTGCCTTCTTCCACATCCCCGTGGCCTGGGTAGCGGTGCTGGCCTTTTTGGTGAGTGCCTTCTATGGGGCGAAGTATCTGAAAGAGCCGAAGGACTTGTACGACAGGTATTCAGCCAATTCTGCAGGCCTGGGGCTGGTGTTTGTCATTCTCGCCACCCTCAGCGGGGCTGTCTTTTCCAAGCTCACCTGGGGAGCTTACTGGAACTGGGACCCCAGGCAGACCACGATTTTCGTGCTGCTGCTTATCTACGGGGCCTATCTCACCCTGCGGGCCGCCATGCCGGACAAGCAGCGGCGGGCCAGGGTCAGCGCTGTCTATGCCCTGCTGTCCTTCCTGACGGTGCCCTTTCTGGTATTTATCATCCCCAGGCTCTACTTTTCCCTGCATCCCTCTCCGGTCATCAACGGCAGTGGCCATATCGACATGGACCCGGTGATGCTCTGGACGCTCATAGCGGCCTTGGCGGATATGACGGGCATATATTATTATTGGTTGCGACGCTTGGTGAAAAAGGCAGGAAGCGGCCAAGAAAGTGAGGCTCTCCATGAATAGAAAGATTTTGCTCATCGTACTGTTGCTGGCCTTCGTGGGCTACGCAGCCTGGAACTTCATGGACTCCGTGACCCCCTATGTCAGCGTGGCGGAGGCCAAGACAGCCAAAAGCTCTGTGCAGGTAAAGGGCCTGCTGGACAAGAGTGCTCCTGCCCCTCATCAGGAGGGGGAGGCTTTTGTCTTTACCCTGCAGGATGAGGAAACAGGGGAGACACTGCCTGTGCGCTATCACGGCCTGAAACCCGACCAGTTTGACGAGGCCTACCATATCGTAGCCATCGGCAAATGCGAGGGGGAGAGCTTTGAGGCGGATAAGCTGCTGATAAAGTGCCCCTCGAAGTATGAGAAACAAAAGTAAGAAAAAAACGCCTGTCCCCGCTTTGTATGGGGACAGGCGTTTCCTGCTTTTACTGTGCCTGTGGCGTAGGATGTTTTTTCAATATGGTCCGCAGCTGGCTGACGATGACTCCGGCGAACATCAAGGCGCAGCCGGTGAGCTGGGCGGCAGTTAGGGTTTCGTTCAGGATGAGGTAGCCGCCCAGGGCGCCGAAGACGGCTTCGAAGCTCATGATGACGGCGGCTTCGCTGGGGGCGGCGTATTTTTGGCCCACTATCTGCAGGGTGAAGGCCACGCCGGTGGAGAGGATGCCTGCATAGGCAATGGCTATCCAGGCGTTCAGGATGGGGGTGAGGGCGATTTCTTCTGTGGCGAGGGCGGCTATGAGGCTGCCGGCAAAGCAGAAGAGGGTCTGGGAGAGGGAGAGCTCCAGCGCATCCACATGGGGGGCGAAGCGGTCTATGAAGAGAATCTGAGCCGTCCAGCCCAGGGCGCTGAGAGCCACCAGCATGTCACCGAAGTTCAGGATCAGGCTGTCCTGGATAGTCAGGAAGTACAGGCCGCAGACGGCCAGCAGGGCTCCCAGCCAGTTTACGGCGTAGACTTTGCCCAGCCTGAAGAGGGCAGCTCCCAGAGGCACCAGCACGATGTAGAGGGCGGTGATGAAGGAGGTCTTGCCCACGCTGGTGAATTGCAGGGCCACCTGTTGGAGGGAACTGGCGGCAAAGAGGAATACTCCTGAACCAAGCCCTGCCAGCCAGCCGGAGTGGTGCAGGCCGCGCTTTATCCTGGAGCGGCGCTTGGGGCTGTCCATGTGCCAGAGCCCAAAGAGAAAGATGATGCCCAGCAGGAATCTGGCGGCGGCGTAGGTAAAAGGCCCCAGTTCATCCATGCCCACCTGTTGGGCTACGAAGGTGGTGCCCCAGAGAAAGGCAGCGGTGAGAAGCAGCAGGTTGCCGCGCATTTGCATAGTGAAGTCTCCTTTAGTAAAAGATGAACTTATGCTATACTATAAAAGGTTATCTGTCAAATTCGCTAGTTCGTTGCATAAGTTAGGAGAGTTGGCCATGATTTACGAGTATAAGACCAAAGGCACCTGTGCCCGCAAGATTACGGTGGAGCTGGAGGGCAAGACCATCAAGCATGTGGAGTTCGAGGGCGGCTGCAACGGCAACCTCAAGGGCATCAGCAAGCTGGTGCAGGGCATGGACATGGATTTCGTCATCGAGCGCTTTGCGGGCAATACCTGCAACGCCAAGAATACTTCCTGCCCCGACCAGCTGGCCAAGGCTTTGCAGGCAGCTTATGAGGCTGACCAGATTGAAGCCGGCCATTAAGAGATTGAAGCAAGCGAGGTAATCATCATGCTGTTTGACAGTCACACTCACACTGAGTTTTCCGCCGATTCGGAGATGCTTGCCTCGGAGGCCCTGGAGATGGCAGAGCGGCTGGGCCTGGGGCTGGTGTTCACCGAGCACGAGGATCTGGAGGTGGCTCAGGATGAGTTCACCTTTGACCCTGAGGCCTATTGGAAAAAATACTATCCCTTGCGGGGCGAGAACTTGCGCCTGGGGGTAGAGATCGGCATGCTGGAGAAATCTCTGGAGGGCAGCCGCCAGTTCGTGGAGCGGGTGCCCTTTGACCAGGTGATAGGCTCCCTGCATTTTATTGACGATTTGGATCTTTACTATCCCGATTTTTACAAGGATAAGACCAAGGAGGAGGCTTACCGCCGCTATTTCTGGGAAATGGCGGAAAATGTCCGCCGCCACGACTTCATAGATGTGCTGGCCCATATAGACTACATCTGCCGGGCAGCTACCTATGATGACCCGGAGCTGGATTACGGCAGCTTCAAGCTGGAGATTGACGAGGTGCTGAAGGCCGCCATCGAGACGGAAACGGTGCTGGAGCTGAATACCCGCCGCTTCGACGAGAAGCTGGCCATCAAGGAACTGGTGCCTGTCTACCGCCGCTACCGCGAGCTGGGCGGCAAGTATGTGACCATGGGCAGCGATGCCCACAAGCCAGGGACCATCGGCGCCCATTTCTATCAGGCGCGGCAACTGGTCTCTGACCTGGGGCTGCAGGTGGTGACCTTCTGCAAGCGCCAGCTGGAGCTTTGCGATTGAGCCACGGGCGGAAAATTCTTGCAACAAGAGGACAAATAGGGTAAAATAGTAGTATATGCAGATTTTCTGCGATGTGAGGAGGGTTCACGAATGAAGCACATCAAGACGGTCAACAAGCCGACCATGCAGAAGTCCCTGAAGACGGGCGGCTGCGGCGAGTGCCAGGCATCCTGCCAGTCTGCTTGCAAGACTTCCTGCACAGTAGGCAACCAGGTCTGCGAAAAGTAATTGCCCTTCGGCAGTTCCCTCCCCCGCTTGGGGGAGGCTTTTTTCATTAGTAGTAAGGAGAATGAAGTTGAAAGCCAAGATACACAAGTTTGAGCAGAACGGTGAGTATATCCTTTTGGACATCAACAGCGGGGCTGTCCACGTCATCGATAAGATGATTTACGATATAATGGACATCTTTGACGGCGGCAATGATGCTGAAGTGATGGAGAAGCTGTCCGCAAGCTACCCCAAGGCAGATTTGGAAGAAGCTCTATCAGAACTCCATGAGCTGATGGGGGCAGGGGAGCTCTTTGCCCCGGATATTGATGTGCCGCCTACCTTCAAAGAAAAGGGCCTGGTGAAGTCCCTCTGCCTGATGGTGGCCCAGGATTGCAACCTGCGCTGCAAATACTGCTTTGGCGATGGGGGCAGCTACGGTCAGGAGAGGGCCATCATGAGTCCCGAAGTGGGTTGCCGCGCCATCGACTATATGCTGGAGAACTGCGGGCCTTTCCGCAAGCATTTCGAAGTGGACTTCTTCGGCGGCGAGCCGCTGATGAACATGAAGACTGTGAAGGCGGTGGCAGAGCATGTCCATGAACTGGAAAAAGCCAAGGGTGTGCAGATCAAGCTCACCATGACCACCAATGGCATGCTGCTGAACGATGAGAATATCAAGTGGCTGAACGACAACAATGTGTCCGTGGTCATCTCCACCGATGGCCGCCGGGAGGTGCATGACCGCATGCGCCCGGATGCAGGCGGCCACGGCACCTATGACAAGGTCATGAAGAACTTCAAGAAGTTCGTGGACAGCCGCCAGGGTGAGCACTACTATATGCGCGGCACCTACACCAATGAGAACCTGGACTTCACCGAGGACGTGCTGGCCATGCACGATGCCGGCTTTGATGTGCTCTCCATGGAGCCGGTGGTGCTGAAGGACAGCCCCCTGGCCCTCAGGGAGGAGCATCTGCCCCGCATCTATGAGGAGTATGACAGGCTGACCGAAGCCTACCTCAAGCGCCACCGGGAGGGCAAGGGTTTCTTCTTCTTCCACTTCAACATGGATCTTTCCAATGGCCCCTGCGTGGCCAAGCGCCTGTCCGGCTGCGGGGCGGGCCATGAGTATTTCGCCGTGGCGGAGAACGGCGACCTCTATCCCTGCCACCAGTTCGTAGGCAGGGAGGGGTACAAACTTGGCTCCATCTATGACGGTGTCACCAACAAAGAGTTGCCCCAATATTTCCGTGAGAGCCATGTGCTGAACAAGGAAAAGTGCCGGGATTGCTGGGCGCGCTTCTTCTGCAGCGGCGGCTGCCATGCCAATGATGACCTGTTCCACGGCGATATCCGCAAGAGCTATGAGCTGGGCTGCGAGCTGCAGAAGAAACGCCTGGAGTGCGCTATCTATGTCCAGGCCATGCTGGCTTTGGAGAAAATGGAGCAGGGTGAGAAGGTGGGCGAGTTCACCACCGCCGAGGGTATCCGCTGAGCAGGGACACCAAAGCTCTTCTTGCCAGGCGTGAGCTCTGATGGGAATATTTTGCCTATAGAAAAATTCATACGATATTTTATAAATAAGGTTTATGAGATAGAAGAGGCCGGGGAAGGGGCTTGAGCTTCTCCTTCGGCCTTTTAGCTGCTGGATAGGTATTGTTTTTCAGCCTTTTTTCAGCATTTCTTCGCAAATGAATCGGTTTGTATCTTGGTAATGAACATTCTGACTATGTAAAAGGAATCTATAGGATAATTGCTGTTATTTATGATAAAGTGATTGACTTTGTCCTTGAATTATTGTAATATTATGGACGTAAGAGTTTGAACTTCTTAAAAATGTTTAGGGGGTAATTTTCAAATGGCAGTAAAAGTTGCTATCAATGGTTTTGGTCGTATTGGCCGTCTTGCTTTCCGTCAGATGTTCGATGCTGAGGGTTATGAAGTTGTTGCAATCAATGACCTCACCAGCCCGAAGATGCTCGCTCATCTCCTCAAGTACGACTCCACCCAGGGTACCTACAAGTACGCTGACAAGGTTGAGGCTGGCGAGGACAGCATCACTGTGAACGGCAAGACGATCAAGATCTATGCTGAGAAGGATGCTAAGGACATTCCCTGGGGCAAGCACGATGTAGATGTTGTGCTCGAGTGCACCGGCTTCTATACCTCCAAGGAGAAGGCTTCCGCTCATCTCGCAGCTGGCGCTAAGAAAGTCGTTATTTCTGCTCCTGCAGGCAACGACCTCCCGACTATCGTATACAACGTCAACCACAAGACCCTGACCAAGGACGACAAGGTTATTTCTGCAGCTTCCTGCACCACTAACTGCCTCGCTCCCATGGCTAAGGCTCTGAATGACCTGGCTCCCATCGAGTCCGGCATCATGTGCACCATCCACGCTTACACTGGCGACCAGATGACTCTGGATGGCCCGCAGCGCAAGGGTGACCTCCGCCGCAGCCGTGCTGCCGCTTGCAACATCGTTCCGAACAGCACTGGCGCTGCCAAGGCTATCGGCCTCGTTATCCCCGAGCTGAACGGCAAGCTCATCGGCGCTGCACAGCGTGTTCCGACCCCGACTGGCTCCACCACCATCCTCACCGCTGTTGTCAAGGGCGAGGTTACCAAGGAGCAGATCAACGACGCTATGAAGGCACAGGCTACCGAGTCCTTCGGCTACAACACCGATGAGATCGTATCCAGCGATATCGTTGGCATGCGTTTCGGCTCCCTGTTCGATGCCACCCAGACCATGGTCATCAACCTGGGCAACGGCACCAGCCAGGTTCAGGTTGTTTCCTGGTACGACAACGAGAACAGCTACACCAGCCAGATGGTTCGCACCATCAAGTACTTCGCTGAGCTCGGCTAATCTCCCAGCATAGCTGAATACTAAAAGATCTCTTGAGGTCCGGCCTAGAAAACTTGGGCCGGGCCTCAAGTTTTTATGTGACTTTATGATTTGGAGGCGCATTGTATGGATAAGAAAACCATCAAAGACATTGACGTCAAAGGCAAAAAAGTGTTTGTCCGCGTGGACTACAACGTTCCTTTCGATGAGAACCAGAACATCACCAACGATACTCGCATGGTGCGCACTCTGCCGACCATCAACTACCTGCTGGATAACGGTGCTGCTGTAATCCTGGCTTGCCATATCGGCCGTCCTTCTGAGGCTCGTGAGCCCCAGTTCTCCACCAAGCATCTGGTGGCACATCTTTCCGAGCTCTTGAAGAAGGATGTGAAATGGGCTGCTGACTGCGTAGGCCCCGAGGCTGAGAAGGCTGCTGCTGACCTGAAGCCCGGCGAAGTCCTCCTGCTGGAGAACCTCCGTTACCACAAGGCTGAGAAGAAGAACGATCCTGAGTTCGCCAAGCAGCTGGCATCCCTGGCTGATGTGGCTGTGGATGACGCTTTCGGCGTTTCCCATCGCGGCCATGCTTCCAACGCTGGCATTGCCCAGTATGTGGAAGTGGTTGCCGGTTTCCTCATGGAAAAAGAGATCAACTACATCGGCAAGACTCTTGAGGCTCCCCAGCATCCTTTCGTGGCTATCATCGGCGGTGCCAAGGTTTCCGATAAGATCGGCGTCATCAGCAACATGATTGACAAGGTTGACAAGATCATCATCGGCGGCGGCATGGCTCATACCTTCGATGCTGCCAAGGGGCTGCCCATCGGCGCTTCCCTCTGCGAGCCGGACAAGTATGACCTCGCTCGTGACCTGCTGAAGAAGGCTGAGGAGAAGGGCGTAGAGGTTATCCTCCCTGTTGACTTGGTCATTGCTGACAAGTTCGCTGCTGATGCCAACACCAAGATGGTGGATGTGGACAAGGTTCCCGATGGCTGGCAGGCTCTTGATTCCGGCGATAAGACTTCCGAGAAGTATGTGGAGGCTCTGAAGGGCGCCAAGACTGTTATCTGGAACGGTCCTATGGGCGTGTTCGAGTTCGACGCTTTCGCCAAGGGCACCCTGGCTGTGGCTCAGGCTGTGGCCAAGGCTACCGAGGAAGGCGCTATCTCCATCGTGGGTGGCGGCGACTCCGTGGCAGCTCTGGAGAAGACCGGCCTTACCGAGAAGATTTCCCACGTTTCCACCGGCGGCGGCGCAACTCTCGAGTACCTCGAGGGCAAAGAGATGCCGGGCGTGGCAGCTATCGCTGATAAGTAATTAGATATAGGGAGGATTTTACAAATGGCTAGAACTCCGATCATTGCAGGCAACTGGAAGATGAACAACACCATCGCTGAGGGCGTGAAGCTCGTCAAAGAGCTGGCTCCCCTGGTGAAGGATGCTAAGGCTACCGTGGTGGTTTGCCCCACGGCTACGGCTCTCTCCTCTGTAGCAGAGGCTGTCAAGGGTACCAACATCCATGTGGGTGCTCAGAACGTGCATTGGGAGGCCAAAGGCGCTTTCACTGGTGAAATCTCCACCGGTATGCTGAATGAAATCGGTGTTGACTACTGCGTGCTGGGCCACAGCGAGCGCCGCGACTACTTCGGCGAGACCGATGAGGGTGTCAACAAGCGCGCTCTGGCTGCTTTCAAGGCTGGCATCACTCCCATCATCTGCTGCGGCGAGTCCCTGGAGATCCGCGAGGCTGGCACCTACATTGACCATGTGGTAGCTCAGATCAACGCTGCTCTTGAAGGCTTCACTGCTGAAGAGGCTGCCAAGCTCGTTATCGCCTATGAGCCGATTTGGGCTATTGGCACCGGCAAGACTGCAACCTTCGAACAGGCTGAGGAAGTCTGCAAGGCTATCCGCGAGGCTGTGGCCAAGAAGTTCGATCAGACGGCTGCTGATGCCATCCGCATCCAGTATGGCGGCAGCGTGAAGCCTGCCACCATCAAGGACCTCATGCAGCAGCCCAACGTGGACGGCGCTCTAGTAGGCGGCGCTTCCCTGAAGGCTCAGGACTTCTCCCAGATTGTAAACTTCTGAGTATAGAAAGCAAGGCAGAAAATGGCAAAACTTAAAAACGCACCTGTGGCCCTCATCATCATGGATGGCTGCGGCCTGGGTGACAAGAGCGATAGCAACAATGCTGTGCAGGTAGCTAAGACTCCTGTGCTGGACGGCTTGTTCGAAAAGTACAAGACCAGCCAGCTGCAGGCTTCCGGCGAGTATGTGGGCCTGCCTGACGGGCAGATGGGCAACTCCGAGGTTGGCCACACCAACATCGGCGCCGGCCGCATCATCTATCAGCAGCTGACCCGCATCACCCGCGATATCAGGAATGGGGACTTCTTCAAGAACGAAGCTCTCCTTTCCATCGTCAACGGCGTGAAGGAGAAGAACGGCGCCCTGCATGTCATGGGCCTGGTTTCTCCCGGTGGCGTCCACAGCCATCAGGATCATCTCTATGCTCTCCTGGAGCTGGCCAAGAAGAATGGCATTGAGGAAGTTTATGTCCATGCTTTCCTTGATGGCCGCGATGTGCCGCCCCAGAGCGCACAGCCCTTTCTGGAAGAGCTGGAAGCCAAGTGCAAGGAAATCGGCGTAGGCAAGATTGCTACCGTCAGCGGCCGCTACTATGCTATGGACCGTGACAACCGCTGGGAGCGTGTGGTGAAGGCTTATGAAGCCCTGACCCATGCCGAAGGCGTCAGCGCTGACAGCGCCGTAGAGGGCCTCAAGGCCAGCTACGCAAACGATGTGAACGACGAATTCGTGGTTCCCTTCGTGGTCAAGGGCTATGCAGGCATGAAGAACGGCGATGGCGCCATCTTCTTCAACTTCCGTCCCGACCGTGCCCGCCAGCTCACTCACTCCTTCGTGGATGAGACTTTCGATGGCTTCGAGCGTGACGAGAGCTTGAAGATTCCCTTTGCCACCTTTTCTCAGTATGAGGATGGCATGAACGCTCTGGTGGCTTTCCCGCCGGAGTCCATCGACAACACCCTGGGCCAGATCATCCAGGACAAGGGCATGACCCAGCTGCGCATTGCCGAGACGGAGAAGTACGCTCATGTGACTTTCTTCTTCAACGGCGGCGTGGAGGAGCCCTATCAGGGCGAGGACCGCATCCTGGTTCCCTCCCCGAAGGTTGCTACCTATGACCTGAAGCCTGAGATGAGCGCTGTGGAGGTCACGGACAAGGTGGTAGAAGCCATCAAGTCCGGCAAGTACGACTTCATCATCCTGAACTATGCCAACTGCGACATGGTGGGCCACACCGGCGTTTTCCCGGCTGTCATCAAGGCCGTGGAGACCGTGGACACCTGCGTGGGCCGCTTCGTGGATGCCATCCGCGAGGTGGGCGGCGAGGTCTGCATCACTGCTGACCACGGCAACGCAGACCAGATGATGGACTACGAGAACGACCAGCCCTTCACCAAGCACACCACCAATCCGGTGCCCTTCATCGTGGTTTCCGACCGCGTGAAGTCCGTCCAGGACGGTGCCCTCTGCGATATTGCTCCCACGCTGCTCACTCTGGCAGGCGTGGAGATCCCCGCTGAAATGACGGGCAAGAACTTGGTTGAACTTTAATTCCTTAGTTCAATGTGCTTTCTCCCTGCCGCCCCAGGCGGTGGGGAGGGGGCATTTGAATAGCAGCAAACGTGTATTTTAGAGAGAGAGGAAACGAACAATGATTGCTTATTCACAAAAAGTGGAAAACATGGCATGTGTGGCACAGGAAGTGCACCACGGCGCCGCTCCGATTCCTGAGGAGGGCAAGTGGGTTAAGTCCAAGAACGTGCAGGACATCAGCGGCCTCACTCATGGTGTGGGCTGGTGCGCACCTCAGCAGGGTGCCTGCAAGCTGACCCTGAACGTCAAGGACGGCATCATCCAGGAAGCTCTCGTTGAGACCATCGGCTGCTCTGGCATGACCCACTCCGCTGCTATGGCAGCAGAGATCCTGCCCGGCCTCACCGTCCTCGAAGCTCTGAACACTGACCTGGTGTGCGATGCCATCAACACCGCTATGCGTGAGCTGTTCCTCCAGATTGCCTATGGCCGTACCCAGACCGCATTCTCCGATGACGGTTTGCCGGTGGGCGCAGGCCTCGATGACCTGGGCAAGGGCCTCCGCAGCCAGGTTGGTACTCTCTACAGCACCCTCAAGAAGGGCCCCCGTTACCTGGAGCTGGCTGAGGGCTATGTCACGAAGCTCGGTCTCGACAACGAAGGCCGCATCGTCGGCTATGAAATCGTTCAGGTCGGCAAGGTCATGGAAGCTGTCCGCAAGGGCCAGGATGCCAACGAGGCCATCAAGGCCAATACCAGCACCAAGGGCCGTTTCGCTGACGCTGTGAAGACTATCGACCCGCGCGAAGATTGATTCGTGACAGCTGAAGAGTTAAAAGCAATCAGGAGGAATGAATACAATGGCAACATTTGAAGGCTATGAGCGCCGCATTGACACCATCAATGAGGTTTGCAAGAAATATGAGATCAAGGATCTGGACGAAGCCAAGAAGATCTGCGACGAGAAGGGCATTGACCCCTACAAGATCGTAGAGGGCCTCCAGCCCATCGCTTTCGAGAACGCAAAGTGGGCTTACACTCTCGGCGCTGCTATCGCTATCAAGAAGGGCTGCAAGGCTGCTGCTGACGCTGCCAAGGCTATCGGCGAAGGCCTCCAGGCTTTCTGCGTGCCGGGCTCCGTCGCTGATCACCGCAAGGTCGGCCTTGGCCATGGCAACCTGGGCGCTATGCTCCTCTCCGAGGATGCTGGCTGCTTCGCTTTCCTGGCTGGCCATGAGTCCTTCGCAGCTGCAGAGGGCGCTATTGGTATCGCTCAGACCGCTAACAAGGTTCGCAAGAACCCCCTGCGCGTCATCCTGAACGGCCTGGGCAAGGATGCTGCCCAGATCATCAGCCGCATCAACGGCTTCACCTGCGTGGAGACCGAGTACGATTTCAAGGCTGACAAGGTCAACATCGTGAAGGAAATCGCTTACAGCGACGGCCTCCGCGCCAAGGTTCGCTGCTACGGCGCTGAGTCCGTGCAGGAAGGCGTTGCCAGCATGAAGCTGGAGAACGTCGAAATCTCCATCACCGGCAACTCCCCCAACCCGACCCGCTTCCAGCATCCTGTGGCAGGCTGCTACAAGAAGGACTGCATCGAGAACGGCAAGAAGTACTTCTCCGTTGCTTCCGGCGGCGGCACAGGCCGTACCCTCCATCCGGACAACATGGCAGCAGGCCCTGCTTCTTACGGCATGACCGACACCCTGGGCCGCATGCATGGCGATGCCCAGTTCGCAGGGTCCTCCTCCGTGCCGGCTCACGTTGACATGATGGGCCTCATCGGCGCAGGCAACAACCCCATGGTCGGCATGACCGTGGCCGTGGCTGTGGCTGTGCAGGAAGCTATGAGCAAGTAAGAATAGCTTTTAGGCAAAATAGAAGGCACAAGCCCCTTTTGGGGCTTGTGCCTTTTTCTTGCGGAAAGAAATCGTAGGTGATAGAATGATTTAAAAGAATTCTGCAAAATAGATGGTGCGTATCTTAAGGAGAAGCAGATATGTGTTTGGAAGCCAAGAGCGTAAAAATGATGATACTGGCGGCAGCCTTTTGTGTGTGGTTCGTGTCCTTGCCAGGCTCGGGGGAGGCTGCCTATGAACCATTATTCAGCATGAAGGATGCTTTACAAGCTGCAGCAAAGGAGAGGCCAGAGCGAGAGAAAATGATCCGGCTCGCAGGGGCGGTGCTGTCCTATCCGGGGCGACAGGTACGTTTTGCTGTGAGCGACCCGGAAATTGCGGAGATCCTTCAAGAGAAGGGCGAGTATATTGTGCGCCTGCGCAAGCCGGGTAAGGTGCTGGTGCATGTCATTTTTCCTCAGGGGAATGGGGCGCTTCCTTTAGTGCGGCAATTGCAGTGCGAGGTGACTGGCAGCCAGGCCAAAAGGGCTGACACGGCTGCCAGTCAGTATGCCAGGCAGGTGCTGGAGCTTTGCAATGCGGAGCGGAAGCAGGCCGGGCTGGCACCGCTGAAATTGGATGAAGAACTGGCGGGCTATGCAGAAATCAGGGTGGAGGAGGCTACGCGCAAGTTTGCACATGTACGGCCCAATGGCAAATATTGCAGCAGCGTCATGCCTTTCTCGTATTTCAGCAGATTCAGGAAATATGGCGAGAACCTGGCGGGGGGACAGCTTACGCCGGCTGAGGCGGTGCAGGGCTGGATGAATTCGCCGGGGCACAGGGCTAATATCCTGAATCCGCGCTACAAGCTGCTGGGGGTGGCCTATGCTTACAGGCCGGATAGCAGGTATAAGCATTATTGGGTGCAGCAATTCGGCACACGCTGACATAAGGGCGTGTTGATTGATTCACTCAACCCATCTTCACGGGTCTTGACTGTACCTGCGTCGTTGACAAATCCTCGACATATCTCAATTAGGGCGTGTTGATTAATTCACTCAGCCCATCTTCACGGGTCTTGACTGTCCCTGCTGCGTTGACAAATCCTCGACATAGCACCGCTATGCCTCCGGTTTGTCGCCTTGCAATGGACAGCCAATCCCCGCAAATCTGG
>JAGBLH010000100.1 GCA_017635515.1 Selenomonas sp.
AAAGCCCGCAAGGCTTCCCAGTTCTCGAAGCGTTAATCATTACGGTCAACGCCGAAAGAGACAAAAGCCCATCAGCCCTTGGCTGGTGGGCTTTTTCAATTATCTGGAGCCTTTTTGTGTATCAATACAGTGGGGTAGTTTTGCGGTTACAAGAGACAAGCAAGAGACATACAAGAGACAAATTTCATAGGGAAAAAGCCATCAAATCTGATTGATGGCTTCTACTAATTGCTCTATGGTTTTATGGGTATAGACCCTGTGAGTGATGTTGGCGGAGCGGTGCCCCAGGATCAGCTGGATTGTCTTGAGGTTAATCCCCGCATTGTCCAGGAGACTGGCGCAAGTATGGCGGCCATCATGGGGCAGGTGCGGCACTGGCAGGGCTCTGAGTGCTTCTGACTTCTCCCATACATGGGAGCGGAGCCTGTCATATGTCAGCATAGGCTTATCATCCCAGTCGTCCATGACAAGGTACTCCTGGGCTTCATCATACATTGCCGCAATGAATGGATAAATCTTTTCCGCTATGGGCACAACCCGTTTTTTGCCCGCTGCGGTTTTCATGCCACCCATCATATACCGGTCACCCAAGTGGACATTCTCGGTCTTTATCTTCAGGAGCTCAGTGGGCCTCAGGCCGGTATAGCAAAAAATGAGTGCAAAGCGGGCCCCTGTATCGTCGGTATGCTGCCACAGATACTCCAGCTCATCCGGGGCAAAGGGGTGGTGTATGGTGCTCTCTTCGGAGGGCGGGAGCTCCACAGTGCTGGCCACGTTGGCCGTCACCAGCTCCAGGTCAATGGCATAGGTGCAGAGCTTATTACAGAGGGTCTTGATATTCTTCTTGCTGGAGTACCCCAGCTCACAGGCGTCCACCTCGCCTTGGATATGGCGCTTCCTGATATCCACAAAGGCCATGCCATGGAGGTGGGGGACACGCTTATAGGCGGCCCTGTAGCAGTTGGGGATATCCCCGCCATACTTATTCTCTCCCCAGCGCTCATAGAGCTCTGAGAAGGTCACGTCATGGTTGGAGAGGTCGTAGGGATTCTCCCTGTAGGCCGCCAGAGCGGCAATGGCTTCGGTGCGCTTGGCATGGTAGGAGATGTACTTCTGGATCTGCTTGCCATCGTCCGTCCAGCCAAGGGTCAGCCGGACAGCATAGGGCTTCCTGCGCTTCCCGGAAAGCTTCACCACTGAGCCATAACTGTTAGGCAGTCTCATATATACACCTCCTTTTGCATAGTCTAGATTTTGAAGGAAGAATAGACTAAAGCATCATCCCAGTCTAATATCTAAGTAAAAATTAGACTAAACTATTTACAGTTAGAAATTCGAGTCCCTCCGGGGCGGCCTTTTTATTGGTGCCGGTCATACTCCAGTGCGTCCGAGGATTCAGCGCAGTATAGGTCATCGTGCTCTATATGCTTCAGCTCGTGCAGGTAAGATTGCCTGTTCCTCTCCCGTGAGTCCCTGGCGTTCAGCAGGATTATGTAGGAGCCGTCGTCGGCAATGGTGGTGAGTCCGTGGATGTCGTGGGGGAGGTCGACAACTTTGGCAGAAATCATGGTATCCTCCTTGTAAAAGTATCGGCTTATTTTTGTTGGACTGCAGGACGAAATATCAGTATGGGTCTCTCCTTCCAGGCCGTCCCTCCGGGGGCGACTTTTTTATTTACATGCGTTTGTTTTGCGGGTTGAATCTTGAATCGCAAGTCCTGAGACCGTCTATATGCTCGAATAAGTCTGGCTTTATAGGGTTGAATAACGGATCCAGTATGAAATCTATGCCTTCACGGCGGGCCAGTTTTGCTGCTGGGACGAAGTCGCTGTCCCCGGAGATGAGGATAATCTGGTCAACTTGCTTCTTATATGCCAGAGAAGCTATGTCCAGGCCAATCTTCATGTCAACACCCTTCTGGTCAACCTTGATGAAGAAGTCTTGCTCACATAAGTCATCAAGAGTCTTGGTCTTGTTGCATAGTTTCTTCAGTACATCCTGCCTTAATGCAAAGTGCGCTTGTTCATCGGCGAGTTTCCCAAGCCGGACGGCGAACTTCCTTTTCTTTTTAAGTTCTTCGATAAAGGCATATGACCAGCGATATAGCTCTGTCTTAGAATAATCGATTTGCTTATGAAGGAACGGGTGGTATACCTTTTTCTCCATTGGGAGGCAATCGTAATAAAAGATTCTGTATAGGTCGCTCACCCTATGGCCATGATGGTGGAGGTGGCGATGGCAGTAGTTGCTAAGTTCCTGTGCCCTCTGCTCAGCAGTAAGTTCGCCTATCATATTCTGTGCCCGGCGGCGGTAGAAGCCTCCGTCTACAAGGATAGCTGTTTTCATATATTTCTCCTTGAAAATAAAAATGTCTCTGGATTCGGCTCTGCTCCATATCGCGGAGCGGCTTACTACCAGAGACAGTATTAGCTATTTAATTAACTATATAATACCTTTTCTGGCAGCGTATGTCAATATTTTTGTAAAGTTGCCGTCCCTCCGGGGGCGGCCTTTTTGCTTCCAGGGAATCCACTCCCTCAGTCCCAGTCGCCACGCTCCTTGGCCTTCTGGAACTCTATGAACTTGACCACTTCTTCAATGGATTCTTTCTTCAGGTCACGGGAAGCATCGAAGAGGATGCGCATATCAGGGTTGTCTTTGATTTCGTTGGCCATCTGTGCCACTTCAGGGTCGTGGTAGTAGGAGGGGGCGGGCTGGGCAGGCTGGTCTTGCTGTCCGTCAAAAAGCATAAAGTGTTTGCCATCTTGTCCGGCAAAACATCCATCGTAGTTACCGGCATATTTCCATGAGCCTTTGCCATCAGGAATAATTCTTCCCAATAGATAATCTGTAGGAACATCAAAGAAGTCTGCAAGTTTAGTCAATGTCTCGTGGTCTGGCTCTCTGCGACCTCGTTCATACATGCCAATAGTGCTTGCAGAAATTTGTAAAATTTTACTCAATTCTTTTTGCGTGAGATTCTTTCCTTGCCGAAGTTCTTTTAAGTGGAACATGATTAAATCCCCCCCCTTTTTGTTAATATAGTAACACAAAATGTGTGGCGATAAAATATAATAACACAATTCGTGTTGACATACCACGATATGTGTGATATGCTGTATCCATAGCGTAAAACCACATTATGTGTAGGAGGTGATGACATATGGATTGCCTTATCAAATTCCGAGAACAACAGGGGATGTCGAGACGAGAGATGGCTAAACTGTTGGGAATCTCACATTCGTTCTATGAAAAATTAGAATTGGGGGATAGGGAGATTAGTCGTGCATTCATGGAAAAGTTCAAGAAAACATTCCCGTCCTTCGACATGAATATTTTTTTTGAAGAGCGACTACACGGTTCGTGTAGCGAAAAGGTGACCGCATGAGCCGCTTGCAGGAGGAGGTGGTGGTGAGGGCGTGGAGCAGACAACAATGCAAGCATTTGAGGAGATGACAAAAAAACTGATTGAGCAGGTCATGGCAGAGAATGACTTGAGTGCAATCAGTCCTGAGATGGTTTGTGAGATTAGAGAATGTGTCCTGGCGTTGCATCATTGATTATTTAGACCTGTTGGAGACGGTCTGGTACACCGTCTTGTCATATCAAACAGGCACCGAGGAGGCCGGGCACTATGGCAGGGGGTGAGAGGATGACTGCCGAGCAGGCAAGGATACAGTTTCTTGAAAAAGAAAACGCTGAGCTCAAGAGGCAACTTGAAGAACAGCGTTTCATGGTGACAGCACTAATGGAGCAAATATGTCACGCTGTCAATTCGGTTTATGTTTCATTTGGGCAGAAGCCATGCCACGATTGGCTGGAGCACGCCGCTGAGAACTGGCCCCATGCGTTCAAGAAGCCCTGTGGTGTGGAGTGCCTCAACAGATGAAGCAAACTGCTGCAGACAGGCTTTGTCTTCATCGCTGATATCTTTTAGGTTGGCAATCATGGCAGTGATTTCCTCGAAGGACATTCCGTCATTGATAGTGGCGGTCTGTTGGCTGCCCACAATGGCGTTTCCGGCTATAGAGCCAATGCTGATGTTTTGGACTGGCTGGTTTTTGGGGCTTTCGCCTCGATGATAATGCAGGAGTGACGATGTTGAAGTTAATGGCTTTATCTGGTCAATGATAAAGCGTTGGTTTGTATCATCATGAACTAAGACATCATTTACAAGGATTTTGTAACGCCCTTTAGTCTGAATGCTATCTGGGTATTTGGAGCTGCACATGAATCCGGCAATATTGGCATCAACGATGTTTCCATCACGCTCCAGCTTGAAACGCATCATGTTTGGCATATTCATTGACATCAAATCAAACATATCATTCACCTCCTTTCAAGCCAATTATAGCATGGAGGAGGTAGCAAAGGAGGCGGGGACCATGACCTTGGAGGAGCGCATCCAGTTGTACCTGGAGGAGAAGGCCAGGCAGGACGGGCAGGGGAGGTGAGAGGATGGAAGTCATACTTCATACCAGCACGGATGACATCAGCAATGTGGCTAAATTTGTCCGGAAGGCTCAGGAAATAGAAGAAGCACACAGTGTCAACTGCGTGCTTCATGTGGAAGTGTTCAAGAGAACCGACCTCTTGAACTGCTCGTGCGAGTCCTGTGAACCTAGCGATTCCTAGAATCGTATTCTTTCAGGACATTGTAGACACATTTCTCAATGGAAAGCCTGATAATGGCTTCCAGTTCCCTGGTAGGGGTATCTGTACCACCGGAATGCAGATGGCTGACAAACTGCCTGCATCCACCGGACAGGTTGAGTTTGGTTAATGTGTCCGCACAGATCTTACTTACTTCTCTTTGAGACAGCACGCATATCACCTCCTTCCATGCTGATTATAGCATGGGGAGGGATTGCTCTTAGTCTCATGGTATCACAGAAAAATTTTTTATTCCTGTGTCGATGCACAGGAATGCGGAGGTGAAAAAGTGACAAGAACAGTAAACACAGGGAATATCTTTTACCAGGCCCGCATGAGGGCGGCGGCGAAAGATACGGACTTTGAGTCCCGCGCCAGCACAGCGGACATCGTGGGCATCAGCTCCACAAGGCTCTATCAGATTGAACGGGGCCTGCGGCAGCCGCATCGTGACGAACTGCTCATCATGAGCAAGGAGTATGATGCGCCGGAACTTTTGGAGGCATACTGCCATACCATGTGCCCCGTGGGAGAGCAGTGCAAGAAAAATGAGGCTTGAAGGAGGCGAGCGCATGAAGATCATCCCTGAAGTGGCGGCCAGGGTGATGGGGAAGAATCCCCAGTTTGTCCGCATAGGCCTGCAGAGGGGGCTGCTGCCTTTCGGCGTGGCCATGCAGACCAATGGGAACCCGCGAAGCAGGCACAGCTACTACATCAGCCCCGAGAAGTTCATGTCGTACACCGGGGCCACGGAGGCTGAGATAGCCAAGGCTCAGCTGGAGTATGAGGCAGCCCGAACATGAAAAAAAGACGCAACGGCTGGGGGCCGAGGCTTGCAATGCAGGCAAAGATAATGGGAGGAGTTAGTCATGACAAAAGAACGTGCTGAGGAACTGATTGAGGTTTTCACGGATGCAGACAGGAGGGCAGGGCTGACCGAGGCAGAAATCAACGCCTGCCCCGCTATAGACGAAGTGCTAGAGGCTGTCCATGGTGCATAAACTGCTAATGGCAATACTTCTCCTGGCACTGGTGGCATCATTTGCCGCAGGCTATGCGCTGGCCATTAGCTTGATGGTGATGCGGGGAGTGATTTGATGGGATGTATTTGGGCAAAAGAAAAAACACCCTCTGACCAGGGTGTTTTACGAGAGTAATATTTTCAGTTGTTGATTGCGTGAAACGGAAGAGAACCCGCTTCGCTGATAATTATATCAAAGGCGGGCTCTCCAGTCAAAAGGAGCAATTACCATGACTATGCGTATAAGATATCTGACCCTGGCAAACTTCAGGGGGGTAAAGAAGAAGACCTTGGACATGAACGCTCAGAAGGTCACCATATACGGCAAGAACGGCACAGGCAAGACTACCCTTGCCAACGCCGTGTCGTATCTCCTCACGGATTCCCCTGCCACAGGAGAGAAGGACTTCTCCCCAAAGACGGCAGGCAGCCACAATCTCAACCATGTGGCTGAGATGAATCTGGAGACGGCGGAGGGCAAGGAAGTCACCATCAAAAAGGACTTCCACGAGGTCTGGAAGAAGAAGCGCGGCTCCCAGTCGCCAGAGTTCTCCGGGCATGAGACGGACTACTTCCTGAACGGGGTGCCCTCGAAGAAAAAGGACTATGATGCCACCCTCAAGGAAATCGTGGGCGGCGATCCGCAGAAGGCACTCATGCTTTCACAGGTGGGCTACTTCGCAGAGGAAATGCCCCCGGCAGAGCGCCGCAAGGTGCTGCTGGAAATCTGTGGTGATGTTTCCGATGATGAGGTCATGGAGCAGCCAGGGCTGCAGGAGCTGAAGGAAGTGCTCAAGATGCCGGGGGACAGCGGGCAACGCTACACCCCGGAAGAGTACCTGCAGATAGCCAAGGCCCAGAGGCGTGACCTGAACAAACAGATTGACAATATCCCGGCAAGGATTGACGAGCTCACCCGTACCCAGCCGGCAGAGGCCAGGGACGAGGAAACCATAACGGCGGAAATCAAAGAGCTGGAGAGGCAGAAGCAAGAGCTGCTGAATGCGAACATGGACACCAGAGGGCCCGCTCTGGAGGCTGCCATCACCGGCGTGAAGGTGGCCATCGAGAAGGGCAGGGAGAGATTCCTGTCGGCGGGCAATGCGGACAAGGATGCGCTCCTGGAGCGCATCAGATCCTTTCGTCAGGAGAAGGCCCTGCAGATGGGCACCCAGATGGAAGTAGCCGAGGCTATCCAGCTGACGGAAAAGGAAGTGCGCCAGCTTGAAAGCAGGAGGGCGGAGCTGCTGCAGGAGTTCGAGGAGCTGAAAAAACAGCGGTGGGACGAAAGCCAGGAGACCTGCCCCACCTGCGGGCAGTCCCTTCCTGCTGATACTGTGAAAGCCCTCCGGCAGAACTTCATGGAGAGCCTGGCCGAGCGCAAGGCTGACATCAATAAGCGGGGCAAGGAGTGCTCCAAGCAGGTCATCGAGGAGGCCAGGGAGAGGCTGGAAAACCTCAAGGCACAGCAGGACGAGCTGCAGGGCAAGATTGAGGCAACAGTGGCCAAGATTACGGAGATACAGAAGGAACTTTCTGCCGTGCCCCTTTACGAAGAAACCGAGGAATACAAGGAGAACAATGCAAGGCTCCTGGAGCTCCAGCAGAAGCTCACGGACCACAAGGCTGACACCTCCGCCCAGAGGGACACCTCCGAGCTGGATGGGAAGATAAGCGCCCTCCATGAGGAAAAGGCCGCCCTGAAGGCCGCCGAGGCTGCCAGGGCCCGTATCGAGGAGCTCAAGGGAGATCAGAAGAAGCTGGGCAGCCAGCTTGACACCGTGGACAGGAATATACACCTTTGCGAGGAGTTCTTCCGGGAGAAGGTCAGGCTCCTTTCCAAGAAGGTGGATGACCACTTTGAGAGCGTGGGCTTCCTGCTTTTCAAGGACCAGATAAATGGCGGGCTCAAGGAAGTCTGTGAGCCTCTGGTACCGGACAATAATGGCGGGCTGGTGGAGTACAAGAGCGCCAATACAGCCGCCAAGGTGAATGCAGGGCTTGAGATTATCAAGGTGCTCAGCGAATACTACGACACATATCTGCCGGTCATAGTTGACCGGGCAGAGTCAGTGAACCACCTGCTGCCAATGCCCAACCATCAGGTCATCCGGCTGGTGGTTTCAGATAATGACGAAGACCTGCGGGTCGTGCGTGAAGCGTAAGGAGAGAAAAGAATATGGCATATAGGAACAATCAGCCGGTGAAGGCACAGCAGAACCAGCTGGCTACCCAGAATATAGCGAACCTTGAGGCGTGGATCGGCAGCGCCAATGTGAAGAAGAAGTTCAACGATGTGCTGGACAAAGGCTCCGGGGCTTTCGTCACTGCCCTGCTGTCCCTAGTAAAGGCCACGCCACAGCTGCAGCAGTGCGACCCCAAGACCATCTTGAGCGCTGCCATGACAGCCGCCACCATGAAGCTGCCTATCAACCCGAACCTGGGCTTTGCCTACATCGTGCCTTATAAGACCGAGGCCAGCTTCCAGATTGGCTACAAGGGCATCATTCAGCTGGCCATGCGCACCGGGCAGTACAAGACCATCAATGCCAGCGTGGTCCGTGAAGGGGAAATCGAGGATATCGACTTCATTACCGGGGAAATAATCCGGGGTAAGCGGATAAGCGACCAGGTCATTGGCTATATCGCTTATTTCAAACTGGTGAATGGCTTCGAGAAGACCCTCTACATGACCAAAGAAGACATGGAAGCCCATGCAACCCAGTTCTCCCAGGCCTATGGCGCAGATAAGCGGTACGGCAAGAGCAGGAGCGTATGGACTACCAACTTTGACGCCATGGCTCTGAAGACTGTACTCAAGCAGCTTATCTCCAAATACGGCATCATGAGCATCGACATGCAGGGCGGCGACAACATGGCCAGGGCAATCGAAAGCGATGGGGCAGTCATCAGCGAGGATGGCACTCCCACTTATGTAGATAGCCAGCCCCAGAACATCACCCCTGAGGAGCCGCAGGACTTCGATGCAGCGGCTGCAGAGGCAGGACAGTATGAAGCATCCATGGAGGAGCGTTTGGAGCAGGAGGCAGGGCAGGAGAGGCTTCCTGGCATGGAAGGCCCCCAGAGCGCACCTGTCGAATCTACGGGCGAAGGAGGGGAGGCACCCGCCCTTGACTTTGACCCCGGGGAGCCTGATTTCTGATGTTGGACATAAAGGTCATGGCTTCCGGCAGCAGGGGAAACTGCTATCTGGTGGGGGACGGCAAGAGCCGTCTCCTGCTGGATGCCGGCATAAGCTACCCAAAGATTCAGGAGGGCTGCCAGTGGCAGGCAGCTGATGTGGATGGGTGCCTCATCACGCACTGCCACAAGGACCACAGCCTGTCCGTCAATGAACTGTCAAGGCGGGGTGTGAAAGTCTACGGCCCGCCGGATCTGCAGAGACAGGGCCTGCTGGCCATTCCCATCAAGCCCATGCAGAAGGTTCCCCTGGGGACCTTTGATGCAACCCCCTTCAAGGCCGTCCACGATGTGGAGTGCTACGGCTACCACATCAGGAGCCTCGTGACAGGGGAAACGCTTATCTACCTCACCGATTCGGCAGAGGTATGCTACACATTCAAAAATATCGACTACTGGCTCATAGAAGCCAACCACAGCGTGGAAATCCTGGACAGGAAGGTGGCCGAGGGACTCGACCCCACCAGGGCGAACAGGACCATAGCCACCCACATGGGGCTGGAGAAGCTGGAGAAGTATTTCTCCGGGCTGGATTGCTCCATGGCCAGGGAGATATACCTGATACACCTCAGCGACGACAACAGCGACGAGGAGGAATTCAAGAGAAGGATACAGAGGGTTACGGGGGCTGCGGTTACAGTGGCCTGAGATTTATATGAAAGCGAGGTGAGATTGTATGAAAGCCTTATCGCAACTATGCGCGTTTCATAAGAGGAAGTGCGGGGAACTGACTCCCAGTGAGGTTGCTGTTTACCTTGAGCTGTTCATGATAAGCAATAACGAGAACTGGAAGGAATGGTGCTCTGCGCCGAGGTCTTATCTTTCCGCCATGACCGGGATATCGAGTTCAAATACAATCGCACGAGCAATAAACAATCTTGAGCAAAAAGGTTACATAAAGGTAAAGAGGGGGAAAACCAAGCAACCTAATATGTATTCTATTGTTCCATTATACGCAGAAAACGGAACAATAACGGAACAAAAGGAGAACAATAACGGAACAAAAGAGGAACAAAAAGAGAACAAAAGCGGAACAAAAACGGGACGCAGTAATAGAGTAGATAAGAGTAGACAGGAAAAGAGTAGTACTACTACTGACTTTTTGACCAATAGCCCCTATGAGGTACAGGTGGAGCCTACCCCTGCCGAGGAGCAGGTGAGGTCTGCTTTCGAGGGCACGTTCCACCCTCTCACGAAGCTGGAGGAGCTGGACACTCTCAAGGCACTTGCCGGGGACTATGGCTCAAAAGCTGTGCTCAAGGCCATCGAGAAGGCAAGCGGCAGTGTGAAGGAGCCTATCAAGCGGCGCAACCTGTCGCCTAGGTATCTGTTCTCAATCCTGCAGGACGGTAAGCGGCAGCAGCCTGCCCAGGAGCAGCCGCAGGCACCGCCAAAGCTGGGCCTTGTCTGGGCTGAGCCGTTCATCGAGTGAGGGGTGAGGCGCATTGACAGATTATCGGCACCTTGCCGACGTGGAGACGGAGAAGGACTTGCTTGGCTCCATGATGAGCCGCCCGGATGAGGCTATACCCAAAGTGCGGGCAGAGATTCTGGCGGACGATTTCTTCCGGCATAGCCACAGGGAGCTTTATGTCTGCCTGCTTGCCATGTATCAGGAGCACAAGCCTATCGACATCACCACAGTGGCGCCTTACCTGCAAAGCCGTGGCGTGCTCGACAAAGTGGGCGGCTTGTCTGCTCTCACGGACATCTACGGCAAGGCTTTGGGCATTGGTGCCCTGGACAGCTATATCAGCACAGTGAAGGACAGGGCACGCAGGAGGAACGCTGTCCAACTCATGGACGTGGCCATAGCCCAGGCCCTTGACCTCAGCGAAGACCTGGACATGCATGACTTCCAGAGCAAGCTGGCCAAGGTGGCGCAGGACCGCTATGTGGCGGAGTGCAGCATGCAGGACGTGGCCTTGGAGTTCTTGACCGAGGTGGAGGAGAGAGCCAAGGAGGACGCGGGGGATTTCTGCGTCATGAGCGGGCTGAAAATGCTGGATTCGCTCCTGCATGGCTTCCGCAGGCAGGAGCTCATCTACATCGCGGCCCGTCCCTCCATGGGCAAGTCTGCCCTGGCTATCCAGATTGCCGTGGATGCAGCCATGAATCAGGGCAAGCAGATCATGTATGTGTCCCTGGAAATGGGCAAGCGGCAGATATTCGGGCGGGCCGTGGCTAACCTTGCCAAAATCAACTCCGAGACTGTGATGTACGACAGCAATCTGGCGAATTCGCCGAAATACGCGGCGGTCTTTGACGCGGCCAATAAGCTGAGCCAGATTGGGCTGTATATCAAGACACAGGACGTGAATACGCCCAGGGGCATTTACAATCAGGCACTGCAGGTGCAGGGCAAGCATGGGCTGGATGCCATCATCATCGACCATGTCCATCTCATGGACAGCGGCGCGAGGAGGGATAGCGACAACCAGAACGCCAACATGAGCCGCATCAGCAAGGCACTGAAGGCCATGGCCATAGACTTGGATGTGCCGGTCATCGCCCTGGCCCAGCTTTCAAGAGGCGTGGAGACCCGCAATGACAAGCGGCCACTTCTCTCTGACCTGCGGGACTCCGGCACGCTGGAGCAGGATGCCGACAAGGTGCTCATGCTCTATCGGGAAAGCTATTACGACGAGACTGCCCGCGAGGATATCGTGCAGATCCTTGTCCGCAAGCAGAGGGATGGCCGCCTGGGGAGCGTGAACGTGAACTTCACGAAGCAGTATTCGCGCATGGAAGAACCAGAGTTTGGAGGCAGTTATGAGGATTCAGGATTTACGCCGCCTGCGTGAGCTGGTCCTGGTGGAATACCTTGAGGGCAGGTTTTCGATGGAGACCGCCCAGGTCATGTGCCGGGTGCTGACCAGGGCGATTGAGAAAATGGCGGAGAAAATCCAGCCAGCAAGGGAGCCGGAGCAGTCGAAGGAGGAATAGCCATGGCAAAGCATCCCGTCTGGCGCGGCTATGACACCAAAGTGGAGGTCACGGGCATCGCAGGTAACTATGAGCACTAGATAGCGTTTACTTTTGGCAGAAAAGCCCCTTGGCAATAAAGATATCAGCAACCTGTTCAAAGGGCAGGGGAAGGTATTTCTGACGGCGAGAAGGAGGAAAACAACATGGTGACATGGACTGAAAAGGCCGAGGCAGACTATCGGGCAAAATGGCCGGGTATGCCTTGCAAGAGGATTGCAGGGCAGGAGGCAAAGTACGAAGGACACAGCATCCTTACCGGCGGGAGCGTGTACCAGGCATACGCCATGCGCGGCTGGGTGCAGGAGGGCGGAAAGAAGGTAACGGTGCTTGAGCCACAGGATGCACAGCAGTACAAAAACATGGCCGGGGTAAACGGCATGAGCCTGGAAGAACAGCTTCAGCGGTGGTGTAAATTGCAACGGTGGATTAAAGAAAATCCAGACATCGGGCTTAAGGGATTAGCCGCAAATTTGGGATTAAAAGACCCACAGTCAATCCGCAATTTTATCGAGAAATATGGCGCCGGATTATCGCGCAGATTGGGCAAGTTGCCGAAGCTCAACAGTATGAAATTGCAGAAAGGTATCTGGCGTGAAGTGATGGAGCAGTAAGGGAGGGCTGATGATGGCGTTTCTAAAATGGCTGACTGACTTATTTACAGTACATTGCCCTGATTGTGGCGGGGAAATGGAGCAACTTATATCACCTGATTCATCAGAGCCTAATATTTATGTGTGCAAAAAATGTGGAAAGAAATGGGTTTGACCAGTAGGAGGGCTGACGATGAAGATTAGAACTCAGTATAAGTATGATATTTGCGATTTGACCAGGGACGAATTTACTGTTATACGAAGAGCGTTGGACTGCTATATGAGCAACAGTGAGAATGATTGGGAAGATAGACATGTCGCAACAAAGATTCACAAGTTGCTTTGGAGCAGTAGGGGGGTAGAGAAAGATGAGTAGTTTCGTCAGAAGAAGGAAGTATAGTCTGCATGGCGAGGATTGGGATGTTTGCATAAAGTGTGATGGATGCGGGCGCGTGGAGTTGGTCGAAGAAGGTCAGACGGATAGGCTCCTGATTAACAATTATGTTCATGAGCGTAATTGGAAAACGAAAAAAGAACATGGCCGATGGGTGAATTATTGTCCTGATTGTATATCCGCTTTGAGAGAAAAGAAACGTGCAGAATGGTTAGGTAAATACTGAAATGAGGAATGACGATGGCAGAGATTGAACTTAAGCCGTGCCCCTTTTGCGGAGGAAAAGCTGAGGTTATATTAACTGGAAATTCTATTACAGGTTATAGCAAGGTAGATGTGCGTTGTTATTGTTGTGGAATGGGGAGAACGTATAAAAAAATCAAAGGCATGAGTAGTGATACTATCAGAAGCCAAGTAGCTAAAAAGTGGAACAGGAGGGCTGACGATGTTTCGGAGGAAAATAGGAATTAAAGACAGAAACGGTAAGGAAATCATGATAGGTGACAAGATAGAAATGCACTATTTTTTTGAAAACCATGACCCGGTTACATTGGGCGCATTTGAGGATGAAAATCTTATTACTGGAATTGTTGGGGTAGATTTTTGGGGAACATATACTGAGACATCGGATGGAGAGAAATATTATTGGTTGCACTATTTAGAAGACCCAGAGGAAGAATTGGAAATTATGGAGGGCTGACGATGGCAGAGAATAAACCGACTAACAAAATTGTTCTGCTCAGAGAGCGCATGGCATCAGATGTGAAACCGCTTATGGATGATGATGCCTATGAAGATTTGATGGATTTATTACACAGGGCAATCATTGAGGCATTTGAAAAAGGCAGGAGAACAATAAGATGACACCATACAGCTTTATAA
>JAGBLH010000101.1 GCA_017635515.1 Selenomonas sp.
TAACCAGCTGACCCTTGACCAGAAGGCCGGTGTAGGCTCCGCCGGGGCAGCTGGTGTAGGTGTAGGCGTCTCTGTCAACAAGCTGGACAGTACCACCAATGTGAATATCGAAAATAGCAAAGTCTACGCCGGAGCCATCAATGCCGGAGCCAGCGACAACAAGGACATCTGGCAGACTGCGGGCAATGCCTCCGTAGGCGGCTCTGCCATGGGCCTCAATGTGCTGGTGACCAATGTGGGCAAGGATATTTCCTCAACCTATGATGCCGGTGACGGCAAGACCAAGATGAACGTCAGCAAGGTCTTCCAAGATATAAACGATGCGATGAAGGCTGGCAACCTCTCGAAAGAAGAATCCCATGGCGTGGTGGATAGTGACGGGAAAAATATCACCAATACCCGTGACACAGTGACCATGACAGCAAAGAAGAAGGACTCTGCCTCCGGCCTTACGGTTATGGGCAGCACTCTGGATTCTGCTGGGGATGTGACCCTTTTGGCAGGCACTGAGACCAATGCCGAGATGAAGAGCGTAGTGGCTACCGCAGGGGGCAGTGCGGCCATCAGCGGCACAGTAGCTGTGCTGGATGTGGCAGGCAATTCCGTAGGTGAAGTCCGTAACTCTGCCATAACGGCCAATTCCGGTGATATTACCATTGCCTCCTATCAGGGCGGTCTTTCCCAGCTGGAAGTCAAGCAGGGGTCCCTCAGCGGCACTCTGGCCCTGTCCGGAGCCTATGGCAAGGTTAGCAAGAGCGGCCTTACGGATCTGCAGCTTTCCGGCAATACCATAAATGCAAACAATCTTTCCCTGGCTGCCGTTGACGAAAGCCGTGCCAAGATTGATGCTTTGGGCGCTTCCGGGGCCATCGCCGGTTCCGTGAATGTCCTGATTGGCGAGGTGGAAAACAAGGGCAAGGTATCCGTGGCCCTGCAGGGCGGCAACACTCTGAAAGCTGAAGATTCGCTGCTGGTGGCCGCTTCCCGTGGCCCGGAAAAGGATGGCCAGAAAACCGCTGAGGTAACCACCCAGGCTGTTTCCGCTGCCATTGGTGTAGCCGGTACGGGCATCTCTGCCACGGCTCATGACGCCAGCGAGACGGCAGTAACTCTGAATACAGCAAAAAACAAGAATGCCAACAGCCTGAGTGCAGGCACCATCGGTATTACTGCCCGGAACTCCCCCAATGTAAAAACGGAGACCAAGTCTGCCGCCGCGTCCCTGTTGGTCAGCGGTGCCGTAACGGTGGCGGATTCCTCTGCCGGGACGAAGTCTGCCCCGATTAAGAGCACTGTGGATATCGGCGATGGCACCAGCCTCTTGGCCGATGAGACGGATATCCTCGCCCAGAACGAAATCGGTCTTACCACCGACATGAAGGGACTGGGCATCTCCGGCTATGTGGCGGCACAGGTCAATACCGGCCGGGCAGATGCTTATGGCAATTCTCAGATTAACCTTGGCAAGGTAAATGTTCAGGAACGTGGCATTCTGATGGCCATGAGCAATACCAATGTGACCAAGGATATCAAGGCTGCCGGTGTCAGCGCCGCCGGTCTGGTGGCTTCCGGCACCAATGTGGCTAAGAGCGACAGCGTGCTGAACTCTGCCATTAATGCTAGTGGCACCAATGACAAGCAGCTGCAAATCGCCCTGCTCCTGAGCACGGCTTCCGAGGACAATACGGCGAGAGCTGACGGGGATGGCGGTGCCGCAGTGGATATCTCCCCCTATGCCGCCAAACTGGAAAACAGCCTGAGCACCAATACCAGGACCAATGTCGGTGGCAACTGGAATGCCTCCCTCTTTGCGGCAGGAGCGGAACTTACGGACAAGCACGACTTCACCACCGATGCTACAAGGGCAGCCATTGCCGGCGGCAGCGGCGTAGGCATCACCAATACGGCGACGCACACCACGGCCATCAACGTGAATGATGCCAATATCAAGAGCAATTTCACGCAGGGATACAATGCCAACAACAATATTGACTACAAGGATACCCAGAAGGCCGGCAGCTATGGCGGCGTCACGGGCAGCGACTCTGCCGTGAAGAATACCATCAATGCCACTGCCGATGTGAACATCACCGGCGGAACCCTCAAGGGGCTGGATGAATCCTCCCTGCGGGCCCAGGCCAAGACCGACAGCAAGATTGTAAGCAAGAACAATGTGGAAGGGGCAGGTGTTGTCCAGATCCTGGTGGGCAGCAGCGACACCGATACGTCCTTTACCGACCGGGTTACGGTGAACAATGCCAATCTCTCCACGGAA
>JAGBLH010000102.1 GCA_017635515.1 Selenomonas sp.
CAAATGATTTGTCAGTCTCTGTTTTTCTTCGCTGATATCAAGCTTTTCAATATAATAGATCAGTTCTTGTTCAAGACGATTTCCGTCGTATGAAACACCTTCCAATTCGGAGAGTCGCTCAGCTTCGATACTACCCGCACAAGCCCGCAGCTTTTATTAGCCAAGGCCGGCGTGAAACTTAGCGCCAAAGACGAATACGTAATGCACAAGATCGACGAAGCAAGAACCGAAATCAATGTTTATCGTGCTGTCCCGGTGACTATCACTTATGAGGGACAAAAAAAGGAAGTTCTGACTAGCAAGCAGACAGTTGGGGACGCCCTGATCGAGTCGGGCTACAATCTGGAGCTGGTGGATGCCGCTCCGGGGCTGGATACGAAAATTCGAGCCAATCTCGACATAGCAGTAAGCGACAGTGCCGCTAAACTCGAGGCACTTCGCAGGGAACGTGAAGAACAAGTTCAGACCTCACGGGGTATGCAGCGTTACAGCGCTGTGTACAATATGGAAGCGACTGCCTACCTGCCTACGGACGGGGGCGGAAACGGCATCACGGCTTCGGGCATGGTTGCCCGCCGCGGTGTGGTGGCTGTGGATACGGATGTGATTCCCTTGGGAACCCGCCTCTATATCCCAGGCTACGGTGAGGCCATCGCCGCCGATACCGGCGGCGCCATCTACGGCGAGCGCATTGACCTCTGCATGGAAAGCTACGGCGAGGCCATGCAGTTTGGCCGCCGCGATGTGACGGTTTACGTGCTGGACTAAAAAGAGTACGGGCTATCATCCTGAAGATGATAGCCCGCTTTTTTTTCGTTGTCGTGAAAAGGTGTTGTTACTTCTCCATCACAAGTTCTTTATGGTCAGCTTTGGCCCGGATGATCATTTCCTCCAGCCGCTTGATGTTCTTCTTGTGCCTGTCCACGGCAAAGCCGATGCGGATATGCTCTTCTTCCGTGAAGTCAGGGCTGTTGTAGGCCTCCTGGATGCGCACAAGGCGGGCCTTCACATCCCGCAGCTCATCCTCCATGGGCTTCACGTGCTGCAGGGCGAAGCCGTAGACGGAGCGTATCTGGTCATCCACATACTGGGCGTAGCCAGCTTCCCCGGATTCCTTCTCCAGCCATTTGGCCATATGGGAAATCACGTCATAGGGACTCTCGCCGCCGTGGATCATGCCCACGATTTCCATCTTGATGAGCTCCTCCCGGCCGTGGGGCATGGTGACAAGGGGGTCTTTCTTTTCTTCTTCTGCCATCTTCCTGCTCCTTCCAATAGAAAAGAGCAAGGAACCACCTCAGCGGTTCCCTGCTCTTCGTGCTTTCAGCTTACATATCGCCGATGGCGTTGTTCAGGCCCTCTACCAGAGCGTCAACGTCAATGCCGTGAGCCATGCAGCCCTGCTCGATGTTCTCGAAGCGGGCAGCAGCGCAGCCCAGGCAGCCCATGCCGGAGTTCACGAACACATCAACAGTGTCAGGATACTTCTGCACAACTTCCAGAATGCTCATATCTTTAGTGATAGCCATTTCCTTACCTCCTGAAATATAGCCATATAAATCAGTCATCATTGGTTGGTTTCAGCCAACGAGGAAATTATACAACATGTGGGGAATTGCGACAAGATAATTTTTCAGCAGGTCTGGTTTTTTCCATAAAATAGGGATAAAATAGGCGTATTGTTATTAAATGGCACGGGAGGAACGAAATGCGGGAACGGCAGGAAAGGAAGAGCTCCGGGGGCAAGTGGCTTGTGCTCATGCTTTTGCTGATGATGGGGGCAGGGCTATGGCTCTTCCTGGGACAGGAACAGGAGAGCGAAGCCCAGGAGACACCTCCCGTGCAGGCAGTGATGGCGCCGGAGATTGCGGCCGGCGGCGTCAAGGTGCTGGTGCTTAACTACCATAAAATAGACAACAAGCATCACTCCCTGTCGGTGCTTCCTGCGGACTTCGAGAGCCAGCTCAAGTACCTGTCCGACCACGGCTACCACAGCATCAGCCCCGACGAGCTCTTCGAAGGACTGGCGGGGACGGGGGCTTTGCCGGAGAATCCCGTGCTCATCACCTTCGATGATGGCTACAAGGACAACTATACCACCGCCTTCCCCTTGCTGAAGAAGTACGGCTTCAAAGCCACCATCTTCGTCGTGACCAGCTTTCTGGGGCAAAAATCCCAGTATTTCACCTGGGAACAGGCCAGAGAGATGGAGAAGGAGGGCATTTCCATCCAGTCCCACACCGCCACCCACAGATCCATGACGGATTTGTCTGACGAACAGCTCAGGGCAGAGCTGGTGGAATCCAAGAAGAAGGCCGAGGAGGAACTGGGTCACCCGGTGGAGTACATGGCTTACCCCACGGGCACTTACAACCTTCACATAGCGGAAATGGTGAAGGAGGCCGGGTACAAGGCGGCTTTTACCATTAAATACGGCAATGTGGACGAGGCCAGCAATATCTACGCCCTGGAAAGGGTGCCGGTGTTCCATACGGCGAATACCAATAAGGACTTTTTGGAGAGGATAAGGTATACGCCTATCTTTGAGAAGTTTGGGTGGACGAAAAGCTGAATGACACGAATTGCATAGTTAGGACAGGTTTCTGGGCTTTTTGCTGCGGAAACCTGTCTTTTTGTGCTGAAATTAGTCTGAAAGGGGCTTTTTCCTTGCCAAAGCAGGATATTTTTGATATAAATTGAATAGGTAAAGTGGGGCAAAGTGGAGGATTGTGGTTCTGAGGTGGTGAGGCAGGATGTTCATGGGGGAGTACCGCCATGCCATCGATGCCAAGGGACGCATCATCCTGCCGGCTGATTTCCGGCAGGAATTGGGCGTGACCTTCATCATCACCAAGGGGCTGGACAAATGCCTCTTCCTCTACGGCCAGCAGGCCTTCGAGGAATTGGCAGAGAAGCTCCGCGCCCTGCCGCTGGCCAAGGCTGAGGCCCGGGCCATGGTGAGGTTTTTCTTTGCCGGGGCGCGCACGCTGGAGTGCGACAAGCAGGGCAGGTTCCTGGTACCTGCGAATCTCCGCAGCTATGCGGGGATTGCCCTGAAGGAAGATGTGGTGCTCACCGGAGCGGATAACCGCATTGAGGTCTGGAGCAAGAGCCAGTGGAACGAATACGCCGGGGAGATTGAGCCGGAAGTTACCTCGATTGCTGCCTCGCTGGCAGAGTTGGGTATTCTTTAGTTACAAGGAGCAGGGGTATGGAGTTTCATCACGTCAGTGTCATGTTGGAGGAAACAGTCCAAGGACTGGTTACTGATCCGCAGGGGACTTACGTGGACTGTACTCTTGGCGGTGGGGGCCATTCCCATCGCATTGCGGAACTGCTGGCGCCTGAGGGACGGCTGATTGGGCTGGATCAGGATGAGGCGGCCATAAGGGCTGCTACTGAACGGCTCGCTGATGTCGGTTGCCGGGTGGAGATTGTGCATAGCAATTTCTGCCATCTGGAAAAGGTCCTGCATGGCTTGGGCATTGAACAGGTGGACGGCGTGGTGTTCGACCTAGGGGTTTCCTCCCATCAGATTGACACCGCAGAGCGGGGCTTTTCCTATATGCAGGATGCGCCCCTCGATATGCGCATGGACCCTGAGGCCTCCCTTTCTGCTTATGAGGTGGTGAACACCTACAGCCAGGAGGAACTGGCGCGCATCTTCCACGATTATGGCGAGGAGCGCTGGGGCAAGCGCATAGCAGAGTTCATTGTGAAGGAGAGGGAAGAAAGTCCCATCAAGACCACCGGGGAACTGGTGGAGGTCATCTGCAAGGCCGTGCCCAAGGCAGTGCGCAGGGCATCTGCAGGACATCCTGCCAAGCGCATCTTCCAGGCCATCCGCATTGAGGTCAATGACGAGCTGGGCATCTTGGAGAACGCCTTCAAGACGGCGGTGAGATTCCTGAAGCCCGGGGGACGGCTGGCTATCATCACCTTCCATTCCCTGGAAGACCGCATAGCCAAGCAGACCTTGAAGGAAATGGCCCGCGGGTGCATCTGCCCGCCGGAACTGCCGGTCTGCACCTGCAAGCATAAGCCTGAAATCAAGCTTTTGGGCAAGCCGAAGCAGGCCACGAAAGAGGAACTTAGGGGTAATTCCCGTTCAAAAAGCGCAAAACTGCGCATAGCCGAGAAATTGGGTTGAGGAAGCGGAAGGGCTTCCAAGGGAAATCAGTGCAAGGGGGGAGCTTAGATGTCAGCCTTGAGGAAATACGAGGATTACGAAGAAGAGTTCTATGAGGAACAGGCGCCGCTTTCCCGCGAGGAGGAACTAAAGAGCCTGAAGGCGCATTCCGAGGAGCCGCTTTTCAAGACCGTGGTGGACACGGCCACCCGCTCCCATTGCCAGATACTCTTTCTGGTGGCGGCAGTGATGGCACTTTTGGTGACGGTAGGCAGCGGTGTTTCGGCCAGCCGTGGCTATGCTCTGGTGGCAACCCAGAGCCAGGCAGAGCAGCTGGAGCAGGAAAATGAGCGGCTGCGCATCGAGAATGCCAAGCTGAAAGCACCGCAGCGCATTAAGGATATTGCTGAGGGCGAGCTGGGAATGACTGTTCCCAAGAAAGTCTACTTTGCACACGAAAACTGATGAGGTCGCAGAGTGGAATCTCGGCCGTCAGTTGCACAGAGAAGCTGGCCAGGTCAGCTTCTTTTCTTTTGCGGATTTTTCATTGTAAAATCCACGTTATAGCGTTAAAATATTTTACGGCTTGCAGAGCCGGAGGAGGACATAAATGAAACTGGTAAAGGAACTGGCAGCCCTTGTGAGGGGTGCTGTCATCAAAGGCGATAAAGAGACGAAAGTCACCGGCATGGAGCACGATTCCCGCAAGGTGGCCCATGGCACCATGTTCGTGTGCATTCCCGGTGCCCATGTGGACGGCCATGATTTCATCCCGCAGGCGGAGGAGGCCGGGGCCAAGGCTATCCTCACCACCCGCGAGGATATCGAGCCTCCCTTCGGCGGGGCAGTGCTGGTGGTGCCTGACTTGCAGGAGGCGTTGGATATCATGGTGCCTTTCTTCCATGATTATCCTGCCCGCAGCATGCGTGTCATCGGCATCACGGGCACCAATGGCAAGACCACGACCAGCTATGTGACCAGGGCCATCTTGCGTGCCGCTGGCTACAAGGTGGGCCTTATCGGCACTATCCAGATCATGATGGAGGATGAGGTCTTCCCCATCCACAATACCACTCCCGATGTGGTGGAACTGCAGCATACCCTCGCCATCATGCGGGACCGTGGGCTGGACTATGTGGTGATGGAGGTTTCCTCCCACGCCCTGGACCAGAATCGCGTGGCGGGCATTGAGTTCGATACGGTGGTCTTCACCAACCTGACCCAGGACCATCTGGACTATCACAAGACTTTGGAAAACTACAAGCTGGCCAAGGCCAAGCTGTTCGATTTGGTGAGCGCTCCCGGCGTGAAGGAACGCAAGTGCGCGGTGGTCAATATTGACGATGAAGCGGGGGCCACCATGCTGGAGCATGCCAAGTGCCCCCATATCACCTACGCCATCGACCGTGAGGCAGACCTCAGGGCATTGGATGTGGAGGTGGAGGCTTCCGGCACCCATGTGTTGCTGGAAAATCAGAAATTCTGCAACGAGAAGTTCTGCAAGATGCCCCTGCGCCTCCATCTGGCAGGCCGCTTCAATGTCTACAACGTCATGAGCGCCGTGGGTGCTGCCCTGGCGGAAAATATCGAGCCGAGCATCATCCAGAAGGTGCTGGAGTCCTTCACGGCTGTCTCAGGCCGCTTCGAGCTGGTGCGGACGGGCAATGAGAAGCAGGATTTCTCCATCATCGTGGACTATGCCCACACGCCGGACGGGGTGGAGAACGTGCTGAAGACCGCCCGACAGATTGCCAAGGCGAAAATCATCTCTGTCTTTGGCTGCGGCGGCGACCGCGACCGCACCAAGCGTCCCATCATGGGCCGCCTGGCGGCAGAGCTGTCCGATGTGGTCATTGCCACCTCAGATAACCCCCGCACCGAGGACCCGGAGTTCATCCTGTCCCAGGTGGAGGAAGGCGTGCGGGAGAAAATCGGCTCCAAGCACCATGAGAAGATTGTGGACCGCAAGACGGCCATTTACCGTGCCGTGGAGCTGGCGGAGAAGGATGATATCGTGGTTATCCTGGGCAAGGGCCATGAGGATTACCAGATCTTGAAGGATAAGACCATCCACTTTGACGATAAGGAAGTGGCCCGCGCAGCGGTGGCCGCCAAGTTTGCAGAGGAGGAGCATTGATGCCTGCATTTACGCTTGAGGAAATACTTACAGCTACGGAAGCTAAGGCACTCAAAACGGATAACCACGATTTTGCCGATGTGGTCACGGATACCAGAAAGATAGAGCAGGGCGTCCTCTTTGTGGCGCTCAAGGGCGAACGCTTCAACGGCGAGGACTTCGCTGCCGAGTCTCTCAAGAAGGGGGCAGCTGGTGTTATCGTGGGCAAGGATTGCTCCAAGGAGAACCTTGAGGCGGCTGGGAAAGAGCAGGGGACTGTCCTGCAGGCTGAAGATACCCTTGCTGCCTACCAGCAGCTGGCCCATCTGCACCGCCTGAGGTTTGACCTGCCGGTGGTAGCCATCACCGGCTCCAACGGCAAGACCACTACCAAGGACCTCACGGCGGCAGTGCTGTCTGCCCGTGGCCCGGTGCAGAAGACCCAGGCCAACTTCAACAACGAGATTGGCCTGCCCCTGACCCTGCTGGGCATTGGGGCAGAGCATAAGGCTGCCGTGGTGGAAATCGGCATGCGCGGCCTGCACCAGATTGAGGCTTTGGCTCCCATAGCGGCACCTCAGATTGGCATTGTCACCAATGTGGGTGAGACCCATATGGAACTTTTGGGCTCTTTGGAGAATATCGCCAAAGCCAAGGCAGAACTGGTGGAGGCCATCCCTGCAGGCGGCACGGTGATTCTCAACGCCGACAACAGCTATGTGGCAGGTATGCGCGAGCAGGCCAGGGAGGGCGTGAAAGTCCTGACCTTTGGCATTGAGCAGCCAGCTGATGTGAAGGCGGAGGCCATCCGCACCGAGGGAAATCAGACCCTCTTCATGGTAGAGTTTGAGAATGAGCGTCATGAGTATGTCCTGCCCATGGTGGGCAGGCACAATGTCTATAATTCCCTCGCCGCCATTGCCGCAGGCTTTGCCCTGGGTCTGACGGCTGCGGAGATCCACGAGGGCCTCTTGAGCCTGGAAGCTACGAAGATGCGCTTCGAGTGCCAGGAGGTGGGTGAGTGGCATGTGGTGAATGATGCCTACAATGCCAGCCCCATGTCCATGAAGGCGGCTATCGAGACGCTGGCGGAACTGGTGAAAGAGGGCAGGAAGATTGCCGTCATGGGGGATATGCTGGAACTGGGGGAGGTTGAGGAAGAGGCTCACCGTCAGGTGGGACGGGAATTGGCAGCCCACAGCTTCAGCGCAGTGGTCACCCGTGGAAGGTTGGGGGCTCTTATCGCTGAGGGAGCAAAGGATTCCGGTCTGGCAGAGGCATATTGCTGTGAATCCCATGAGGAAGCGGCAGCGAAGCTGAAGGAGATTTTGCAGCCGGGGGATACAGTTTTGTTTAAGGGGTCCAGAGGTATGCAGATGGAGAAGATTATCGAGCTGCTTAGATAAGTTTCGGCTGTTCATTTTCTTTGGCGCAAAGAAAACGAACCAAAAGAAAACGCGGACTGAAATCACATCGTGTGATTTCCGCGTCCGCGGGGCCCATCCTTGGGCCCTGGGGTTCGGGGGTTCGATTGATACGATTGATTTTAGAAAGAGGCGTTTTTGTTGGATTCTAGCCTGATAGTGGCTGCTGCGGTGGCTGCTGGAATTGTTTTGGTAACCGGCCCGTTTTTTATTCCTTGGCTTCATAAATTGAAGTTTGGGCAGAGCATTCGGGAGGAGGGGCCTCAGAGCCATCAGAAGAAGAGCGGCACTCCCACTATGGGGG
>JAGBLH010000103.1 GCA_017635515.1 Selenomonas sp.
AGCAGGCCCCCTCGCCTCCTATCTGAAAGGCGGCAACCGCACTGAGTCCACACCAGATGAGATAATCCTCAGCCGCGTAGCCGTGCCCATCGTCCATCAGAAAGGAAATCGCGCCTATGTCGAGCTGCCGGCTACCACCATCCGCTGGATTAAAGTGAACGGTAAGGAAGCTGTGCTGACCTCCTATATGCGCCTTATCTATCGGGTCAAGAAGCGTAGCAATACTTGGAAAATTTCCCACATGCTTTCACTAAATGAAGACGATACCTTAGAGGCTGCAGTCCCCGGCACAGACCTGCACATAAGTCCTGCTGAGTTGCAGGGACTGCGCCATTCCTACCGCTATCTTGCCTACACACGAATCCAGGCTGGCGGTCAGGTATCCCCTGATCTTTTAGGCATTGACTATGCGGTGCATCAAGTGATGGCCTTGCTTTCAAGCTAGCGTGAAATACTGATGGCGAAAAAAGAGCCAGCCATAAATCAGGAATAAGTCTGATTTATGACTGGCTTTTTTGCATATTGGAACATTACTGGATGCCGCCTCTGAATCGCTCCAATGCCTCTTCTGCTGACATGGTGTGCAGCACATCCTCCAGAGCGGCCAATAACGGGATTACATCCTCATTAAGTGTCTTGGCCTGTCTGGCAGCCATGACAAAATAGGCATAGACGATATCGTTGAATCTGCCCGTATTGAAAAGCTGGCAGTCCTGTTGCTCATAATCTTTCATGTATCTGTATGCTCCTTGTTGTCTGTCAAATGAAGGGGGACATATAAATGGGCAATAGGCGTATATCCTGCTCTTTCTGGAAATCCTTAGTGTAGAGAATGTATTTCTCGGCAATCTGGGCAGAATACTTCTGACAAAAGGCATCTAAAGATGCGTGACGTTTGTAATTGGAGGATTTTACTTCTATCGGCACTACTTTGTTACTTTTAGCGATAAGGAAATCTACTTCGTAATTGCTTCCTTTGTCTTTGCTGGAGAAGGTATGGTAGTATAGATCATACCCTTTGGTTGCCAGCATCTGGGCGGTGAGATTTTCAAACAGATACCCCAGATTGGCTGAAATCTTGTCGCTTAGGAGTTTCTTGTAGATGTCGTTTTCGGTAAAGGCCTTGTTCTTGAACATTAGTGTGGTGAAAAGGCCGGTATCGGAGAGGAAAAGTTTGAATTTGGTCAGGTCTTTGTATGAGGCCATATCAGCCGAAGGCTGGCTGGTGTGATAAGCTGCCAAGGCAGTTCTGGAATCAATCAGTTCGGCAATGAGATTTAGCGAACTGCCCGGCCTCAAAGAGGGGATGACGTTGGATACAGTATAGCGAGAAGTGTTTCTGTTCAGCTGGGCAGGAATGGCATCAAAGAGGTGGGAAAGGCGGCCTGAAGGGTCAATTTTGTAGAAATCATCCTCATAGAGCCGAAGTATATCGCGTTTGATCTGGTCTACGGCTTCAAAATTGTTTTCCTGCAAGTATGTTTCGACTGCCTGTGGCATGCCGCCTATGAGCATATAGAGCCGCAGGTTACGCATGATTTTCCTGTGTGCCCCATCACCTGCTGGTTTCTGTTTGCTGAACAGAATTTCCAGCATGGGGACCGTCACATCATCCCCTAAAGCCCAGAGAAATTCTTCAAAATCCATTGGGTACATATATATACGCTGCTCTTCACTGGGAATCAGTATATCCTTGACATTTTTCTTGATGGAAATCAGGGAGCCAGTCTCTATGTAGTCATA
>JAGBLH010000104.1 GCA_017635515.1 Selenomonas sp.
AAGGCGCAAAGTCTCAAAACTTGGTACAATAGAAGTGCAAACAAACCATTATCCAAGGAGGTTTTACGCCATGTCTATTGTATCACTTGAATCCACCGATGAAAAGAACGTTTCTGCTTCCATCTTGAACTTCCTGACTGCCTATGGGGTAATCAGCCTTTTGAGCAAGTGCGGAGGCACAAAGCTCAAGGGGGTTCCTGTCAATCGGCCCCTGCAACAAGATTGACAGGCGGACCATTGCCGGAAAGCGCAGGCTCATGGCCCGCCAAAAGGCTACTTCTGTTATGGTAGATCTCTTGAAGACTGCCTTGGCAGCTGGGCACAAGGCAAAGTATGTCCTCTTTGACAGTTGGTTTTCCAATCCTCAGCAGCTGCTGGATATCAAGAAGCTGGGCCTTAATACAATAGCCATGGTAAAGTGCAGTAGCAAGAGATTCTACATCTTCGAAGGAGAATCCATGCAGATCATAGTGGAAGCTATGCTGGCGACGGTTCAGGAGGAATTTCATATTGCTGATGCCCAGGTAGAAACTTTCTATGCGAAGTTTATGTCCAAGCTGCCAGAGTCCATGCAGCGCCTATTGCAAGCGGCCTGAGTATTTTATCTCTTGAGATATACGGTTTTCAAGGAGCCGTTAGTATTTTCTATGTGGGAAGTTTGAGAAATAATAATTTCATGACCTTCGTCCGAATTGATGCCCTCATCTAATTTGGCCTCCGTTTTTCCGATAACGTGCCAGGGTGTAGCCGTCCAAATCGCTTTTCAGAGACATGCAACCCCGTTCCCCTGCGATGCGCTTCCTGGGGCAACCACCAAGACAAAGTGGGAAGGCCTTGCAAGCCATGCACTCCTTGTCCTCCTCCGGGAAAATGGTCTCGAAAAATCTGTCCATATTTTCAATGCCCTCTCCCGGCTCCTTAAACAAGCTGAAATTCCTCACATTTCCCATGACATACTCTTTGCGCCCCACCAACTCCAGGCATTTGTACATATCTCCCACCTCATCTATGGCATAGCCATGAATATATTGGGCCTTGCAGTATAGCCTGCGAAAATTTACAGGGTTTCTGACATTCTTGACGGAGCGGGGACTGGCCAAATCCCCGTATTCGTCAATGGACAAAGCTGATTCCCTGATATGCTGGGGATTTTCCATGCTGCTGTCCATCTTGGCTGGATAGGCAGTGATATTCACGCCTGTTTCCCTGGCTACAGCATCGATTTTGGCTGCCAGCTCCCCAAAATATGGCGCGTTTTCCCGATTCATGTTGTAGCGCATGACTACATTGGGGGCACTTGTCCCAGCATAGGGCCGCATCTTTTTTATGTTCTCCATGATGCGGGTAAAGCTGGAGCCTCCTCCTGCCTCACGTCGCAGATGATCGTTTGTCTCCGGGGAAGCCCCATCCAGAGTCAGCTGTATGGTGTTCACTTTTCTACGTTCCAAAAGGGCAAGGTTTTCCTCTGTCAAAAACCAGCCATTGGTGAAAATGCCAGCTTCATATCCGGCCCCAAGCTTTTGGCAGACCTCCATAAGCCTTGCCGAGAGGCTTTCGATGATATCCGGGCAAAGAAGCGGCTCACCGCCGAACCAGGTGACAGTCAAACGATTCAAAGCAAATTTTTCCATATTCGTCTGGGCAAAAGCCACGATACTATCCTGAACCTCCTGGCTCATACGCCCGCTTCTGGCTTGCTCAAAACAATAGGGACAGCGGAAATTGCAGGCAAGTGTCGGACAGATGGTCAGCCCCAGAGCCCTGCCTGAGCCGCCAGCGGTCAACATCTGCGTGCGCATATGCCTTAGCTCATCATAGTCCACAAGGAAGCCTCCCTGCCGGAGTCTTTTAATGGCCTTGGCTGAGGCGGGCAGCTCTGTGGCCTGATCAAAAACTGCTTTTTGCAGAGGTGACAGGCGAATGAGGGCACCTGTGCGGAAATTCACCAGAACAAAGGCCTCCTCGTCCGGAATTTTTACCAAGTGATTATAACGTGAATATTTCAACATCGATGCAAAGCCTCCTCATGCTATTCCATCAAAGAAGCCCAAAGCCAATAAAGTGGCAAAGATTTCCCTCCTGCTGTTAGTCGTTCGCAGCCTTTCCCTCTGGGCTGCTGTCATGCGGGAAAGCGGCCCGGCGTAAGACAGGGTAAGCTCCCCATCCCCCCGCCTTGCCCATTCGTCTGCTGACACGCGGGAAGCGGTGTAGTTCCAAATCTCCCTTATATTGCCGCAATAATGCTGGAAGGGATTCCCCTCTGCCGCTCTGGCTCTCATGGCACAGCCACCGCCGCAAAAAAATATATAAGGGCAGCTTTGACAGGGCTTCAGGACATCCCCCGTACGGGCATCCCACTTTGCCTTGCGAAAATTGTGCACAAAACGCCCTTCCTCCGCATCTACATAACCGATACTTTCTCCAGCCTCATCAAGAAGGTAGGCACAGGGAAAAATTTCACCATAAGGATCTATGATGGCCTTGCCCTTTACGGCGTTGCAATGGCCGGCAGTAAGATAGGGGAGCATTTTTTTCGTCATAGCCCGGCGCAATCCCACAGACGCATTCGCATACATGCTCTCATGCTCCAAAGCTTTCAGCTCATCTTTTCCTGGCTCAGCCGCTATGATGGCCTTCAACACGTCCTCTTCTGTCATATGATTGGGTGAGGTATCCGCTTCTTCCACTGCCTTGAAACTGTACTCGAACTTTCCCCAACCCCTGAGCCTATTTTCCGAATCCATAAATCCCCGTGCTGCAAAATCCTCTGCCAGATTCTTTATCTCGCCGACATTTTCCCTATTGATGTTTATGCGCAGCGTAACATCTACACCTTTTTCCAAGGCCAGCACAACATTTTCCATAATGCGTTCATAGGTGGCAAATCCGTTTTTGTGGCGGCGATGACGGTCATGGGCTGCCCCTACCCCGTCCACAGCTATTTTCAAATTTTTGAATTTATATTCGGCAATAAGTTCCAAAAAATAGTCTATTTCATAGCCATTGGTAATAGCGTTCAAAGGTATGCCCAGCTGCATTGCCCGCTGGCAGATTTCCCGCACGACGGCAAAATTATCTTTAAGGAAAGGCTCGCCCCCAAAGAGAGTGCAGCTTTCTATATGCCGGCCCCTTTTTTGCTCCTGCTCCGCTGCCTTGAAGATGCTCTTCACCATGGCTGGCTCCATAGTCTTTTCCAGCCACTCCTTGCCATGCCGCAAGCGTTTTCTTTCAAAACAGTAAGGGCAGCGGAAATTGCAGTCATAAGTGGGCATGACAAAGAGAACAATGCGGGGATTGGTCACAAGCTTTGCGGTAAGGCGGGCGATAAGCAGGACATCTTCAAGCTCTGCCGCCTCGTCCTTGACAGTCAAATGTCCACGCTCCAGGAGGCGTTTCTGCAAGGAAGGCGGCAAGGATGATGTGTCATGGGCAGCGATTTGCCTCGCTGCCTCCTTCGACACCACATCAAAGGCCCCGTAAAGGCCGTTCACCAACAGCGCATGCTCCCGGCTCTCTGTGCCGCTGCGGTCTGTCAGGGGCAAAATAATCTCATAGGTACTTACTCGCAAATTATACTGCCTCCCCTGTGGATTCAATCATCCAAATATGACGATCTTGCCAAAAGATAGCCTTTTGATAAATAGGCTTTGCCTTTTTTAAAGCGAACTTTGATGCCATCCATTTGCACCACATCCCCCACCAGATGCCGCTTGCCTTCGCTTTTCACGATGCATTGTACGCCGTAGCAGGCACGATCCATTTGCCGCCAGCGGGAGTCAGCCAGCCCCAGGCTTTCCAGGTGACGCAGTTTTTCCCCGGCGTCTCCTTGCACAAGGAATCCTGCCGCATTGCGGGGATCTACCTCCCTGCTGCCAAATGCCAAGGCAACCCCCAGGTTATCGCTGATGGTTCCATCGGGAAATAGGTTAAACTGCAAATCATATATCCAGCCACCCTCTGCCAAATAGCAAAGCAGTTCCCGTCCCTCCGCAGTAAACTCAAAGCCCATATACTCCTCAACATGCCTCAGGAATTCCTCCTGATGATCTGAATAATACAAGCAATCCTTTTTCATTATGGAAAAACCCAGCCTGGTAGGTGAGCCAGACCGCCCTGCCATATACCCAACATAGTGCGGATGCCACAGGGGAGGCGCAGAAGCAAAAGCAGCCATCACCTGGGGGATGCGCTCCTCACCTCCCAAATTTTTTAATAAGGCTGGCACATAATCTTCAGTGGGCTGCTCCAAAGGCGGAAGCAAATAGATGATGCCAGGGTCATCCGTTGCTGACGGTGCTGAGGAAAGATCCAGGGAAAAACCATAGGTATACTCTAAAAAAGCCTCGTTTTGTGCACAGGCATCAAAAAACTGCTGATAGAGCGGATTACTTTCCGCCACAAAGGACACTGGAGGATGAAGATCATTGCATTTGTACCCCACCAGCAAATCCATGCGCGGCTCCCCTATAAAGGGAAACTCAAACCAAAAAATTGCCTTGCTGGCACCTTTTATTGCGTATTTCTCCAAGCCCTGGACGGCTTTTTCCAAAGTCCCCTCACCGAAAAGCGTTTCAGCGCGGCCATCTGCGGCCACTCGTGCATACAGGCGGCGAAAAGCTTCTAATGTGTCCATACTGCCCACGAAACTGCCACTCCTTTCATCCTTAAGCAGAATAAATAATAAAGCCTTTCGAAACAATGGGCCGAAAGGCTTTATCATTCTCAAAGATTTGCTCCTACATATAGCTGCCCTCAAAGCAGCAACTATGTTTTAGTAGGTGCCGGGGCTGTGGCAGATTTCCCAGCAAATGCTGCTATCGCCGCCGCCAGCGACCTTTTCCAAGGCATCATCGGCGAGGTTCACATCAAAATTCTCCAGGTTCTCAAAAATCCTCTTCCCTTCTTCGGCGGTCAAATCGATGCCATTTTCCTTGGCAAGAGCGATAATGGCCTCCGGCGTCTCGCAGGCCATGGCCTTAGAGAGCATTTCCTTCGTCATGAGTTTCGGATCAAGCTTACCTTCCATAAGTAAAACCTCCTTAAAAAAGATAAAAAACATATATGTTAAGCAATTATGCGTTATGCGCCTAACTGCCTGACATCAAAGCTGCAAAGGACATTTCTCTTTCACTGCCGGGCAGGGCAGGCAACGGCGCTCATAGGCGCAGCCATCGCAGGAAGGATATGCCCGGGGAGCATCAGGGGTGCGGAGTTTTTGGAGCGTATCTGAGGTCTCCCAGTATTCGGCAAGAGAACTGTACTCCTCCCCGACCTTCAGGCAAATGCAGGGAGCAAGCTTTCCCCTGGCAGTCACGCAAAAACGGTCACGTCCTGCGCCACAGCCACGCTCAATGCCCCGATTGCCGTTTTTCGTTGGCTCTTCTCCGCCTAGAAAGGCGCGGAGAGCTGAGAAGCATGCATCCACCAATATCTTCATTTTGCCCTGGCGATAATTTCCCGGTTCAGCCTTCTCTTCATGTTTCTGCAGAAATTCTGCGGTTTTCTCCAACTGCTCCCGGTTTGGGAAAGCGCCTGTTCCCGGCCTCATCCCTGTCAGGATAAGTTCCTCTACGCCATATGCCCCGGCCAGAAGGCTTGCTGTCTCCTCCAGCTTGCCAGCATTTTCTGAGTTCATGAACAACTTCACTCGTACTGCCGGGAATTCTAAGGTCTGCAGGATTTTTAGCGCCGACAAGTCTGCCTCAGCCGTATCAATCTCAATGATGAATGCCGCAGCTCCCGCCTCGATGGCTTTTTCCAGCCAGGTCATTGATTCTCTGCCGGTGAGCAGCACTTCTGCCTCAAGGCCGCCTGAATCACATTCCTCCAGCAGCCTGTCCAGATGTTCATAAGCAGTGCCGCCTATAAATTGCACCTTTCGCACCCGATTGTCCTCACACTCATAGAGCCATCTGATGGCCTCACCCACAGTCAGGGTATCGGCTTCATCTTTAAGCTGCATCTGCATATAAACAGGACGATCATAAGCGTCAAAGTAATAATGGTGGAAACATGGCACCTGCGCCAAATATGCCTTTGCTTCAGCGCACTTCCCATCCTTGTAGTTCAATTTGAAATGAACCAGCATCGTTTGGATGAGCGGGTCACCATCGGGACGAATTCTTATCCAGCGCCGCAGTGCGGCAGCTTTCCCCGGCAGGCACAAGCCAGCCTCTTCCAGCCTTGTTATCAATTTATCCACCAGCAGGGGATGCCGCCAGCAATGGAAGAGTTCTATCCCTATTTTGGGGAGGATGCCCTCTTCTCCCAGATCAAGGTTGACGGCAATATACCTGGTGGCCTGCCAGGAAGAAAGGTCCTCCTGCAAGCGTGCCATATCTCCCGGCCAGCCAACGGCAGCAAGTCCCTGGGAAATACTTTCCCAGGAAGGGAACATAATGACCAGGCGCATAATATCCATCTCCTTGCGTCCTGTCATTGTGCCAATCTGCTTGATGTATGCACCTTTGGGCAATGCCGCCGTCGTGCGGTCAAGGGGAGCGCGAAGTTTTTTTGCTCGCTCATCTCCCAAAAAAGACGGCAGAACCTTATCCCAGAATTCACCATAATTGCCGTTCTTGGCGTCCCGGCTGGTATCAACAAAAAGACAGGGCTTTATTGTCCCCCCTTTGGCATACTCTTCATAGTCCACCTCATGCCAAAGGGTCTCTACCAGAGGGATGCTCTGTTCATCTATTTCAATTATGTAGTCAGCATAACGCGCCTCCTCGCCGAGTCTCACCTCAAGCATCGTCATGTGAGTAATAGCATCGCCGTACTTTCCCTCTATATTGGACAGTGCGGCGATGCACTCATCCGAAATCAATTCCGGCATCGGATGGCGACGAAGATGCGAAAGATATTGTTTCACTGTAAGATTATGTACTTTCATGTTTCACCTCCATCCGATATGGTTAGCAAGGAAAAATCTTCATCAATAACCTATGTACATGCAGCGGCTGTCCTTTTTCCCGCCTGCAATCTTCGCCAGGGTATCCTCGTCCAGTTCCCTATCTTCCTTCTCTGCCATAAAGGCTTCAGCTTCTTCCCGCGTAACCTCAAACCCTTCGGCCTTGGCTGCCTCAATCAGTTCATCAGCAGTCTTGCAGGCCATTGCCTTTTCGAGCTGTTCCTTGGTGATTGCGTTCTTGTCATTTGCCATTTTGAAAACCTCCTAAATTAAAAATTAAACACTTGCGTTTTAGGGCCGCCGCCCGAAATTATGCAAGATGCTCGGGACGATGCTCATAAAAGATTTGCCGCCTTTGCAATCTCGCTTATTTCCTTTGAGCTGCTGGATGTTTGCAGTTTTTCCCGCTGTGCCTTGCTAAGGCGGGACAGGGGTTCGGCCAGGGAGAGTGAAAGTTCATTTTCCCTGGATTTCAGCCAGACCTCCCCTGCTATGCGAGGGGCAATGAAATTGAAAGTTTCCCTGCTCTCGCCGCAATGTTCACGGAAATAGCTGCCATGCTCCCGGAAGGCATGACAGGCGCAGCCACCCCGGCAAATAAAGACATAGGGGCATGACTGGCAGGCTGTCATCAGGTCAGAGGTGCGGGTGCGCCACTTTGCCTTGGCCAGGTTCAGCATAAACTTCCTTGTCTCCACATCCGTGAAGCCCACTTCGGCCTTATCCAAGGCGACGACATTCCAGCAAGGGTAAATGCTGCCAAAGGGATCCACCACAAACATGCCTTGCTCCGCACCGCAAAAAGCTGGAGAATAATCAGGTAGCGCGTCTTTCCTAAAAAGGCTTCGGAGATTATCTGCCAGGGATGTGTACTGCAACTGATGCTCCATGGCTTCCCCGGGGGCAAAGCCGATTCTCAGCAATTCCTCCATAATCATCTGTCCGGTAACATTATTTTCAGGATGACGATCGTCGGTGACAGCCCTGAAGTAATAGCTGAACTTCCCCCGCCTGGTTTTCCCATCCCCTTGGGATTCCCGCAATTTCTGTTCCTCGGCGGCACGCTGCTCTTCCTTTTCAATAAGGCCCCTCGCCCGTAAATCTTCCACCAAAGCCTCAAGGTGGGAAAAATTTTCCCGTCCCACATTTACACGCAACAGGATGCCAATACCACGCTGGAGGGCCAGTTCAATGTTCTGCAGGATGCGGCCATAAGTGGGGAGACCATCTTTATGAATCCTGCGGCGATTATTCATATCCCCTACGCCATCCAGGGATATCTGCAGCCAGTCACAGCCATATTCTGACAAGCTATCCAGATGGGCTTCCAAATCGTAGCCATTAGTAATGACATTTATCTCCAGCCCCATAGCCCGACAATGCGCCAAGATCTTCCGGACAATGGTCGTATTTTTGGCCAGCAGCGGCTCACCGCCATATAATGTGCACTCCTTTATGATACAACCATGCTGCTGATAATCTTTCAGGGCAGCAAAAACAGCTCCTGCCATTTCCTGGCTCATGGTATGCTCCAGCCACGCTTGTCCTTTTTTCAGGCGATACTGTTCATAGCAGTAGGGACAGCGAAAGTTGCAGTCATAAGTGGGCATGATAGTAAGCCCCGCCACGGCCCTCCCCTGGATCATCCTGTGCAGGCGGCCCAGCATCTTCATATCGGCCAGTTCCTCAGCTTCGCTCTTTTGGGTAAGATGCCCCCTGCGAAGAAGCCGCTCACGCAGGGCAAGGGGCAGAGCCCCAAAATCCCCCGCTGAGATTTTTTCCGCCTCCCCCTTTGTCACCACATCATAGGCACCGTAGAGGCCATTCACCAAAAGCTTCCTGTCCTTTATCTCTTCATTGCCATATATAAGGGGCAGGACTATTTCATAAGTACTGGTTCGCAAAATTTTTGTTGCCTCTTTTCTCTAATGAGTAATACAGCTAAGGCTTCTTCATGTTGAAAATATTTCCTGCCGCCGCCAGACGTGTCAGTTCCTCATCCGAAAGTTCCCTGTCCTCATCAATGTTTTTCCAGGGTTCCTGCTGGCGCCGGGCTGCCCTTTCCTGCAGCCTTTGCCACAGACGCTCCTTCAAACCAGGATTTTCGGCGGCGAAGTCGTTTTCCCGAAAGAGCCTGTCCATTTCCTCTTCATATTCGTCCACGACCTCCCCTCCCCTCACCACGCTTTGATTATACAGAGAATCTGTCACAGACCACAGAGATCTTTTATCGCCTCCCACATAATTTTAGCAAAACCACCACCTGCAACCTTTGCAAGGTCTTCGTCGGAGAGTTCCAGGTCGCTCTTAAATTCATCGACGGTGATGTCGTAGCCTTCTTTTTTCGCAACCTCAACGAAATCCTCCACGCTCTTGCAACCCTCGAACTTCTTTGCAAAAGCCTCGTCCCGCATTTTTTCCATCAGTTCGTTCATCTTTGCCATTTTGAAACCACCTTTCTATAATAAGCACATACAACTAATAGATGATGAAAATAATTCATCTCTTACTTATAAGGCCATTGTTCCAGTTTTGCCGAAGGCAAAACTTCCTCTTGGCCTTTCAACGAGGCGGGAGATATTAACTCGCCGCCTGTTAGTAGTTTGCCGCCCCCACTTATAGAAGTGGGGGACATCTTGTACTCGTTATATAGACAAGATTGCTGCCTCGAAAGTGTCGCTTACATCACGCGGCATTCCCCCACCCATCCCCTTATTCATGTAATCGAGATGATTGAAAACATCTTTCCCGTTACTGCTCACCAGGCCAGCTCGTCTTCCCGGCCAAGCTCCCGCAGCTGCTTCCGCTCCGCGCACTCCGCTGTGAAGCGCAATGCCTTTACCTTTTTCTCAATCTTTTGCAGCCAGCCGCCGCAAAAGATTGCACAGCTTGATTCGTCGGGAGCAAGGATATCTCCGGGGTGCGCCATAATACCCGCCGCACGGCAACCGCCGAGGCACAGGCGGCGGTAGGTGCAATCCCTGCACTTTTCATTGTGCTCCAGAACTGTGGCGGCGCAGGTGTCGAGCAGTTCCATATAGGCAGAATCCTTCAGGCATTCCCGGACACCGATTTCCTGAATCTTGGGATACCTTTGCTGGAACTCGTCCATGTTGGAAAGGGGCATGCAGGTCAAGGCCCGTCCCTCAGCGGAAATATACATAGTTGTACGCGCATGAGAGCACAGGCACACCTTCTCTGGCTCTTTGCATACATGGATGACAGGCAGATGGAACACATCCGGCTTCCGCCCGTCCGCGAGGAAGAAACCGCCCAGATGCACCTCCATCTCCGGCAAATCGCGGTAGAAGTCGTCGAGATAGCCCAAATAGACAGCGAAGGTCTCCGCCATGGCAAGGCCGTGTTTTGCGGCATAGCCGCCTTCGTGCCATGCCCCCGTATCGGCCACGGGATTGACCTTGAGACCCCGGCAACCCACGGAGGCCAGATAGTTGACACTTTCCCTCAGGCTGTGGGCATTTTCTTTCCACAGGCACATTTCTGCGCCGGTGGGAAAGCCCCGGTCACGGCACAGCTCGAAGGCACGGCGAACAGCCTTCTCTGCCCCATTGAGCCCCCGCAGCCAGTCATGATACCCCACGCCGTCAAAGCTCATGTTAAACTCAGGGTGCAGGCCCCGCTCCTCGAAGCCGTCCAGCAGGCGATTGTTTACGAGGAAACCGTTGGAATAGATCTGGGTAATGCCAATCCCCCGCGCCGTCAGCCCATCGATGATCTCCCAGAAGTCCGGCCGCACCAATGCCTCGCCGCCGGTGATGGAGCAAGAAAGCACACCGCTCTCGCCGAGGCCCCCCACAATCTTCATAATGTCCTCATGGGACAGCTCGCCGTAACGCCCCTCCGCCGCCGAGAGATAACAGTGCCGGCACTTGCAGTTGCATCGTCCCGTGATTGACCAGTGGGCGGACTGCATAAAACGATTGGGGTAACGGCGGTACTTCTGCCGCTCTGCGATGCCTTCGCCGGGGGCACAGGGCGCAACGATACCCTGTGCCTCCAGCTTCTTGACGCTGTCCCGGATGCTTTGCGGGACAAGGGGGAGCGCAAGGTCAATCCGCCCATTGCACAAATCCAGCGCAGCGAAGGTCCCTTTGTCCACGAAAGATGCCCTATGCGCCTCGGTATCCACGATGGCGTAAGGCAGCTTTTCCCACCCCCGCAGGTTGTATTTGTTCTTTAATTTGTAGTACATTTTTCCCTCCCTGAGAGGTTTTGTTAAGGCACGCCACCACAATTGGCAGCGCGCCCGATCTTCTAACCAGGTGATTCGTTTTTTAAGTACGTCTTTCTCCAATGATTTGGCAGGTACAGCCTAAGATATCGGTGTACTATTAGCCATTGCCAACGACGGGGCAGACACAATTTCCGCTAGACGAATTACCCCTGCCCAAAATATAACACACCCCTCCACCCGCGACCCGCGTCAGCTCTTCATCGGACAGATCCACATCTCCCTTGGGCTGGAAATCCTCCGGCTTCAAGTCAAAGCCGTACTCCTTCGCAATGGCGGCAGCCTTCTCTGCGGCAGTCTCCTTGTCGGTCAGTGCGGCAAGCTTCGCCTTCAATTCCTCGTTCTTTTCAGCTTCTTCCAAAAATTTCTTTACGTTCTCATTCATTTTGTTGTCCTCCTTTGGATTTTAAACATATAGCATAACTTGGGCGTATTAACTATACTGCTTAGAACCGCCCTTTGCCACGCCCTGATAATTGGTCTCTTGCTTATATAGACAAGATAGACACTTCAAAAATGCCACACCATGAAAATTTTTTATTTTCCCTCATCAATCCGTCGGCATTTGGCCAGCAAACGGCTGAACTTGTGACTTACGGCGTTGGGGCTTGTCCCCAGGAGCCGCCCGATTTCCTCATTGGTCAGGCAGAGGCCATAGCGCAGGGAGAGAAGCTCCCGCTCCTCTGTCGTCAGTTTTTCGAGAATACGGCAAGTACGGAGGGAGGAAGGGCTCTCCAGGGTTCCCTGCTCCTGTGCGCTGTCCTTGTCCGGCCTCTCCGGCAACTCCCAGACGCTGACCTCGTGGCGGCATCGGGCCTGCAGGCGGTAATTCACCGCCATATTCCGGGCCATGGCAAAGAGCCAGGGAGCTTCCTTCCCCTCTGCCGGCCCACAGCGTTCAAGATTTTCCATAGCCGCCAGAAACACACTGCCAGCCACATCCTCGGCGATCTCGCGGTGAAGGAACTGGCCGTAAAGGTAGTTATATATTCGCTTGTAATACTTGCTGTAGATATTTGCAAAATCAGTCATTGCAGCTGTTCCTTCCTGTTCTCAGGCCACCTGCCGCTTCACGAAGGAAGCAAAGAGCCCGCCTTTTTCCACCAGCTCCTGGAAACTGCCAGTTTCGGCAATGCGGCCTTTGTCCAAAACGATAATCCTGTCTGCATGACGGATGGTGGACAGACGGTGAGCCACGATGATGCGGGTGGCATGGAGCTTGTCCAGGCTCTTGGTCACAATGGCCTGGGTGCGGTTGTCCAGGGCACTGGTAGCCTCGTCGCAGACGATGATGGAAGGCTTCAAGGCCAGAGCCCTGGCAATCAAGATGCGCTGGCGCTGCCCACCGGAAATATTGGTACTGCCTTCGCTGACGATGGTGTTCATCTGCATGGGCATCTGGCGGATATCCTCGGCTATGCCCGCCGCCTCTGCCGCCGCCCAGGCATCATCCATAGTAAGGTTATTAGTGCCGATAATGTTGTGCAGGATGTCGCCGCTCATGAGCTGCCCATTCTGCAGCACCACTCCCATCTGGGAGCGCACCGAGGGCAGGGAAAGCTCCGAAAGGTCCTGGCCGTCATAGTAGACGGCTCCCTGCCGGGGCATCTCAAAGCCCAGCAGCAGGCGAATCAGGGTGGACTTGCCGCAGCCAGATTTTCCCACAATGGCCACCTGCTCTCCTGCAGCGATGCGAAAACTCACATCATCCAGCACCCTGCTCTCCGGCACGTAGCCGAAAGTAAGATTCCTCACCTCGATGGCCCCGGAAAGCACGCCGGCTTCCTGCCTCTCCTCGGAGGTCTCAGGCATCTCCTCCAAGATGGGCAGGAGATTATCCAAGTAGGGCTTGATGACAGACATGCCTTCCAAAATGGGCATAATAGCCACCAAAGAAGTGTTGAAAGCGGTGAAAGCAGACTGAAAGGCGATGAAGGTGGCTGCCGTCATGGGCTTGGCACCCAGGCCCAACGCCTGGGCAGCAGCCCCGCCGCCACTCTGGGAAGTGGCAAGCTCCAGCAGGCCATTATAATAAAGGATAAGTGTCAGCAGCATGGGCTGCATGGCCGCTATGACCGTGCTGATATTCTTCAGGCGGCGCGCCCGGATATTATGGCCCAATTCAATGGCAAACTGCTGTCCCCAGAGGTGGTAGGCCTGTTCCTCTGAACCCTTGGTGCGGAACTTGGCCAGGCCTGCGAAGATTTGGGCCAGAATGCCGGAGGTCTTGTTGCTGGCCGTGGTCATATCCCGCTGGGCCTTAGTCAACCGGTAGAGCAGGAAAATTGAAATGGCCAGGTAGACCAGCCAGACCAAAAGGGCCATACCCGTAAGCTTCATGCTGTAATAGCACATCAGCCCCAGGCTCCAGAAGGAGCAGACGAAGGAAAGCAGCGCCCCCACGGACTCGCTGGTAAGGAGCATGACAGACCTGTCCAGTCCCTGCATTCTCTCCGCCAGCTCTCCCGACTGGAAGCGGCGGAAAAAGCCCGGCGGCAGCTTCAATAGCCGCCCGAAAAGGGCCGCCTGCCCCCGCAGATTCCCCATAGCTGTCAGGCGCAGCACAGCCAGGGCGCGCACTGTAGTTAGCGCCGCTGTGGTAAAGCCCGCCACCAGCACCACCTGGGTCACCGTGGCCAGCCCCTTGCGGTCCAGGATGGGAATGAGGTCCTGGAACATGGTCTCCGTGACTATGGGCGTGAGCAGGGGGATAAGCCCCATAAAGAGCCCTGCCAGAAGGACGGCCTTCCAGTCCGTCTGCCAAGTATGGCGCGCCATAAAGCGCAGGAAGTCCAGCCGTCCCATTTTCCTGTCCGGCAGTCCCGGATAGACCAGGAAAGCATCTCCTGAAACACTATGGGCCATTTCGGAGGTTAGGGTCACACCCTCCATATTTTCCCTGGTCACCAGCTTGTAGCTGGAAGGTGATTCGGGCAGCAGGGCTGCCAGCTGTTTCTTCTCGCCGAAATACCCCAGCATGGCCCCGCAATCCCAGCCTTCCCAACCCTTTTCCAGCCTTATCAGGCGCATCTCCATGCCGCCCTTGGCCACCAGACGGCGCAGCACCCCCAAAGCATCCAGCTTTTCTGCCGTCTCCTTGTTCAGGGCAATGTCTTCCTCGGGCATGCCCAGATGATGGGCCACGGCCCGCACCAGAAAGACGGCCTCTTCCAGTTTGGCGCTGCCCTGGCCACTGCCGGACACCGAGACCCAGTCCTCCCCCAAGAGATTGGCCACGGTCTCGTCCAGCAAGCGGCGCTTATGTCTCCTGCGGGCCATCAGGCGGCGAGCCAGCTTTTCATCCTGGGCAGCAAAGCGAACCCCTGCCAGCATGGCAAAAATACCCTGGTTTTCTTCAAACTCCTCCAGCAGATTTTCTGTCTGCTGCCCCGCCTGCCTCAGTACCGAGCCATCCACCCAGGCTCTCAGGATTTCATCTCCCCGGTCGGCCATCAGGCGCAGCCAGGGCAGGCAGATAAGCTCCTGGAACCAGTGACGCATCAGGGGCACTAATGTCCCTGCCTGCTCTTCCGCCAGGGACAGCTCCTCCAACGTTGCATCCTCCAGGGCATACACCTCTATGATAATCTCCCCGAATTCATCGGCAGAATGGAACGCCGCTTCCCCCGGCTCCAGCTCCATCAGGAAGAGACGGTGGCCCCCCTCCTCCATCAGGGCATAAGCCTCTACCCTGCCCTGCTTCACCAGAAGAGCCCTGCCCGCCTCCATGAGCTTCGTGCGCTGACCTGCTAAAAGTTTCATCTATACCCTCAACTCCTCAAGGCTCTTTGGTTAGTCCAGAGACTCTGTATCTTCCTCTGCCTCACGCTCTTCCACCAGACGGCGGTAAGGACCATCCTCTGCTATAAGCTCCCGGTGAGTGCCCCGCTGCACGATTTTGCCATACTCCAGCACGATGATCTCATCAGCCTCCCGAATGGTGGAAAGGCGGTGGGCCACCAGCAGGCAGGCGCAGCCTCTGCGGCGGATATTCTTCAGAATGACCTGCTCCGTCAATGGGTCGATGGCACTGGTGGCCTCGTCCAGAATCAACAGGGAGGGATTCCCCGCCAGGGCCCGGGCGATTTCCATCCTCTGCCGCTGGCCGCCGGAGAAGTTCAGCCCTCCCTCGGCCACCTGGGCCTCATAGCCCCCGTTCAGCTTCAGGATGTCCTCATGTATGCATGCATCCTGGGCTGCTCTCATGATGTCCTCCTTGGGCAGAGACTTGTCGAAAAAGGAAATGTTCTCTGCCACGGTCCCCGTCATCTGGAACACATCCTGATCTACGATGGCCATGGAGCTGACAATGGCTTCCCGGGGAATCTCGCTCCGCCTTTTGCCATCCAGCAGCACCTCTCCCGACCATTCCTCATAGAGCCCTGCCACCACCTTGGCCAGGGTGGACTTGCCGCTGCCGGAAGAACCCACCACCGCCGCCCACTGCCCGGGGGCCAGGGTAAGGTCAAAATGCTCCAGCAGGGGCGGTTCCAGAGGATTGTAGCCAAAGCTCAAGTCCTTCAGCTCCAGCTGTCCTGTCAGACGTAGGCTCCCTTCTTCCATGGGGACCGGCTTTTCAGGATAGTTTAGCCTGTCAATCCCATAGCGCCACACATCATCCAGGCGACGCATCTGCATTTCTGTGGTTTGCAGCATATTGCCGAAAGCCAGCAGCTTGTTCATAGGTTCCTGAAACTTGGGCAGTAGATTGGAAACCGCCATATACATACCGGCAGTCATGACCCCTTCCATAACAGAGAAGCCCCCCACGGCCATGACCATGGCGCTGGTAAGCCCCGACAGCAGAGTGGGCAGCAGCTTCACCTTCAGGGACCAGAACTGCATTTTCTGCATGGCCATGAGGCCTTTGGCCTGATAGCCTGCCCATTTGGCAAAGAAGTCCCCCTCTGTGCCGCTGGCCTTGATGCTCTCAATCATCATCAGTCCCGACATGAGGGTGCCGTACTCCTTGCCCTTTTCCTGCTGCATGTGCATCATGATGTCTGTCATATTGCGCCGCATATAGAAAAAGACAAAGACATTCACGGCGCTGATAGAAACGCCGATCAAGGTAAGAGGCACGCTGTAGGAGAGCAGGAGCAACAGGTAGAAAATGGCAATCAGGCAGTCCAGCAGGGAGGTTGCCGCCTGGTCGGAGAGCACATCTGCGTTGCTCTCGTTGAACTGGATGCGGGAGGCAATCTCCCCGGCAAACCGCTGCTGAAAAAAAGTGATGGGCAGCCGCAGGACATGCCAGAAGAAGGCGGAGGAATCCGCCAGGGTCAGCTTCTTCTGCCAGCCCAGCAGGACAGAGGCCCGCATGGCAGTCATGATGCCGTTCAGAAGAATCGCCCCGCCCATGGCCAGCAGCAGGTACTGGGTCCAGTCCGGATGCTTCATGGAAAAAATATCGTCAATGAAAATCTGGTTAAAGGCAGGTTCCGCCAGTCCCGGCAACACCATGCAGAGGCCAAGAATCAACAGAAAGAGCATCGCCCACTTGTCCTGCATGAGCTTTGAGGCCACAGCCTTGGCAATGCTGTAAGGGTGTCCCTCCCGCTTGAAATCAGGGCCAGGGGCAATCTGCAGATACACCCCAGTGTATGAGGAAATAAAATCCTGCCATGGCACACTTCGCTTGCCCAGGGCCGGATCATTCAAAAAGACAGTATCTCCCTTGAAGCCTTCCATGACCACAAAATGGTTGAACTCCCAGAAAAGAATCAGGGGAAAATCCTGCTTCAGAAGGCCTTTGGCCCTTCCTGCCTTACCCTTGGCCTCACAGCCCAGCCTGCGGGCTGCCTTCAATATATTGGCGGCATTGCTGCCGTCCCGGGTAACCCCGCACTCCTGGCGCAAGCGCTCCAGAGGCAGCCATTTGCCGTAATAGGCCAGCACCATGGCAAGCGATGCCGCACCGCACTCCACCGCCTCCATCTGGAGCACTGTGGGGGTCTTGGCTCGGCGGCCCTGGGGAAAGTATTTATTTTTCAAAGTCTCCCATGCTTTTATCCCCATGCTACCTGCTCCTTAGCCACTGGCTGATCTTGTAAAATACCTTCTCGATGGGCATCTGCCGCTCGATGACTACTGCCCCAGTGCAGTAGCTGCCCGGGGTGATGGGCGTATGTTTCCCCACCACGGAAGTCCAGAGATAGCCGGATTCCGAGGAGGCATCCTTCACCAGGCTGAATTTCACCTCCACTGCTGCCCCGCCGTCTTTGGATAGCACATACTGGGCCAGCTGGGCATTGCCCAGGCCCTTTTCGATGCCGGCGGAGGAAATGGGATACTGGGAGACGCTCTCCACTACCCCCAGGAGGCTGCCGGTCTGGCTCACGTCCACCCCATTGGGAGCCAGCTGGATAGTCATGCCCGGCACCACCCGCTTGCCCTTGTCCACGGGAATATAGAAAATTCCTGAAAGGTCTTTGCGCTCCTCGGTCAGGCGTACCGTACAGATAGGAGCCCCTGCTGAGAGAATCTGTCCCTCAGAGGCCATGACCTCGTCCACGATACCGTCATATTCGCAGTAGATGTCCTCGTTGGCTGTCTGCTGCTGCCGTTTGGCATCATACTGGTAGACCCGGGACTGCACATCCCTGTCGTTGGCCGCCAGTTCTGTGCCATACTGGGCCATGCGGGTATCCGCCGACTGCTCCGGCTGTTCCATATGGGCTATAAGCTGGCCCTCATGCACATGGCTGCCGGTTTTCACATAAATGTCCGTAATGCGGCCTGAGGCAGCATGGGAAACGCTCCTGACCCCGGAGACATCCATAATAAGCCCCATGCCCTCGGCCTTTTCTGTAAAGGAACCGTAGATGGACCAGAGGACGATGGAGAAGCAGAGTATGCAGACGGCGGCCAGCCCCATCCAGCCCATAGGCCCCGTAATATGCACCATGGTGTCCAGTTTCTCCGGGGAGCGCAGCTTGTCCAGGGCTGCCTGGCTGAAGAAACTGCCTGCTGCCTGATTTTTTTCTTTATCTGACATCCTGCTCACCCCTCAGCTTTACTTCTGCCTTTAGCCCATCCTGCAAATTCTCTGTGCCAAAAACAATGACAATCTCCCCAGGCTCCAGCCCGCCAAGTATCTCGACATAATCCCCATCATCCCTGCCGGTGACAACATCTCTGCGCTCAAGCTTTCCATCCCGGTAGACAAAAACAGTCTGCCTGGTCTTGTCCGTAAGGGCGGAGAGGGGCACACAAAGAGCCTCTGCCCCCCGGGCCAGCTTCAAATAGGCCGTGCCGTAAGTCTGGGGCGTCAGTAGTCCCAAGGGATTATCTATCCGCCAGAGCAGGGTGCGGGCTGCGCCCGGCACCTCCAAGGGCGGGGCAATCTCCGTCAGCACACCATGAAAGACCTGCTCTGCTCCCATGTCTCCGTGAGCCCCATCCAGATTCTTGAACTCTCTGCCGGGGAAGATAAACTCTGCCTCCTGTCCCACTTGCAACCTTTGGGCCTTGTCATCACTGACCTGATGGGAAAAATAAAGCTCGTTATAATCCCCCACAAGCGCCAGAGATGTGCCACTGGGTACGTAGGTTCCAGGCTGTCGGTAAATAATGCGCACTGTCCCATCGATAGGTGCACGGACCTCGCAGCGTGATTCATTTACCAGCAGCATGTCCCGCTTAGCTACCGCCGCCTGCAAATTTGCCTGGGCCGCCACATAGGCAGCCTTGGCTTCATCGAACTGCTGGCTGGAGGCAGCATCAAACTCCAGCAGTTTGCTATAGCGGTCATAATTGTTGGTGGCACGGGCCAGTTCAGCATTGGCGCTCATGATGCTCGCCTCAGCCTCCTGGATGGAAAGGGCGATGTTATCATTTTCCAGCCTGAAAAGCAGATCACCCTTGCGAACATAGCTGTTGACAGAAGCATAAGCCTCCACAATCCGCCCCTCAGTAAGTGCCACAGCATCCGCTATGCTGGCAGTATAAAGATTGACGGCAGAGAACTTCACCAGAGGATGAAACGCTCTCCTTGCGGCTTTCTCACCAATCAGCTCCGCTTGCCGTTCCTCCATGCGCAGGGCAATCTGGCTTTCTCCCCTTTCATTCAGATAAGCGCCATAAGCAACCACCAGCAGTGTCAAAGCCAGCACCAGCCCCAATCCCACGAAAAAATATTTTTTCATACAGTCTCCCTCACATTTCCCAAATGTCATACACCACCCGAGTACATGTGGGGGAGAGGGCACGCTCTGCTCCCCACATTGGGAACCTCTGTGTATGTTGCTTAAACTGAACAATCACCCTGCAATGTTCCAACATTTTAATTTTTTTGTTGATTTATTTCTACAAAAAACGCTCATTTCCTGCAAAATTTTCATTTGACTGGCAAATTTTGGACAATATGCCATGAAGTTTTTTGCTGGGGAATAGAGCGTGCTTTATTCCCCACTCCTGCCTTCCCCGCCACCTCAAGCATCAAGCCAGGTGGCGGCTTTTATCTTTCCTCCCTGGCCCAGCGCAGGAAGGTCTTGTGGTCAATGGCAAGTTTCTCCGCCGCCTGCCGTGCAGAAACCTGATGTTTCTGCCATTGTTCCCTAAGCGCATAGAACTCCTCCGTGCGCTCCTTCGGCACCCTGCCAAACCGAACGCCACGCAGCCTGGCAGCTGAAATGCCCTCGGCCTGGCGCTGATGATTCATTTCACGCTCCGCTTGGGCAAAATACGAGAGCAAATACAAAATGAGGTCTGCCAGCAGCCGTCCCAGCAGTGTCCCCGTGGGCAGGGAACACATGACAGGCAGGTCAAGCACCACAATCGCTATCCCCTTCTCCCTGGTTATCCTGCGCCACTCCTCAATCGTCTCATCATAACTGCGCCCCAGCCTGTCAATGCTTTTGATGACCAAAACGCCCCCACTAGAGAGCTCCTTCATCATCCGCTGATAGGCGGGGCGGTCGAAGTCCTTGCCCGACTGCTTGTCGATGAAGATGTTTTTCTCCGGCACACCGTACTCCCGCATGGCAATGAGCTGCCGGTCAAGGTTCTGCTCCTTCGTCGATACACGGACATATCCATAGATACTCTTGCTCATGTCGATTCCTCCCAACTGCTTTGTTTATGAAACATATATCAAAATATCAGAGGAATCCCTGAATGTGCTAAGTATTCACTATTTCTTAGTGAATTATCACTGATGTTACCATAAAAAAAGAGTCTAGTGAACTCTCACTAGACATCAATCAAAATATGCAGTATGCTATTGGAAATAGCACAAGGAGGCTCCATCATGGACACACAAGAAGCAATCGCCCACCGTATCCACCAGCTCTGCCAGGAAAATAATGTCACCCCCAACAAAATGAGCAAAATCTCCGGCATCCCCCAGGCCACCATCAAGAGCATCCTGCTGGGGGAAAGCAAGAATCCGGGTTGCAACAACATCAAGAAGCTCTGCGACGGCTTCGGCATCACACTGGGAGAATTCTTCAGCACGGAAGAGTTCAATGCCCTGCTCATTGACAGAAGCGAGAAAATCTCGCAGTAAAGGTCCTCAATCTTCCTTCCCTACTAGTTTCATGGTATAATCACCATAGAAGGGAGACATCATATGAAGGCCAAACGTACATACAAGGATTCGCTCTTCAGAAACATCTTCAACGACAAGCGCCGCCTGCAGCGCATCTACAAGGCACTGACCGGGAAGCTCATACCACTGAGCGACATCAAGATCACCACCCTGCGGGGCACCTTTTTCGAGGACATCAAGAATGACATCAGCTTCATGGCTGGCAACCAGCACATCATCCTTATGGAGCACCAGTCAACCCTCTCGGAGAATATGCCATTGCGGATGCTATGGTATATTGCCAAGCTGTACAGGCAGCAGGTAAATCCAGATGCCCCTTACAAGAAGACTCGCATCCCTCTACCAGCACCACATTTCTACATGTTCTACAACGGCAAGGACGATGCCCCAGAAAAGTGGACGATGCGGCTTTCCGATGCCTTCGAGGAGAATGAGAATACCCTGGAACTCGTGGTCACGGTGTTCAATATCAACTACGCCAAGAACAGCGAGCTCCTGCAGAAATGCCACGACCTCAAGTGCTACAGCATCTTCGTTGACCAGGTACGCACCGAAGTGGCCGCTGGCAAGACTCTCCACCAGGCCATAAGTAAGACTATCAGATACTGCAAAGAACATGACATTTTGGCTGACTACTTCGCCAAGAAAGAACAAGAGGAGGTTTTCGATATGGTTAGCTTCAAATGGGATTGGAACAGGGCTATGGAAGTCAGGGCTGAAGAGGTCGCTGATGCAAAGACTACAGAGTTTGTTCTAAATATGCTGCGCGAGCATGAGCCATATGAAAAAATATCTCGTCTCGCATCAACTTCCATGGAAAATGTCAAAAAAATTGCCCATATGAACAATATTGCTTACAATTGACCCCTACCTTCAGCCACTCTCGCACAAAACGCCCTGTTTGCCATTAAATGTCATGGTAAACAGGGCGTTTTGTATACATTTGTCTTCTATAGTCGGAAGGTGGCAAGATGGCAAGGAGAAAAATGGTACTCTTGCAGCATCATTTTCTATTAAGCCATAATTCCTAAAAATCACTCCATACATTGTCACCATTAGTTTCAGCCACGTCTCTCACTCGCAAGGTGGCAAATTTTTCCCGAATTCTTGCCACCTTGAAAAACATCTATCATGTAGTGCCCCGTCATACATAAGTTTCGTCCGTTCATCGAACAGCACCCACAGAATTTCATCAAACGCCTCTGGGTGCTCCTTCACCACTTCCTTGACCGTCTGCACAGCAATCTCCGCTGCTTGCTGCACAGGATAGGAGTACACGCCCGTGGAAATAGACGGAAATGCCACGCTGCGGATACCATGCTCCATGACCAGCTTCAGCGAATGTCGATAGCACCCAGTCGACAGTTCTTCCTTGTCCTGACTGCCACCATGCCAGACCGGCCCCCACCGCGTGAATCACATTGTCGCAGGGCAGCCTGAA
>JAGBLH010000105.1 GCA_017635515.1 Selenomonas sp.
AACGGGCGACGGGAGCGAGCCGCAGTCGTAAGACACCATGAGATCCATGCGCGGCGGCCCCGTGAAGGGGAACTCGAAATAGAACGCCGCGCCGTCCCCTGCATCCACAATCGCGCCTCGTCGAAGCGCTGCATTCGCCCGCTCCAGTGTCTCCGCGCCAAAGAGCGCCTCGCCGCGCCCATCCTTAGCCGCCATAGCATACATGCGGCGGAAGTTTTTTGACACGCTGAAATTTGATTTTGTATTTTCCATGGCTCGGAAACCTCATGCTTACTCATTCCATGTATCGGCAGCCCAGGCTGCGAGGTAGATTTTGGCATCGAGCGCCGCACCATCCCGTATGCGGAACTTCACGAACTTAGGGGCGCAGGCGACAACACGCATCCCGCCGCGTTCCTTTTTGCCCCGGGCGAAGAACGCACGCTCTGCGCACCGCCACCGCCCATCCGCAAGGCCCTGCTTCTCGGCGAACTCCAGCAACCGGGCCGCATCCCCGTCCCGGAATCTGCGGCGGGCATCAGCGATGCTCTCCATATGGAATCCTGCGGAAAGCCCCACTGTCGGCCCTGCCGAGCCGTCCGGCAGTACGTCAAACTGCAACTCCAGCTCGAAAGGCGAGCGCAGGATTGCCTCGGCGATGCGCATTGTATCGGAAGATGCCGCTATCCCCATCTGTGAAAGATGCGCGGCGAGGAGCGAGGTATCCTTTGCGTAAGCGCCCTTCATGGAGTCAACGAAAAAGTCGGCGCGAACGGGAGCATCGGGTCTTCCGGTGAAGATGCCGAAGTACCAGAGCCTCCACTCCCTCGGCACGCGGCGAAGGAACTGAGCGAGGCGGGGGGCTGCATCCGATCTGCCGAGGTGGGAGAACAGCCCCTCCACGTCAGGCTCACCGGAGTTTTCCGCGCCTTCCACCAGGGCGTGAACTGCGGCTGGGCGCTGGATGTGCCCTTCGCCTGCATCGTAGCCGAGCGCCAGCCCCGCGATGCTGCTAGTTTTCTGCTCCGCGTACCAGTTGAGGAGCGCCCCGTGCCCGTCCGCCGCCTGCTGTGGGAAGGGCGCACCATCGCAAATTGCTTCTTTCCCGTAGGTGATGTGAAGGTCAAACCTCGGCCTCCCGAGCAACGGAAGCTCCAGCCAAAGCCCCGGCAACATATCCCCCGCCGTACTTCGCCGGAACGCCTCGCGTGCCAGTGAGCCGTCATCGCCAAAAATTTCCCTGCATTCGTGGGACGCAAACATATAAATAGTGTCATACATCTCCATAGCGTTCATGGTCTGCCCCATCTCCTTGTCAAGCTGCTTGCGGGGAGGCCTTTTTTCAGGATTCGGAAGTTCGTGAGGAACTGAATCTTTTCCGCGTTTCTGGCAACCATGGCGACATCCTCCGCAATGGAACGCATGGCCCTCCCGTAATCCTGCCCGCCAGTCAATGCCGATGCGAGAAGTTGCGCGGACTCGATGGCGTAGTGGATGCCCCCGCCCAGCGTGGCGTGGATCAGTCCTGCGGCATCGCCGACGAAGTATGCGTTCTCCCCTGCACGGAGCAGCACGTCGTCCCCCGAGGGGATGAATGCGCCGCGTATCGCCTTCGGCTCAACGGAAATCGAAAGTTCCCGCAGCAGTGAGCCGAGGGCCTCCCGGCAAAGCGCGACCGAGCCGCCCCTGAACCATGCTCCCACCGTGGCGCTCTCCCTTTGCGGGATGTACCAGGCATAGCCGACCTCGCCGTAGCGGTGTTCCAGCAGCAGTTCATCGAACAGCTTCGGGACAGAAGCCTCTATGGCCGGCGCGGCGGAGGCTTTTTTCCCCGTAATGAGGCGACGCGCACAGGAAGCTGCGCCGTCCGCGCCGACAACAGTCCGGAACTGCACCGTGAAAGGCTCACCTGTCCGAAGGCACTCGCATGCTGCTTCCCCCTTTGCGGCATCGATGGCTTTCACCGACACGCGATCCATAAGACGGCCCCCCGCCTCTGTGTATAGGTTCAGCGCATAGTCGTCAAGCTGCTTACGAGGCAGTGCACAGAATCTGCTCCCTCCCCGCAGCTCATGGCCATCCATGCGGAACCGCATTCCATCGATGTGCGCGGGATGCAGATCATCCCATGCCCCTCTCCCGAAGGTTTCTTCCAGGAGACTGCGGAGGTTCCTGTCAATGCCACCGGCGCAAGGCTTGTCCTTCTCCTTCGCGTCCAGAAGCTCCAGGGCCAGCACGTCCGCCCCCGCGCGGGCGAGGAGAACGCCTAGCGTGCAACCGGATAAACCCGCCCCGACAATCAAAAAATCACACGTCATCGTTTTCATAGACTCCCTGCTTTCTATTGAATTTCACTTCACCGGAAAAAAGCTTGTGTTCCTAATGCACACAGGGAGTACGCAAGTACACACAACTAAGGTTTCTTCATGGTGAAAATATTTCCTGCCGCCGCCAGACGGGTCAGCTCCTCATCTGAAAGCTCCCTGTCCGCGCCAATGTTTTCCCAAGACTCCTGCTGACGCTGGGCCGTCCTTTCCTGCAGCCTTTGCCACAGGCGCTCCTTCAGGCCGGGATTGTCGGCGGCGAAGTCGGTTTCCCGAAAAAGCCTGTCCATTTCCAATTCCTGCTCTTCCACGGCCAACCCCTCCCTTTCGCCATGCCTTGATAATTGCTCTCCTATTTATATAGACAAGATAGCCCCCTCGAAAGTGTCGCTTCCGAAAATTTTTTTGAAAATATTTTAAGGATAGTTCATAGCGCATCTCCTATCCGGGATGCGATTTGCTTTAGTATGTTCGTCTCCTTCACCAATGCAAATCGGACAGATCCTTCCGGCAAGGGGCACCAAACGTAAAATGCGCCCTTGGGCTTTTCCACATTCCAACCAATCTTGCGTAGCCCATCGCAGAATATATCCCTGCGTTCGCGATATATCCCACGCAGTTTTTCCCCATAGGATGCGAGAAGAGACAAAGCCGCAACCGCCGCCTTTTGCAGCGGGAGAAAGATTCCGACATCCATATTCTCCCTTAACGTCCTGACAGCACTTACTACCTTTTCATTGCCGACGACGAAACCAAGCCTGGCACCGGTCATGCAGTAGGTTTTCGAGAAGGAAAACGATAGCTGTCATAGTTCAAATCCACTTCGGCCATCCACCGGCAATATTTTTAAGCTGTTCCATATCGAGGTCTTTTGCACTCAACTTAGCCAGCAGTTCCTCGGCTTGCTCCTTGGTGAGTTCGATAGCTTCTTCCTTGGCCAGAGCAATCAATTCTTCGGTTGTTTCACATTCCATAGCCTTTTCAAGGAATTCTTTTGTAAGCTCGTTCATTTTGCATACCTCATTTCTAAAAATATACCAAAAGGGAGCATGGGTCATAGCAGTTCCTTATCTAAAGTGCATACCATGATGTTTACCTCCACCAGCAACATTCTGAAGGACAGACATATCAAGGTCGCTCATATCTAACTTGTCCAACAAATCCTCGGCTTCCTCTTTCGTCAGTTCAATGCCTGCATTCTTAGCCAGCATAATCAATTCTTCGGCTGTTTCGCAGCCCTCGAACTTCTTTGCAAAAGCCTCGTCCTTCATTTTCTCCATCAGTTCGTCCAGCTTTGCCATTTTGAAAACTCCCTTCTCTAATGTGTACATACAATTTTGGCCTCCTGCTTATATAGACAAGATAGCCTCCTCAAAAGTGTCGCTTCCGAAAATTTTTTCCTCGGCAATCCACCAGCACTTGGCCAGCAGGCGGCTGTACCTGTTGCTGATGGCGTTGGGGCTGCCACCCAGGAACTACCCGTAGAAAAACGCTGAATAAGTCCAGCAAATTGACTTACCCAGCGTTTTCTTAATCGGAGAATTCCTTATTCAGATGGCGTTTGTGCTATTTAGTGATTGCTCCCATAGTTCAAATCAAGCGTCTTTTATCATTTATTGGGTTTGTGCACAAGCCCAAGTCCCCCCGCAATCTTCGCAAGGTCATCGTCGGAAAGGTCGTTGGTGATGCTCTCAGCATCCTCGATGCTGATGTCGTAGCCCTCTTTCTTCGCAACCGCAACAAAATCCTCTGTGCTCTTGCATCCCTCGAACTTCTTTGCGAATGCCTCGTCCTTCATTTTCTCCATCAGTTCGTCCAGCTTTGCCATTTTGAAAACTCCTTTCTCTAATGAGTACATACAATTTTGGCCTCCTACTTATATAGACAAGATAGCCGCCTCGAAAATGTCGCTTCCGAAAAAAATTTTATGTCCGCTTCTCCTCGTCAATCCGCCTACATTTGGCCAGCAGGCGGCTGTACCTGTTGCTGATGGCGTTGGGGCTTGCCCCCAGAAGATGCCCAATTTCCTCATTGGTCAGGCCGAGGCCGTAGCGCAGGGAGAGGAACTCCCTTTCCTCTGCCGTCAGTTTTTCGAGGATACGGCAAGTGCGAAGGGAGGCAGGGCTTTCCAGGGTTCCCTCCTCCTGTTCGGCATCGCCCGGCTGCTCCGGCACATCCCAGACAGGTATCTCATGACGGCATTGCGCCTTCAGGCGGTAATTTGCCGCCATATTCCGGGCAATGGCAAAGAGCCAGGGCACTTCCTTCCCCTCTGCCGGGCCATGGCGTTCAAGATTTTCCATGGCCGCCAGAAACACACTCCCCGTCACATCCTCGGCGGTCTCGCGATGAAGGAACTGCCCGTAAAGGTAGTTATATATGCGCCTGTAATATTTGCTGTAGATGCTTTCAATGTCTGTCATACGGATTTTCCTTCCTTGCCTCACGCCACCTGCCGCCTTACGAAGGAGGCAAAAATACCACCTTTTTCCACCAATTCCTGAAAGCTGCCGGTTTCGGCAATGCGGCCTTTGTCCAGCACGATAATCCTGTCTGCGTGGCGGATGGTGGACAGGCGGTGGGCCACGATGATGCGGGTGGCATGGAGCTTGTCCAAGCTCCTGGTCACAATGGCCTGGGTGCGGTTGTCCAAAGCGCTGGTAGCCTCATCGCAGACTATAATAGAAGGCTTTAACGCAAGCGCCCTGGCAATCAGGATGCGCTGGCGCTGTCCACCGGAAATATTGCTGCTGCCCTCGCTGACGATGGTGTGCATCTGCATGGGCATTTGGCGGATGTCCTCGGCAATGCCTGCTGCCTCTGCTGCCGCCCAGGCATCCTCCAGCGTAAGGTTATTCGTGCCGATGATGTTGTGCAGGATATCGCCGCTCATGAGCTGCCCATTCTGCAGCACCACTCCCATCTGGGAACGTACCGAGGGCAGGGAAAGCTCCGAAAGGTCCTGGCCGTCATAGTAGACAGCTCCCTGCCGGGGCAACTCAAAGCCCAGCAGCAGGCGAACCAGGGTGGACTTGCCGCAGCCGGATTTTCCCACGATGGCCACCTGCTCCCCTGCGGCGATGCGAAAGCTCACATCGTCCAGCACCTTGCTGTCCGGCAAATAGCCAAAGGTGAGGTTCCTTACCTCAATGGCCCCGGAGAGCGCCCCTGCCTCCTGCTTCTCTTCGGAGGTCTCCGGCTCCTCCTCCAGAATGGGTCGGAGATTGTCAAAGTAGGGCTTGATTACGGTCATGCTTTCCAAAATGGGCATGATAGCCACCAGAGAAGTATTGAAAGCGGTGAAAGCAGACTGAAAAGCGATAAAGGTGGCTGCCGTCATGGGCCTAGTACCCAGCCCCAGCGCCTCGGCAGCAGCCCCGCCGCTCTGGGAGGCGGCCAGCTCCAGCAGGCCATTATAATAAAGGATGAGGGTCAGCAGCATGGGCTGCATGGCCGCTATGACCGTGCTGATATTCTTCAGGCGGCGCACCCGGATATTATTGCCCAGCTCAATGGCAAACTGCCGACCCCAGAGATGGTAGGCCTGCTCCTCTGTCCCCTTGGTGCGGAATTTGGCCAGCCCGGCAAAAATTTGGGCCAGAATGCCGGAGGTCTTGTTGCCTGCCTCCGTCATATCCCGCTGTGCACCGGTCAGCTTGTAGAGGAGCAGAGCAGATACGGCTAGGTATGTGAGCCAGACCAAAAGGGCAATGCCGGTGAGCTTCACGCTGTAATAGCACATCAGCCCCAGGCTCCAGAAGGAGCAGGCAAAGGAGAGCAAGGCCCCCACTGACTCGCTGGTCAAGAGCATGGCAGCCCTGTCCAGTCCCTGCATCCTCTCTGCCAGCTCCCCCGACTGGAAGCGGCGGAAAAAGCCCGGCGGCAGTTTCAGCAGCCGCCCCATGAGAGCCGCCTGCCCCCTTAGCGTTCCTAAAGAAGTCAGCCGCAGTACCGCCAGAGAACGTACCGTACTGAGAGCCGCTGTGGTAAAGCCTGCCACCAGCACCACCTGGGTCACCGTGGCCAGCCCCTTGCGGTCAAGAATGGGAATAAGATCCTGAAACATGGTTTCCGTGACAATTGGAGTCAGCAGGGGGATAAGCCCCATGAACAGCCCTGCCAAAATAAGGGATTTCCAGTCTGTCTGCCAGGTATGGCGCACCATAAAGCGCAGGAAATCCCGCCGCCTAAGTTTCCTGTCCGGCAGTCCCGGATAGACGAGAAAGGCATCACCTGAGACCAGCCGGGCCATTTCCGAGGTGAGAAGCACTCCCTCCATATTATCCCCGGTTACCAGCCTGTAGCTGGAGGGGGAAACGGGCAGCAGGGCTGCCAGCTGCTTCTGCTCGCCAAAATAGCCCAGCATGGCTCCGCAGTCCCAGCCTTCCCAGCCCTTTTCCAGCCTTATCAGGCGCATCTCCATGCCGCCCTTGGCCACCAGACGGCGCAGCACCCCCAGGGCATCCAGTTTTTTTGCCGTCTCCTTGTTCAAAGCGATGTCTTCCTCCGGCATGCCCAGATGATGGGCCACGGCTCGCACCAGAAAGACCGTCTCTTCCAGTTTGGCGTTGCCCTGGCCACTGCTGTCGGACACCGAGACCCAGTCCTCCCCTAAGAGATTGCCCAAGGTCTCGTCCAGCAGGCGGCGCTTATGCTTCCTGCGCTCCTTGAGGCGGCGAGCCAGCCTTTTATCCTGGGAGGCAAAACGTACTCCTGCCAGCATGGAAAAAATGCCCTGATTTTTCTCAAACTCCTGCAGCAGATTTTCCGGCTGCTGCCCTGACTGCCCAAGTACCGAACCATCTGCCCATGTCTTCAGGATTTCATCCCCCAGGTCGGCCATCAGCCGCAGCCAGGGAAGGCAGATAAGCTCCCGGAACCAGTGGCGCATCAGGGGCAAAAGTATACTTGCCTGCGCTTCTGCCAGAGACAGCTCCTCCAGCTCTGCCTCCTCCATAGCATATACTTCTATGGTGATTTCCCCGAATTCATCGGCTGAATGGAAGGCAGCCTCCCCCGGCTTCAGTTCCATCAGGAAGAGACGATGACTCCCCTCCTCCATCAGGGCATAGGCCTCTATCCTGCCCTGCTTCACCAGCAGAGCCCTGCCCGCCTCAATGAGTTTTATGCGCTGACCTGCTAAAAGTTTCATATATCTTCAACTCCTCAAGGCTCCTTGGCTAGTCCAGAGCATCTGTATCTTCCTCTGCCTCACGCTCTTCCACCAAGCGGCGGTAGGGGCCGTCCTCCCCAATAAGCTCCCTGTGGGTGCCCCGCTGGACGATTTTCCCCCGCTCCAGGACAATAATCTCATCGGCCTCCCGAATAGTGGAAAGGCGGTGAGCCACCAGCAGGCAGGCACAGCCCCGGCGGCGGATGTTTTTCAGTATGACCTGCTCCGTCAGGGGGTCGATGGCGCTGGTGGCCTCGTCCAGAATCAGCAGGGAGGGATTCCCCGCCAGGGCGCGGGCAATTTCCAGCCTCTGCCGCTGTCCCCCGGAAAAGTTCAGCCCGCCCTCGGCCACCTGAGCCTCATAGCCCCCATTCAGCTTCAGGATGTCTTCATGGATGCAGGCATCCTGCGCCGCTTTCATGATGTCCTCTTTGGGCAGGGACTTGTCAAAAAAGGAAATATTCTCTGCCACGGTGCCCGTCATCTGGAACACATCCTGGTCTACTATGGCCATGGAGCTGACCATGGCCTCCCGGGGTATTTCCCGTCGGCTTTTGCCGTCCAGCAGCACCTCGCCCGACCATTCCTCATAGAGCCCCGCCACAATCTTGGCCAGCGTAGACTTGCCGCTGCCGGAAGAACCTACCACCGCTGCCCACTGTCCCGGAGCCAGGGTAAGGTCAAAATGCTCCAGCAGAGGCGGCTCCAGAGGATTATAGCCAAAGCTCAAATCCTTCAGTTCCAGCCGCCCTGTCAGGCGATATCCTCCTTCCTCCAGCGGGACAGGCTTTTCAGGATAGTTCAGCCTGTCAATCCCGTAACGCCACACATCATCCAGACGGCGCATCTGCATTTCTGTATTTTGCAGGACATTGCCGAAGGCCAGCAGCTTGTTCATGGGTTCCTGGAACTTGGGCAGGAGGTTATAAACCGCCATATACATACCTGCCGTCATAGCTCCTTCCATGACGGAAAAGCCACCCACGGCCATGACCATGGCGCTGGTAAGCCCCGACAGCAGGGTGGGCAGCAGCTTCATCTTCAAGGACCAGAACTGCATTTTCTGCATGGCCATGAGCCCTTTGGCCTGATAGCCTGCCCACTTGGCAAAGAAATCCCCCTCCGTGCCGCTGGCCTTGATGCTCTCAATAATCATCAGCCCCGATATCAGGTTGCCGTACTCCTTGCCCTTTTCCTGCTGCATGTGCATCATGATATCCGTCATATTCCGCCGCATATAGAAAAAGACAAAGACATTCACGGCACTGATGGAAACGCCAATCAAGGTAAGGGGCACGCTGTAGGAAAGCAAGAGTGCCAAATAGAAAAGGGCAATCAGGCAGTCCAGCAGTGATGTGGCAGCCTGGTCAGAGAGCACGTCTGCGTTGCTTTCGTTAAACTGGATGCGGGAGGCGATTTCCCCTGCAAAACGCTGCTGGAAAAAGGTGATGGGCAGCCGCAGCATATGCCAGAAAAAGGCGGAAGAATCTGCCAATGTCAGCTTCTTCTGCCATTCCAGCAGGACAGAGGCCCGCATGGCAGTCATGATGCCGTTCAGAAGAATCGCCCCACCCATGGCCAGCAGCAAATACTGTGTCCACTCTGGGTGCTTCAGAGAAAAAATATCGTCAATAAAAATCTGGTTAAAGGCCGGCTCCGCCAGGCCCGGCAGTACCATGCAAAGGCCCAGAATCAGCAGAAAGAGCACCGCCCACTTGTCCTGCATGAGCTTTGCGCCCACTGCCTTGGTTATGCTGTAGGGATGTCCCTCCCGCTTGAAAGCAGGGCCGGGGGCAATCTGCAGGAAAACGCCTGTGTAGGAAGTCACAAATTCCTCCCACTCCACAGTCCGTCTGCCTACGCCCGGGTCATTCAAAAAGACAGTATTTCCCTTGAAGCCCTCCATAACCACAAAATGGTTGAACTCCCAGAAAATAATCAGGGGAAATTCCTGCTTCAAAAGGCCTTTGGGCCGTCCTGCCTTGCCCTTGGCTTCACACCCCAGCCTGCGGGCTGCCTTAATGATATTGGCGGCATTGCTGCCGTCCCTGGTGACTCCGCACTCCTGACGCAGACGCTCCAGGGGCAGCCATTTGCCGTAATAGGCCAGCACCATGGCCAGGGAAGCGGCGCCGCATTCCACTGCCTCCATCTGGAGCACTGTGGGTGTCTTAACCCGGCGGCCCTGGGGAAAGTATTTATTTTTCAAGGTCTCCCATACTTTTGTCCCCATCCTACCTGCTCCTTAGCCACTGACTGATTTTGTAAAATACCTTCTCAATGGGCATCTGCCGCTCGATAACCACTGCCCCCGTGCAGTAGCTGCCCGGGGTGATGGGTGTGTGTTTCCCCACCACGGAAGTCCAAAGATAGCCTGATTCCGAGGAGGCATCCTTCACCAGACTGAATTTCACCTCCACTGCTGCACCGCCGCCTTTGGACAGGACATACTGGGCCAGTTGTGGATTGCCCAGCCCCTTCTCTATGCTGGCGGAGGAAATGGGATATTGGGAAACGCTCTCCACTATACCCAGGAGGCTGCCGGTCTGGCTCACATCCACACCATTTGGTGCCAGCTGGATGGTCATGCCCGGCACCACCCGCTTGCCCTTGTCCACGGGAATGTAGAAAATCCCGGAAAGATCCTTACGCTCCTCGGTGAGGCGCACCGTACAGATTGGAGCCCCTGCTGTGAGAATCTGTCCCTCAGCGGCCATAACCTCGTCCACAATACCGTCATAATCGCAGTAGATGTCCTCCTTGGCCGTCTGCTGCTGCCGTTTGGCATCGTACTGATAGACCCGGGACTGCACATCCCGGTCGTTGGCCGCCAGTTCCGTGCCGTACTGGGCCATGCGCGTATCTGCCGACTGCTCCGGCTGTTCCATGTGCGCGATAAGCTGCCCCTCATGCACATGACTGCCGGTCTTCACATAAATGTCCGTAATACGCCCGGTCGCTGCATGGGAAACGCTCCTGACCCCCGAGACATCCATGATAAGCCCCATCCCCTCAGCCTTTTCCGTAAAGGAACCATAGAAAGACCAAAGAACAATGGAGAAACAAAGTACGCAGACGGCTGCCAGCCCCATCCAGCCCATAGACCCCGTAATGTGCACCATGGTGTCCAGCTTCTCCGGTGAACGCAGCTTGTCCAGTGCCGCCTGATTGAAAAAACTTTTTCCGTTCTGGCTGTTTCCGTTATCTGCCATCCTGCTCACCCCTAAGCTCCACTGTGGCCTTCATGCCCTCCTGCAGATTCTCTGCCCCGGAGACGATGACAATCTCCCCAGGCTCAAGCCCGCCAAGGATCTCAACATATTCCCCATCATCCCTGCCTGTAGTGACCGCTCTTCTTTCCAGCTGACCGTCATGGTAGACAAAAACCGCCTGCCTGGTCTTGTCCGTAAGAGCAGAGAGGGGCACACAGAGGGCCTCTGCCCCCTGAGCCAGCTTCAAATAAGCCGTGCCGTAGGTCTGGGGTGTAAGAAGACCCAAAGAATTATCTATGCGCCAAAGCATGGTGCGGACAGCACCCGGCACCGCCAATGGTGGGGCAATCTCCGTCAGTACGCCATGAAAGGACTGTTCCTCCCCCATATCTCCATGAGTCCCCTCCAGATTCTTAAACTCCCTGCCGGGGAATATAAACTCAGCCTCCTGTCCAACTTCCAGCCTTTGGGCTTTGTCATCACTGACCTGATGGGAAAAATAAAGCGCATTGTAATCCCCCACCAGTGCCAAAGATGTGCCACTGGGCACATAGGTTCCAGGCTGCCGGTAAATAATGCGCACTATGCCATCGATAGGTGCACGTACCTCGCAGCGTGATTCACTTACCAGCAGCATATCCCGCTTGGCCACCGCTGCTTTGAGATTGGCCTGTGCGGCACCATAGGCTGCCTTGGCTTCATCGTACTGCTGACTGGAAGCAGCATTACCCTGCAATAACTTGCTATAGCGGTCATAATTGTTGGTGGCACGAGCCAGCTCCGCATTAGCGCTCATGATGCTCGCTTCAGCCTCCTGAATGGAAAGGGCGATGTTGTCATTTTGCAGCCGAAAAAGTAAATCCCCCTTGTGAACATAGCTGTTGACAGAAGCATAAGCCTCCACAATCCGTCCCTCAGTAAGTGCTACAGCATCCGCCATGTTGGCAGTATAAAGATTGACGGCAGAGAATTTTACCAGCGGATGAAACTCCCGCCTGGCTGCTTTCTCGCCAATCAGCTCCGCTTGCCGTTCCTCCATGCGCAGGGCTATCTGACTTTCTCCTCTATCATTCAAATAAGCGCCGTAAGCAACAACCAGCAGCGTCAAAGCCAGCACAAAACCCAATCCCACGAAAAAATATTTTTTCATGTACAGTTTACCTCACATTCCAAAAACGTCATCCAACACTCCGTATATATGTGTAGGAGAGAGCACGCTCTGTTCCCCATATCAAGTGTCTCGACGTATGTTGTATCAATACGCTCACAAATTTAGCATATATTTAATATTCTGCATAATTTAGAAAACTCCTACCCCAATATTTCCAGCATCTTGCAGGCAGTCCCAGAGATTTGAAAAGGACTCCAAACAGCACGCCAAAAAGGCTACCGCATGAGCAGTACGGTAGCCTTTTTGACTGTGTATTATATTTTAGGAGAGCTTTAACGAAAGCCTGAATATAATATAGCATATTTGATAATCATTTTCAATAGCTAATTGAAATATTTTTTCAACAACGAAAAAGCCCCAAGGTCAATACACAAAACCCTGGGGACTCTTCACGTATATCACGCTCTCCTACAAAATATTTTACCATGCAGAAGATAAGTTGTCCAAATATTTCTCCGAATCATAAATGTTTATTGGCGAAATACATCATTTACCATCGTCGCCGGACTGGCGCCGTTTTCCCTGTTAAAACGCATAAAATCAGTC
>JAGBLH010000106.1 GCA_017635515.1 Selenomonas sp.
AACGGAAATGCTCGTGGCATTCTTCACCGTGCCGCCGGAAAGTTCTGCCTTGATATCATCCGCACCGCTGTTTACCGCTACGGCACCATTGGCGGCCAGCTTCTCCCGGGAAGCGGCCACACCTGCGGTCACAGCATAAACACGGCCTTCATTTTTGGCACCAATAGCGATGGATTTAGCCGTATCGTCTGCAAACTGCGCCTCTTTCACATAGGCACCGGTAGTATTTTCCAGCCGGTTATAGGCACCAGCCAGACCAATAGCCACATTGCCCACAGATACCTGCCCTGCCACATTGATCGCTTTGGCAGCTGTTCCCGCATCGATAACGGCTATGGGCATACCCTTGATATCAGAGTTTTCCACCTTGGCGGTCACGGTATTGGCATCGGTCTGCCAGCTGAAAGAACCGCCGACACCCAGGCCGTCCGAGGTGCCGCCGCCTCCGGCTGCCGCATTGATCATCAAGGTGCGGCTGTCCGCCTTGGTCTGAAGGCTGCCATTCTTCCCTGTAATCTTGCTGTTATTGGTGATTGCAGCCGTAAAATCGTTTTTGACTTCGCTGATGGCAGCGGCCGCCGCAGCTGCTGCCCCCCCCTCACTCACAGATGCCCCTACGCCCACCGCAGCTGAAACGATGGTGTTGCCGCCAGATGAGGAAATATCTGCCTTGCCGTCGCTGTCCAGCGCATCCTTGAGGTTTTCAGCATAGGAGACCCCAGTAGCATCAAGGCCGCTCTTGTTGATGTATTCGTCATATTTCTTGGAGGTGTCCTTGGAGTCACGGGCATCCACTGTCACGTTTTTGGCTGCAATGGTCGCACCGCTGATCTCTGCTGTGGCTTCATTGGTGAGGCCGTTATAGGCAGCCACGCCTTCAATGCCGTAAGCAGAACCGTCAAAGCCTGAGCTCTGGGCTACAGATACGCCAATGGCTGCGCTAATCTCGGTGATATTTGTATTGACCTTGCTAACAAGATCCCCGGTAAGGGTATAGATGCCTCCGTCAATCAAAGCGTCCATATCGTTATGGACACGGTTCACCACAACACTGCCGCCAATGGCGGTGCCCTTTGATTTACCCAGGGCAATGGAGGCATTGACACCGCCAGCCACCAATGTATCCGCATCAATGGCTCTGTTAGTGACGGAATCACCGGTTACCGTATCGTTTTTTAACTCTGCCTTGACGGTATTGTCCAGGTCAATTACAGACAGGGAAGCCGCCGCCGAGGTAGAGGAACCACCTGCTGCCGAGCCGCCCTTTGCCAGGGCAAGGCCTAATCCTGCCGCCACATCTGCACCGCTCTTTTCGGCATAATTGTCAATAGAGGCGTTGACAGTGCTGTTTTTTATGGCAGAAATCACCTCATGCTCCCCAGATACCCAACCTACGGCACCTGCCACTCCCACAGTACGGCTATTCTCATTGTTGGGGCCGGTATGGTTGTTCCAGGCAATGCCTGCCGCCCCGGCGTAGGAACCGGTATAAACGGTATCTACAGCATGGGCAGAGAGCAGTCCCGGCTGGGATGCGTTGGTAAGGGTTATGGCTGCCCCATCAAGGACGGATTTGGTAACAGCATCGCCAAGGCTTACGGCCACACTGCCCGCCCCGGCCACACTGATGCTGGGCAGTTCCTTGCCTGCCTGGGGATTTTGGGCCACGTTGTCCGTCTTGAGCATCTTGTTATCCTTGACGTCCATGGCGGCCTTGAGCTTGTCGGGGATGATCTTCTTCGTGACATCATTGAGCTTCCGGCTGACGTTGCTGACCTTATTCTTCTGGTTCTGCATCCAGTTCTGGAACTTGGCAAGCTTGCTCACGTTTTCCGTATCGTCATTGGCCACTACGCCGCCTGCTACGGCAGCAGTATTGATCATGCCGTCATTATTGGCGAAAAAGTCCGCACTTCCCCCCAGAATCTTTGCTCTGCCCATAGTCAGCAGGCTGTCCCGGTTCTCATCGGTAATGGCGACAGATGCACCAATCCCTGCGGAGGTGCCAATGCCCACGCTGCCTGCAATATTAGTAACCTGCGTATCGTTATCAGTGGAGAGAGCTACTTTGCCCCCATTCAGGGCATTCAGATTAGTATCGTCGCCCACTTCCACAGCGGCAGTATCCGTCCCTTGCACCATGGAGACCATGGCTGTAATGCCCGCACTTCCCCCTTTGCCTGCGCCAGCAGCCACAGAAAGATGGGAAGTATCCTTGGTGGCCTCAGTGGCAATACTGCTGCCCGTCACAGACACATGATCGCCCAAAGTAACCTTGGACGTGCGGTCTGCATTATAGAAGGAAAAAATACCGCCCACGGAATTCTGGTCACCGGAATTCATCAGGCCCAGTACACCGTTTATCGAAGCATCGTCCCGGTTCAGCTTGGATGTGATATCCACCTTGTCCGTGGCGGAAATATGGGCATACTTGCCCAGACTGACCTTGGATGTATCGTCAAGCAGGGCAATATCCGCCGCACCGGCCACGGCAAACTTGGAATTGTTGGCCGTAGGATCAATCGTGCCCAGCTTGCCCCCGGAAGTCTTAGGCCCCACATAGAAGGTGCCATAAGAAGCAGGATCGATAAAGGCCGTAAGCTTGTCTTTTACGCCGGCCAGATCACTTAGGCCAGAAGGGATTTCTCCCAAAGCAGAAAGCAACCCGGCGGCAGCCGAAGCCACGGCACCAAAGCGCCCCCTATCCTCCTCATAGGCATCCCAGGCCTCCACCAGCGCATCATAAGCCTCGCTGATGTCCGGGCCTGCCTCCCGCAAGGTCTTGGCCGTAGCGGCATCATTCAAGGATTTTTTCATGGATTCGATATTGTCATAAGTGAAGGTGTTATCTGTGCCGATGGATACTTTGCCGCCTTTAATGGCCGTATGGCTGTCCTCCGTGCCCTCTTCCACCACCACATCGGCGTGGTTTTCCAGGTCAGCCACGAGAACAGAGGCTTCTACCTTCACATTCTGATGACTCTCGGAATGCTCGTCATCAATCTTGTGCTGTTTGGCATTACCTGCCGAACCGTTGGAATTCATCCGCAGGGATTCGGTACCTACCGAGGAGTTGATGGCCACATCGCCAGCGGCATTTATTTTCGCCTGAGGAGTCAGAGTGACCTTGGCCGTATTGCCCGCCGAAGCAACCCCCACGCTGGCACCGGCGTTGAAAAGTTCAGACAGATTTTCAAACAGGGGATCCGGTTCTTCAATTTCCCTGCCGGTGATCTTTCCGAAAATAGAATATTGGAGATTGCTCATATATTTGCCTGAAGTAGTGAGCAGCCCCGTATTTGGCGGGGTGCCATTGCCACTACCCAGGCTGTTTTTCGCCTTGACACTGAGTTTTTTCACGGTGTTATTAGCGTCAAGAGACACATCCGCTGCCTCGATGGCAGTATCTGCCTTCACATCGGCGGAGGAATCATGCACCATAACAGCTGCCGCCGTGGCAATGGTGGTGTTGTCAAAACCTTTTACGGACACGGAAAGACTAAGCTTATTCTCCGCATCGGCAGAAGCCTCGAAGTCCCCGGCAATATCCGTAAGCTGGGCGCTGTTTTCCAGCCTTACATTGCTGTGGTTCTCACTGACCACTACTCCAGTCCCCAAAGCCAGAAAAGCATTATCCGAATCCTTATAGACGGTATTGGAAATATCCCCCTCAAAGGTCAGCGGAGAAGATGCCTTTACACTCACGCCGCCTTCCTCATCCGTGGTGACGAGCTTGCCTTTGACGTTCACTTCCGCATTGTTTTTCAGCACACCCACACCGATGGAAGTGTTCTGGGCACCCTGCTTCCACTTGAAATGTTCCTTGGCAATATCAAAGATTTCCCCGATAAAAGAGTCCGGTTCTGTGGCGATTGCGCCCGAAAGACTGGACTCCGCACTGACATTAAGCGCCCTCGTTACCTCCTGATTTCCGTCATTTTCCGTCACCGTATCCTTGCCCATAGCGGTGATGACAGCATCCTGGCCGATATTGACTTCAGCCTTGGCATCATGCACCGCTAAAGACACGTCAATATCCGCAAAACTCAGAATATCCCCGGCCAAAGCCGGCAGGTCAAGCTGCTCATTAAAAGCTTCCGAGACCTGATTGCCCCGGGAAAGGGCAAACTCATCCTCAGCAGCAGCGCTGATGTCCACAGTATCCCCTGTGACGCTGCCATTCACATCCACCGTAGCGGTCATGGATGAAAGCATCATGGAGCCGGCATTCTTCGCACTGGCCGAGATATTCACCTCGCCGTCACCCTTTATAACGGCACCCTTATCGACCTCAACCTTCGGTTTAAGCTCGATATCCGTTACATTCCATTCGGCCGAATTATCCCCCACTGCAGCCAGTTTGATGGCTCCGCTGTCCCCGCTCTTTTGCAGCTGAAGGCTCCCCGTCATGCCGGCCTTGACCGTATCGGAGACATTGACCAGACTGGAAAAATCAACCGAATCATTATTTATAATATTGGCACTATTTTTGATATCAATTTTGCCTGCATGGGCAGAAATGCCGTCAACAGCATGAAGCTGACCGCTTACGGTAATGGTGGCATCGGCATTCAAGGGGATTGTACCGTCCTGAATGCCGCTCCACCGCCGGGAGAAGGCCGTATCATTTACACCGCTGTCCCCCACCATGGCATTGTATTCCGACTGGGAAGGTGCCATAAGGTGTACGCTGCCCGCATTGATCACGCCAGTAGAGCCTACCACCACACCATTGGGAGAGAGAAAATAAAGATTGCCCCCAATGCCGCCGTTCTTCACCGCATTGACCGTGCCGCTGATACTCACCTGATTATTGACAAAGTTCACCAGACTCCCGGCCGCATTGGGGTTCGCCGCGGTACCCATATGCATATTCGCAATCCGGCCAGCATCCAGCTCAAAGTTTTTGAAGGCATTGACTGCAGTTGAATTCACCAGCTTATCGGCATAGATTTGGTTTACCTGATTATTGAACTTCTCCCCATTGACTTTTTCAATATTCTGCGCCGCAGCCCATGATGGCATGGCAGTTGATGCCAGCAACGCCCCCCCGAAGAGGGCAGGCGTTACCCATGCGAGGATACTCTTCGTATTGTTCTTACCGTGGCTCCTGGCATATTCGGAAACCACCACATAACATTTCCGCACGTGGCTCCAGATAATTTTATATGTCTTATTCACGGTATTTCGCTCCTTTCAATCCAGCTCCAATCCGTTAAAATTGCGCATTCATGCCAAAGTGAACCCTTGTCTTGGATACCTGAGTACCATTCAGTTCCTTTTCCAGCGGGAATCCGATGGAAAGATCCATATAAACCGTCTGCTTGATATTGCCCCG
>JAGBLH010000107.1 GCA_017635515.1 Selenomonas sp.
AGATACCCTGTTTGATAAAGCAGGGGAATGGGATTTGGATTTTCATAGCGATAATCCGTCAAATCGTCCAGGTCAGCGTACAGAGTGCGGTCGGTGAAGCGGCTGGCATCCAGCCTGATTTCCCTCACTCTCCGCACCAGGAAAGTAGGAGTGCCGGTGGCGAACCAGTATGACCTGAATTCCCTGGAGGCAAAGGCATTCAGCAGGCTGAAAGGATTATAAACTCCTTCCCCTTGGGTGGAAAAATGATAGCCGTCATAAAACTTTTTCAGGGCTGTCAGGCATTCTGCCTGGCCTATCTTTTGGCTCTTGGCCATGGCTGCTATTTCCGGAACAAAGACCTTTTCCAATTCCTGCTGGGTAATGCCGCAAATTTCGGCATAATCACTTTCCAGGGAAATGTCCCTGAGCTGGTTCAAATCGCTGAAAATGCTGACCTTGCTGAATTTCGTCACCCCGGTAATAAAGACAAAGCGAAGGTACTCGTCATAGCTTTTCAATGTGCCGAAGAAACCTTTGAAAACTGCCTTGTTGTGTTCCTCCAAGGTGGCATTTTCAAGTGTTTCCAGTAACGCCTTATCATACTCATCCACCAGCACCACGCAGCCCTTGCCAGTCTTTTCCGTTGCTGCTCTGATAAGACTTCTGAAACGCCCCGACAAAGACAGCTTGTCATCACCGCCATAAATCTTTTCCCATTTCGCCAGGTGCTCTGCCAGCACATCCTCCAGCGCTGTCTCCCTCTGATAGTTCTGCCCGTTGAAATCAAAGTAGAAGACAGGGTAAGGCTCAAAGGCTTTCTTATTGTCCTTTTCCAGCTTCTCTATCTCCAGCCCCTCAAAAAGCTCCTTATTCCCTTCCCAATAGGCTTTTAGGGTAGAGAGGAACAGGCTCTTGCCAAAACGCCGGGGACGGCTAAGGAAGTACTGGCTGCTTTCCTGGACAAGCTTGTAGATGTAACGGGTCTTGTCCACATATAGGAAACCTCCCTCTCTAAGCTTGGCAAAGCTCTGCACCCCAATAGGCAGCCTTCTTCTCTTTTCCTCCATTGTCCTCAGCCTCCGTCCTCAGTTATAAGGCCATTGTTCCAGATTTGCCGTAGGCAAATCCTCCTCTCGGCCTTTCAACGAGGCGGGAGATACGCTCCCGCCTGTTAAGATGTACACCTCCACTTACAGAAGTGGGGGACATCTTCTGCCTCGTTATATTTCATGTTTTTCATTGTTCGCGAGTATAAGAGGATTCTTTCAGTACAAGTTGCAAGCATAAGTCAGCTTTCCCTCACTTCCCACTCCGCCAGTTTCCTTTCCTCCCCGTCGAAGCTTACGCCAATCTTGAAAAGCTGTCTGGAATCTGCGGCATATGGCGCGGCGTATCCCTTTGCCTCTATCTGCTCCAGGGCTTCCCTGGCGCTCTTTCCCACCTTGAACTCGAAGATGTAAACAAACTTATCCGTTTCCAGAATGCAGTCAGCCCGTCCGCGGCTGCTGTGGACTTCGCAGTGGACATACTGGCCCAGCAGGGTGAAGACCAGATAGAGCACAGTCTGGAAATAATGCTCAAAAGGGGCATCATCTGTGGTGTAGGGGATACTGGCAAAAAGGGCGGTGAGGATATCACGCATGCCCTCCGTATCCCCTGCCTCCAAGCAGTCATCCAGGGAGAAGATATCCGTTCCCCGGCCGGGTATGGCTGCCGGGGCAAAATCCGGCAAAAGGCTCTTGAGGAAGCTGTATTTGACCTCTCTGTTAGGGAATCCCAGAGTATAGCGTTGCCTGCGCTCGTCGTAGTCCCAA
>JAGBLH010000108.1 GCA_017635515.1 Selenomonas sp.
CATACTCACTGACGAAGCTCATGTAGTAGGACAGGGCGAAGTAATCAACCTTGCCTGCTTCCAGCAGGGCCAGGTCCCCCTCCTCCATCTGGATTTTGTAGCCGTGGTTCTCCCATTCCCTGAGCATGTACTGGGGATAATGGCCTCGGCACTGGACATCAGCATAGTAGAAAGTGCGGTCCATTTCCTTCAGGGCGGCAATCTGATCCAGGGGCTTGCAGGTAGCAGGATAAGAAGGAGACATGGCCAGCATGCAGCCGATCTGAAAATCAGGATTGATCTTGTGCCCCTCTACCACAGCCTTGGCAGAAGCCACAAACTCATGGTGAGCCACCTGGTAGAGGACAGCGTATTTGTCCTCCCCCTCCTGGTAAATGATCCCGGAGTTGGTGAAGGGAGCAAAGGCATCATCCACATTGCGCTGGTTGTTGATCTCATTGAAGGTCATCCAGTACTTGACCTTGTCCTTATAGCGCTCAAAGCAGACTTTGGCAAAGCGGACGAAGAACTCCACCAGCTTGCGGTTGCGCCAGCCGCCGTATTCCTTCACAAGATGATAAGGCATCTCGAAATGGGAGAGGGTAATCACCGGCTCCATGCCGTATTTTTTCATCTCATCAAAGAGGTCATCATAGAACTTCAGGCCCTCCTCATTGGGCTCCAGCTCGTCCCCTTTTGGAAAAATGCGGGTCCAGGCAATGCTGGTGCGGAAGCACTTGAAGCCAAGTTTTGCCAGCAGGGCAATGTCCTCCCTGTAATGGGAATAGAATTCGATGGCCTCATGGTTGGGGTAAAGCTTGCCCGGCAACACCCCGTTCGTGATTTCACGGGGCTTGCCCGGACCTCCCACGGTCATAACGTCTGCGACACTAACTCCTTTGCCCCCCTCTTGCCAGCCGCCTTCCAGCTGATGAGCAGCCACGGCGCCGCCCCACAAAAATCCCTTGGGAAAACTCATGCTATCTTCTCCATTTCTTCACTGGCGCTCTCGCTCATGCGCTTGTATACTTCAATGAATTCTGCGGCGATGGTCTTGAAGGCCTCGGCGCTCATCAGCTGATCCTCCGCGTGGACTATCAGCAGGGAAACAGTGCTGCCCTGGCCCTCCTGTGCTTCCTTTTCCAACAAGCCGGTGTGGGCATGATGGCCTTCAACGAAGAATTCCTCTCCTTCCTTGAGAGCCGCCTCGGCACCCTTGAACTCCCCTGCCTTGGCCATCTGAATAGCCTCTATATAGCTGCTGCGGGCGGCGCCCACGGCAGAGATGATCTGAAATGCGGTAAGTTCCAAACCTTCCATATCAAAAATTCCTCCTGTTTTCTGACCTTGAAATCTTTCGTCTGTCTTTTTTTTTTAGAAGTGGAAATCAATCTGGGTGCGGAAGAGGTGACGCTTATAGGGCTGTACGCCATAGGGGTACGGATCCTTGTTGCAGTCGGCAATCTCAAACATGTTCTCCCATTCCACATTCTTCCAGGGCACATACTTCACGCCCACGGACCAGCCCTTGGAGTTCCTCAGCACAGAGCCCCAGGCATCATCGTTCCAAATGGTACCGTTGCGGCCGATGTTGTGGTAACGCACATAGGCACCCCAGCTGCCCTTCTGGTCGAGATTCGTCCCCTTGTAATCCAGGCGGGCGAACCAGGACTGGTTGCAATCCCCGTAGCTGGCTGTGGGGTCAGTGAAGGCCAGGTTGTTCTTGTGGTTGGTGCGCACGTAGTCCACCGTAGCCCGCAAGTGCGGCAGCACATTGGTGGCAGCACTGATGACGAAGGCCTGGTTGCCAATCCAGTTGCCACGGCTGTAGTCCCCGGGATTGTAGGGAGCCTCGATGGCCTCGGTGCGGCCCTTGTTCAATCTGGCATAGGCCAGGAAGATATCGAAGTTATGGCCGATGGGGCCCTTCACGAAGGGACCGTAGAAATTGAAGTCCGCATTGGAATACTCGCCCATGGCATAGTAGAAACCGCCGGCCCTGAGACCATTCTTGGTGACAGGATAGCTCACATCTATACCGTCAGTGGTAGCACCCAGCAGAGAGAACTGGTTGCCCAGGAAGCTCCACTTGCGGCCCACATTGATATTCAGTCCGTTCTTCAGATTGCCTTCCAGCCAGATGCGCTGCACCGTGCCGTCATCACGGGTATAGTAACCGTCCAGGGTACTCCTTGCATAACGCTGGTTGGTCTCGCTCTGGAGATGGCCAGTCCATTCCTTGTTGATCTTCATATCTGCCATCAGGTTCAGATAGAAGCGGCTGTTGGTCTTCTCATCATCGTAGATGTCGCCCTTATTGCGGTCAGAATCGTTATCCCAGGAAGCCCGGACAAAACCATAGAGCTTCACTTTGTCCTGCAGCTTCTTGAGCTCGCTGATTTCCTCTTTGTTGGCCTTGGCCGTGTCTTCAACCTTTTTCGCCTCACCAGCATGCTGCTTCAGAGTCTCCAGCTGGGCCAGCAATTCCCTCTGCTGAGCTTCCAAAGCCTCTATGCGGGCCTGCAAATCAGTTTCACCAGCAGCCGCCATCAGCTCTGCTTCATCTGCACTAGCCGGAGCTGCCATCAGATTACCAGTCATGCTCATGGTCAGCCCCAGCATCAGGGCTGCAGTCTTCTTGCGATTTATCATCATTTTCTCATCCCTCTGTTTCGCTAAACTCTCTACATCTATCTAAGTTAAAATATCTCAAGTTGAAATCATTTCTGAATAGCAGCTTCTGCTTTATTTGCCTCAGCTTCTGCCGCAGCCTGTTCCTGCTCCTCAGCCAGGAATGCCTTATCCTGGGACTTGACGAAGGGCAGGTAGATGACCGTAGCCAGGGTCAGGTTGATGATCTGCACCACAGCTCCCTGCCAGCCGTCCAGCAGGAAACCTGCGATGATGGGCGGGGTGGTCCAGGGCACCTGCACGGCACTCAGCGGAGCCATGAAACCGATGCTGATGGCACCGTAGGTCACAAAGAGGGCCATCAGGGGTACCAGGGTAAAGGGAATCAGCAAATAGGGATTGAACACGATGGGCAGGCCGAAGATGATAGGCTCATTGATATTGAAGAGTCCGGGCACCGTAGCCATGCGGGTCAGGGACTTCATCTGGCTGGACCTGGCCACCAGCAGGGCTGCGATAATCAGGCCCAGGGTCAGGCCGCAACCGCCGCTCTTGACGAATACATCGTTGATCTGCACAGTGAAGATATGGGCTGCAGGGTTGCCAAGGAGCTGGCCGCCTGCTTCAAGGATATGCTGGTTGTCCAGGGAGTTGGCGATAAGCAGGGGGCTCACCACGCCACCTACCACGTTTGGGCCATGGACACCGGCCCAGAAGAGAATGCTCTGGAGACCCACGATGACGATGCCGCCGCCCAGGCTGTCGGAAAGGCCCTGAAGAGGCGTCTGAATGACCTTGAAAATCAGTTCAGGCATGGTGGTGGCACCAAGGTAGCGGCAAAGGGCAAAAGCCACAGAGGCAAAGAAGAAAAGGAGGATGCCGGGAATCAAGGCCTCAAAAGCCCTGGCCACGCCACTGGGTACAGAATCAGGCATCTTGATGGTCAGGTGATGCTTCTCGCAGTAAACAAAGACATAGCTGGTAAAGAAAGCTACTAAAATTGCCGTGATGACGCCATTGCTGCCTGCCCAGGTCTTGGGAATCAGGTCCCCTACCACAGCGCCGCCTTCAGCGGTAAGAGTGGAGGGCATCAGGATCAGGAAAGTGGAAAGAGCCAGGATGGAAGCCATGCTGGCATCACAACCCTCGTTAGCCACGAACTTATAAGTGATGGCCATGACCACGATGAGAGCCAGGACGCTGAAGGTTGCCCCGGACACAGCATACAGGGGAGCCGTCCAGTCAGCTCCAAAGATGGAAGCCATGAACTCGGCATAACCGGGTACTGGCAGATTTGCCAACAACAGGAACAACGAACCGCCGATAGTGAAGGGCGTGGTCATGATGAAACCATCACGCAAGGCTACCACTTCACGAATCTGGGCGAAATTTGACATGAATTCAAGAAATTTATCAAATATCTCTTGCTTGCTCACGAAATTCCCTCTTTTCTCTCAATTACTCCTAAACATCAACAGTGCACAGCTCTTTCCTTAAGGTGTTTAAAATATAACAAATATTCATTTGCGCCACAATATTTTGCAGGTCAGTTGAAACAGTGATACAAGCCTTGGCCGGCTTTTTTATTGTTTTTGCAACATAGTTGCAAATTCAGGCGTGTTTTGAGTTGATTTGCCGTGTTTTTGCAATGAAAAAGCCTTCCCCCTAAGGAGAAGGTTGGTCAGGCTATTGTTTTCGTAGTATCAGTAATAGAAGTTCTTGCTCAGCCATTCTTCACGGTGGCGCAGGCTTTCGGCATCTTCCTTGCCCATGAGCACTGCCCAGAGCACATGGAGAATGTAGGTGATGCTCATGATGAATATCCTTGGGCCCCCTTCATTCATGTGCTCAGCGTCCGTGGCAGGAATGGCCACATCAGCCATCTGCCCCAAAGTGGATTTGGGATTGGCGGTGATGAGGAGCAGAGGGACCTTGCGTTCTTTGAGTTTCTGGGCAATGTCCAGCAGCATGCGGTTCTCCCCGGTGCGGCTCACGAAAAAGCCAATATGATTTTTAGGCGAACTGTAGGCCTGCAGGTACTGAGATGCCATGTTGTCATGAAGGGAGGTGGTCTTGCCCACCATGGCAAAGCTCTCCACCATCATGTACAGTGGATAGCGGTTGTTGCCCATGGCATAGAAATCTATCTGGTCAGCCTGACGGATGCGATGTACTGCCCGCACCACGATGGCAGGATCCAGGATATCATGGGTTTCCTTGAAGGTATTGATGCCCAGGTACATCATCTTTTCCATGATCAGGGGCACATTGTCCTTCCTGGTGAAATGCCTCTCCGGTGGCTCGTCCTCATGCTGCATCATCTCCGCCATGAAGTGGACCTTGAAATCCACATACCCCTCAAAGCCCAGTTTCTGGGCGAAACGCACGATGGCTGCCGAGTTGGTATAAGCAGCCTTGGCCAGCTGACGAGTGGAAAAATTGCCCAGTTCCCGAAAATGCTCTACCAAATAATCTGCAATGGCACTCTCTGCCTCCGAGAAACCTTGCTTCTCCTGCAGCACCCTACGCAAATTTGCCATGCCTCATCCTCCTAAAACACCACAGATGACCATAAAAATATCTTTACTTCAGTTTATCATACCGCCACCAAATACAAAATCTGTCAGCGCAAAAAAAAATGCCATCCACTGGGAAGTGGACGGCCAAATCTTCAGGGATCTCAAAAATGGGATTTTCTTGGAAATTGTAGTGTGATAAAACTTATGGGGAATGGGAGGATAGAATATCCTTGGAGGTCGGTGGCCAATGGGGATAAGCCACCGATCATATTCTTAAACCTCTGACAGAAAGCCCTTCCGCTTCCTTACAGAAGGAATCATATCATGCTTTCTGCACAGCTGAGAAGTTTTTTTCAGCAATTGCAACTCTGCTACAGGAAAAATTGCAGAAATAGTTCATTTTTGTAACACTGTTACATTTTTGTGGAACAGGAAATGCCTGGCTTATTTTATCCTGCCTATGTCCATACTGATATCCAGTGCCTTTACGCTGTGGGTCAGGGCCCCTACGGAAATCACGTCTACGCCACTTTCAGCAACGGCTGCCAGGGTGTTTTCGTCAATTCCCCCGGAAGCTTCCACCACGGTCCGGTGGTCAATGAGGCGCACCGCTTCTGCCATTTTATCCGGCGCCATATTGTCCAGCATGATGACATCGGCCTTCCCTGCCAGGGCTTCCTCCACCCCGGCCAGGTCCTCCACTTCAATCTCGATCTTGGTCATGTGGGAAGCATATGCTCTGGCCCGCTCCAAAGCCGCCCTGATGCCACCAGCCACTTTGATATGGTTATCCTTGATGAGCATGGCATCGTAAAGTCCCAGGCGATGGTTGGCGCCGCCGCCCACTTTCACGGCATACTTATCAAGCAGCCGCATTCCCGGAGTTGTCTTGCGGGTATCCACCAGCCTGGCCCCATAAGGCGCAGCTATGGCCGCCAGCTTATGGGTACGGGTAGCCACTCCGGATAAATGCTGCAAGAGATTCAGGGCCAGCCGCTCCCCGGTGAGAATGCTCCGGGCATTGCCGTCCAGCGTGGCGATGACGGAACCGGGTGCCAGCTTAGCCCCGTCTATCAGGACACTGGCAAACTCAACCTCTTCATCCAGCAGGCCAAATACCCGCCTGGCCACTTCCACACCGGCCAAAATGCCAGCCTCCTTGGCGTGGATGACAGCATGGGTCTTTGCTCCTGCCGGCACAGTGGCCAGAGTGGTAATATCGCCGCTGCCAATATCCTCTTGCAGCCAGTCCGCAATCTTTTTGTCCAGTCCTAATATATCCATTATCTTATCCTCCTCCTTATGACGATGATGTTTCAGTTATGCCAGGCCCCAGGCCAAAACAGCAGCTGCGGCCGTATTTTCTTCTTCTGAAACCCCTGACTCTTCGTTGACCCTGCACTGGTCACCGAAATGCTGGGCAAAGGCTTCATCCTTCTCAGGATAATCTGCCCGATAATGGGCGCCGCGGCTTTCCTTGCGGCGCCTGGCCCCCCTGAACATCAGGGCGCCGCAGGTTAGGGCGGCACGCAGGTCAAGCTCTGCCGGGGAAGCCGCACTGCAGCCTGCATAGACACTTGCCAGACAACGCAGTTTTTCCTCACCCGCAGCCAAATCCTCTTCGCTGCGGACGATGCCCAGATAGCGACTCATGAGCTGCCTGCTTTGGGCGATGTCAGCCTGTACCTCACCCTGCTTCTCCTCTGCCAGGCTTTCCTCCCGCCACCTGAGGCCTGCTTCCGCCTGGGGCAGCCTGGTCTTGCCTATGATGACAGCCACCCGGCGGCCGAAGACCAGTCCCTCCAGCAGGCTGTTGCTGGCCAGGCGGTTGGCTCCCTGCAGGCCGGTGCAGGCCACCTCACCGCAGGCGTACAGGCCTTCGATGCCAGTGCGTCCCCAAATATCCGTATGGATGACCCCCATCATATAGTGAGCAGCGGGGGCAATGGGAATCAGGTCTTTGGCTATATCTATCCCGTAATCCCGGCAGGTAGCAGCAATCATGGGGAATTTTTCCGTCACCTTTTCGATATGGCGTGCATCCAGCCAGATATGGCTGGCTTCAGCTTTGGTCATCTCCCGAAAGATGCAGCGGGCTACCACATCCCGGGGAGCCAGCTCTGCCATGGGATGATAATCCGGCATGAAGCGTCTCCCCTCAAGATCCAGCAGGTGGGCGCCAGCTCCACGCACTGCCTCGGAAATCAGGAAATTGGGACAGCCGGGCAGAGCCAGAGCCGTGGGGTGGAACTGCACGAATTCCATATCTGCCAGTACTGCCCCGGCCCGCAGGGCCATGGCCAGACCGCTGCCGGTGGCCCCCTCCGGATTGGTGGTGTGCCGGAAGAGGCGGCCTAGGCCACCAGTGGCCAGTACCGTATGCTCTGCCCGCAGGCATATTTTCCTGCCATGCCAAAGGGCTGTAACCCCATAGCAACGGCCTCGATGGGTCAGCAGATCCACCACATAGCAGCCCTCAATCGTCCTGATGTTCGGCTCCTTGGCTGCCATATCATTGAGGGCCCGGGCCACCTCTGCCCCGGTGGCATCACCATGGCTGTGGACAATGCGCTGGCGGCCATGGCAGCCCTCCCGCCCCAAGGCTAGACTGCCATCTTCATTCCTGTCAAACTCGGCGCCGTTTTCTGCCAGCCAGCGGATTTCCTCCGGCCCTTCTGTCACCACCATGCGGGAGACGGATTCATTGCTGAGCCCGGCTCCTGCCACCAGGGTATCCTCCAAATGCAGCTGCGGATTGTCATCTTTTCCCAAAGCGGCGGCAATGCCCCCCTGAGCCTTGCTGGTATTGCTGTCCTGCAGAGTGTCCCGCACCACCAGCAGCACATGATGGCCATGACGGGCCAGCTGGCAGGCGGCAGTGAGGCCGGCCACGCCGCTGCCGATCACCAGGCATTCTGTCCGGCGGGTCTCCATCCGTTTGGTGTCGAAATTCATCAGGTAGCGCTGCATGCTGCTTCCCCCTTTACAGCCAGCATCTTTTCCAAAGCCGCCACAGACTTCAGGCGGATTTCCTCCGGCACCACCACCCGGGGTTCCATGTTCTTCAGGGCATCACGCACCTTCTCCAGAGAGATCTTCTTCATATTGACGCAAAGGAGCTTCCTGGATGCCAGATGGAATTTCTTGCTTGGACAACGCTCTGTCAATTCGTACATGACCCCTTCCTCCGTGGCGATGATGAATTCCTCTGCCTGGCTTTTTTGCGCAAAATTGACAATGCCCGTGGTGCTGCCGATATAATCTGCCAGTTCCCGCACCTCAGGACGACATTCCGGGTGCATCAGCACCAGGGCTCCAGGGTGCTCTGCCCTGGCCCGGCGCACATCTTCCACCGTGAGCCGTCCATGGATGGGACAGCCCCCCTGCCACTTCAGGAGTTCCCGGCCGCACTGCTCCTCGGCCCAGGAGCCAAGGTTGGCATCGGGAACAAAGATGACCTCCTGTTCCCGGGGCAAAGAAGCCACTACGGCAGCAGCATTTGATGAGGTGCAGCAGATGTCACTCATGGCCTTGACAGCTGCAGGGGTGTTCACATAGGAAACCACCAGCGCTTCCGGGCGCTCTGCCTTGGCCCTGCGAACCTCTCCCGTAATGGCATCGGTGAACATCTGGCAGCCGGCATCCACCGCAGGTAGCAGGGTTATCTTGTCCGGGGACAGGATATTGGCGGTCTCCGCCATGAACCGCACTCCGCAGAAGACGATGACTTCCGCCTCAGTGGCAGCAGCCTGCTGGGACAAGCCAAAGGAGTCCCCTGTGAAATCGGCAATTTCCTGAATCTCTTCCGGCTGGTAGACATGGGCCAGGATTACGGCCCTGCGCTGCCGCTTCAGTTCCATGATTTCCTCAATGATATCTTCCATAAACAAACTCCTCACAAAAGAAATAGCATTGTCTACTGTCAAGACAGCAGACAATGCTATTCTAACTTTATTTTCCTCATCTGGCAAGTACGAACAACAAACTCCGCACATACTAAGGTACCGCCCCGTCCACAATGGACAAGGCGGTACACTATTGTTTGCTCATTTTTTCTTTGCTGCCAGCAGGCAGCCGCCAGTCACAGCCGTACAGGCCAGCCATAGCAGCCAGATATAGGGCTTTGTGCTGACGGAAGCAGTGACCGACACTTTTTCAGCCTCTGCCAGGGAGGGCAGGATTTCCAGGCGCACCTTCTTATAGTCTTCAGTCATGCCTGTCAGCCGCACGCGCTTCTTGCCTTCCAGCACGCTCACCGGCTGGGAATTTCCCGTGCGGTTTTGGGATACCTCTATAACAGGCCTTATGGTCTCAACCACATCCCCATTGGTCACGGAAATCTCTGCTGTGAGCTTCAGGCGCCCCCCGGGCTCCTCCTCGGCCTCCACATCTTCCAACAGATAGGCCTCCTCCCCTGCCAGGGCAATCTGCTTCTTTTTCAAGGTCAGTTCCTCCACCCCCGTTTCCTGGGGCGGCGTGGGAGCAATATAGATATCCCCTGTCAAGGACTTATAGATGGCTGGCTCCCTGGCGGCATCAGAACCATTTGAGTGCAGCTTGGTGAGGGCGCGTACTTCCTGCCCGTCCACCTCATACACATAGGCCTTCCCTTTGCCATCTTCCGCAAAATCCTGTCCCCTATAAGTGATTTCATGACCCAGCAGGCTCCTGGTCTCTCCTGCCTGGAACTCTTCCGAAAGAGTCTGGCTGCCGCTGCCGGAAAGCACGATGGCAAGAAGTCCCAGCCCCAGCCCCACATGGGCAATGGTTCCTCCCAATCTGAGGCCGCTGCGGGGATATCCCAGGACAGAAGCTCCCACTCCCAGCAAGGCTGTCCCCGCCAGAAGCAAGGGCAGGATTCCCCTGACACCTGCTGCCAAGGCCAGGACCGCTCCCAGCACGAAGCATCCGGCCAAAGCCATTTTCACCTGCTGCCCCTGCAGCAGACGGCTGCCGCCATAGCCCCGCACAGAGCAACAAGTCAGCACCGCCAGCATGGCCACGGCCAAAGGCAGGGTCGTCCTGACATAGAAATTCGTATCCACCGCCGCAGGCTTGCCTGCCAGTTGGGTGAGCAGGGGCATGGACATGCCCAGGAAGATGATCACCGCCATAAAGACCAGGAGCAGCATGCCAAGGGAAAGCAGGAATTCCCGGTTGCCATAGCCCTCATAGATTTCCCCCTGGGGCAGTTCCTTCAGCTTCCAAATAAGCTGGCAAAGGGCGACCATCAGCACCAGGGCATTCACCACCGCAATCAATAGGCCGATGCTGGTGCCGCTGAAAGAGTGGACGGAAAAATCCCCCAGAATGCCGCTGCGGGTCAAAAATGTGCCATAAAGCACAAAAGAGTAAGTGAAGATGGCAGCCAGGTGTGCCATGACGCGCACATTGGGACGAACCTTGGCCAGCTTCAGCAAATGCAGCAGCACAGCCGCCAGCAGCCAGGGCACCAGGGATGAGTTCTCCACTGGGTCCCAACCCCAGTATCCTCCCCAGCCCAGCACTTTGTAGGCCCAGTAGCCGCCAATGAAAATGCCCGCTCCCAAAAAAGCCCAGGCTATGAGGGTCCATTTCCTGGCAGGCTCCAGCCAGCCATCATCCTTCGGGTCCTGCCAAAGGGCTCCTGCCCCGTAGGCAAAGGGCACTGCCAAAAGTGCATAGCCAATGAAGATAATGGGCGGATGAATGGCCATCCAGGGGTCCTGCAACAGGGGATTCAGCCCCACCCCATCTTCCATGAGTTCCGCCACAGGCAGGAAGGGACTTTTCCCCAGCACCAGTACAGCCAGCAGGGCCTGCAGCAGCATATACACCGCCATGCCCTGGAGCGCCAGCTTCTTCCTGCAGGCCAGATACCCGCCCACCAGGGCGTGGATCAGCAGCCACAGTAGGAAGGAGCCCTGCTGCCCTGCCCAGAAAACAGAAAACTTGTACAGCGGATCCAAATCCTTTGACGAGTAATTTGCCACATACTCCAGACCGAAGTCATTTTGGAAGATGGCAGCCATCAGGAGGACACTAGCAACAGCCGTTCCTCCCAAGGCCCCACAGGCCAGATAAGCCCCCCACTTCTCCCCGGCCTCCCTGCGGAAGGCACACACGAACACGGCCAGTAAGGAAAAGGCCAAAGTAAATCCCAGGCTCGCAGCCCCTGCCATAGATATTCCTCCAATGCTGAATTGATATATTGCTGAAATTTTTCTGATGCTCTTGCTTCAAACGATATCCCGCCCCAGTACCCGGGACTTTATGAGCCGCAGCCAGTCCGGACCTGTTTCCAACAGCCCTTCTTCCTGCATCAGACCGATTTCCCGGGTCAGGGCGCTGCGGTTGCAGTCAAGTTCCTTAGCCAGCTGCACCCGTCCGGGCACCGCCACCTGCTCATTTTTCTGCCGCTTCTCCCTCTGCAGGAGATAGATGATGATGCGCTCCCGCAGGGATTTCTTCGACAACACCTCCATCTTCTCCACCATGAGCAGATTCTTCCTGGCCAAGGCTTCCAGAATGTGCTTCATGACAATGCCGTGGATGCGTCCCAGCCGTGGCCCGGAAACCAGCAAAGCCCGATAGGGGATCCACATCACCTGCATGGGAGTGATGGCTTCCACCGCACTGCCGCTGCACTCAGCGGACAAAATGGCAGAATTCACCCCCACCAGAGCGCCACGCTCCAGCCTGTGCCCCACATTCTCATTGCCCAACCAGTCTTCTGTGAGGATCTGCGCCGTCCCCTGCACAATGATGCCCAGCTGGTCATTCTCTTCATAGGCTTCCAGCAGCCTATCCTTTTTCTCGTACTGCTTTACAACCGCCGCCGTATGTCTGATAAAGGACTGCACCTCCTCTGGTTTCAAGCCGGCAAAAATCGGCAGTTCCTCCAGATGGCAATCAGTCATATCCATGCCCCTCCCGCAAACAATCTTTTCCCATGCACAAAAAGGGGCAGTTCACGCAAAGTGAATCGCCCCCCTGTTTCTTATCTTCAGCTCTCCCTCTTCAGCACCTGCTGATAGAGATAGCCTTCCCGGACGCCCATATAGCTCACATGGATCATCTTGGCCTTGAAATGCTTGATTACCGTCTGCAGAATGATCATGCCCGGCAGGATGGTGCGGATGCGGTCAGGCACCACCTTCAGCATGAGATCCAGCTTGCTGGTGGCGATTTCCTCATCCCCCTCGGGATTCTCCAGCTTCTTGAGGATCTTCTTCACGTTCACCGCATTGATGACGCTGTTGTTGGGAGGCAGGTTGAAGAGGGCATTGTTCAGCTTGCAGGCTGCCCGGACAGTACCGCCCACACCGCAGATGCCGTCAATCTTCTTGAATTTGCCCTCGAAGAACTCCGTATCAGCCATCATGGCCGCCAGCACAGCCTCCTGGATGGCCTTGCGCTCCTTCCTGGTGGGAATGAGATGGCTCACATAGTCGTTGTACATGGAAAGGGAGCCCACAGGCATGGAAAAGGCCTTCTCCATCTTCTGGTTCTTGTACACCACCAGCTCTGTGCTGGCGCCGCCGATATCCACCAGAAGGCCCGTGGACAGGTGCATGGCCCGGGTGGCCCCCACGAAGTCCAGCTCTGCTTCCTTCTCGCCGGGGATGACCTCGATCTTCAGCCCGCTGGCCCGCATGATCTGGTCAACCGCCTCTTCGCTGTTGTCGATATTGCGAAGAGCCGCCGTGGCAAAGGCATGTCCCTCCACGTCAAAAGCCTTCAAGAGCCCATTGAACTCGCTGAGCACAATGCTGGCCCGCTCAATGCCCTCCTCATTCATGCGCCCATGCTTGATATAGGAAGCCAGCCCCGTGGAATCCTTCTTGCTCATCAAGAGCTCCGGCTTGTCCCCGTCCATGCGGTAGATATTGAGCCGGATAGTGTTGGAGCCTATGTCGATGATGCCATACATACTGCCATTCCCCTTTCTGAAGGAAGCCTAGATTGTATCGTCAGAAACATCTAAAGAGTATTATAACGTAATTGTGCCAGTTTTGCCATAGTCAAAACATATAAATGAAAATCCCGCCCAGTCTCTCCGGGCGGGATGCTTTCAGAAGGTGTATTCCTTCTCTACTTTATGGTAATGGGTATGCAGTAGCTCATGGGCCTTTTCGCTCAGGGGTTCCCCCAGGAAATCCTGGTAGAGGGTGATGATCTCCGGATTCTCGTGGGACTTGCGCAGGGGCAGGTTCTTGTCTATCTCGTAGAGAGCCGCCATGCGCTTCTTGCGGATGGCATTGGTGGTGCCGATGGGCTGGCCGCCGCCGCCGATGCAGCCGCCGGGACAGGCCATGATCTCGATGAAGTCGTAGGGGGACTCTTTCTTCTGCACCTGCTCCATGAGGATTCTGGCGTTTTTCAGGGTGTGGGCAACTGCTACCCTGACCTTGCGGTTCCCCAAGTCCACCTCAGCTTCCTTTATGCCCTCAAAGCCGCGGACAGCCCGGAAATTTATTTTTTCCAGAATCTCGCCCGTGTACTTTTCGTAGATGGTGCGCAGGGCGGCCTCCATGACGCCTCCCGTGGTGCCGAAGATGGCTCCTGCCCCGGTGCCGAAGCCCATGGGGCTGTCGAACTCGCTCTCAGGCAGGTTCTGGAAATTCAAGCCCACATACTTGATGAGCTTGATAAGCTCTCTCGTTGTCAGCACTATATCCACATCCCGCCTGCCGTCACGGCCCATTTCCGGGCGGGCAGCCTCGTACTTCTTGGCAGTGCAGGGCATGATGGAGACGGTGACGATATCCTCCACGGGTATGCCTGCAATCTCCGGATAGTAGGTCTTGGAGATGGCCCCGAACATGCTCATGGGGGATTTTGCCGTAGACAGGTGGGCAGTGAGGTCGCCGAAGTTCTTTTCCAGGAAGTTCACCCAGCCAGGACTGCAGGAGGTGATCATGGGCAAGGTGCCCCCATGCTCCAAGCGGTGCAGGAACTCGCTGCCCTCCTCCATGATGGTGAGGTCGGCGCCAAAATTGGTGTCACAGACCATATCAAAGCCCAAAAGCCTCAAAGCCGTGATCATCTGACCCGTGACAATCTCACCGGGCCACATGCCAAAGGCATCACCCAACGCCACCCGCACGGAAGGCGCCACCTGCACGATGACATGTTTCCTGGGATCCTGCAGGGCATCCAGCACCGCATCCGTATCGTCCTTCTCCACAATGGCTCCCGTGGGGCACACCAGACTGCACTGGCCGCAGAGCACGCAGTCAGTGCGTTCCATGGGCTTGTCATAAGCGGTGGTGACGGTGATATCGCTGCTGCGGTGGGCGTAGGTCAGGGCGGCGATGCCCTGCACATCCTTGCAGGCCCTGATGCAGCGGCCGCAGCGGATGCACTTGGAGGGATCCCGCACGATGGCGGGATTGGTGACGATGCGGGGCGCCGCCTTCACCACGCTGGGCAGGGGAGATTCCATGATATTGAAGCGGCTGCAGAGCCGCTGCAGGTCGCAGTTCTGATTGCGGGGGCAGCTCAAGCAGTCCTTGTTATGATTGGCCAGCATCAGCTGCAGGATAGCCACCTGGGTATCCCGCACGATGGGGGTGTCCGTATGCACCTCCATGCCCTCCCAGACCTCGGTGGAACAGGCTGCCAATAGCCTGCGCCTGCCCGTGACTTCCACGGAGCACAGGCGGCAGTGGGCCTTGATGCTCTGATCTTCATGGTAGCAGAGGTGGGGAATGTCGATGCCGATTTCCTGCGCCGCCTGCATGATCTTCGTGCCCTTGGGCACAGTGAGGGGAATATTATTGATGGTGAGGTTCACCATTTCCATTTTTTCTTTCAGCAGCTTGCTGATATTTCCGCTCATGCTTCTGCACCTCCCAATCCAAAGGTCTCAGGGAATACTTCCATGGCAGAAAGCAGGCTGTTCTGGGCTGTCTCCCCCAAGCCGCAGAGGGAGGACATGGACATGACCCTGGCAATCTTGTACATCAGTCTGATATCCTCAGCCGTGGCTTTCCCCTCTGCCATCTTATCAAGTATCAGCTTGATATGCAGATTCCCCTCCCGGCAGGGGGTACACTGGCCGCAGCTTTCCTCGGAGAAGAATTCCTGATTCATGCGCAAGAAGTCCAGCACGCTGGTGCGCTCGTCAATGACCAGGATGCCGCCGGAGCCCACCATGACACCTGCCGCCCGCAAGTCCTCGTAGGTGTAGGGCGTGTCCAGGATGCTCTCGTCTGCCACCTTGCCGGAGGCGCCGCCGAACTGGATGAGGCGAATACGCCTGTTCTTCTGCACACCCCCTGCCAGCTCGTAGATGATTTCCCGCACGGTGGTGCCAAAGGGAATCTCAAAGACCCCGGGCCTATTCACATTGCCCGCCACGCTGATCATCTTGGTGCCGATGGAGTCCCCCCTGCCGCAGTGGGCATAGACCTGCTGCTCGTCCAGCAGCAGATGGGGCATGATGGAGAGGCTTTCCACATTGCAAAGGCAGGTGGGACGGGCAAAGACGCCGCTTTGCTTGATGAAAGGCGGCTTCATGCGGGGACGTCCCGCCTTGCCTTCGATGGAGCGGATGAGAGCAGTGCCCTCGCCGCAGACATAGGCTCCCGCCCCGGAATAGAGGTGGATATTGAAGCTAAAGTTCGTAGCCAGAATATGCTCTCCCAAAAAGCCGTAGCTCTCGGCCTGGCGGATGGCATTCAAAAGCAGGGGACGGAAGCAGGCATACTCCGCCCGCATGTAGATGTAGCCGTCCGTAGCCCCCACCACATAGCCTGCGATGATGATAGCCTCAATGAGGTTGAAGGGGTCATTCTTGATGAGCTCTCTGTCCTTGAAGGTAGTGGTCTCCCCTTCGTCCGCGTTGCAGATGACCACCTTGCGCTCCCCCTTCACCGCCCGGGCCTGGGAGAGCTTGCGGCCCATGTCGTACTCTGCGCCGCCGCGGCCCTTGACCTTCACGCTGGCGATAAGATCGCTGATGGAGAGCGGCTCCAATTCCACTGCTCTCCTCAAGGCGGAAAAGCCCCCGATTTTCATATAGGAGCCTATGGAATTCGTATCGTACTTGCCGAAATTCTGGGTAAGGAAACTAACATTTTCCATGCTTCATCACTTCCTCAAGGCAGAGAGCGCAGCAGCGCTTCGATTTTCTCCGGTGTATCAAGATGGTCGTAAACCGTGCCATTGATGCGCACGGCAGGAGCGCGGTCGCAGGCACCAAAGCAGCTGATGGTCTCAAGGGTGAAGCGCCCATCATAGGTGGTCTCCCCCACCTTGATTTCCAGCAGCTGCTCCAATGTGCTCAAAAGTCGCCTGGTATCGGTGACATTCACCCGGCAGGCAGGGGAATTGCATAGCTGGATGGGGTACTTGGCCCTGGGCTTGTCCGAGAGCTGGGCATAGAAATTCAGGCAGTCAAAGATGTTGGTGATGGGCATTTTGAGCTTCTCTGCCAGATAATAGGCCATCGGCTCCGGCACATAATGTCTCTCGTCCAAGTCCTGTACCTCCAGCAGGATTGCCACGATCTGAGTGGGGTCATAGTCATGGGACTCCAGCACCGTATCAATCTTCCCCTGCAGTTCCGATGAGAGGGGATAGTCTTTCTTCAAAGTGTTAAGCATAAGAACCCTCCTTTGAATCAGTCATACCTTTCATCAATGACCCGTTTCGTCTTTTTCTCACTGCGGGGCAGGATGCCGATTTCCACGATCTTCACCAGCGGCGTGAAACCAATCTTGCTCTTGACTGCTGATGCGATCTGGCCTGCCATTTCCAGGAAGTTCACGCTGCCATTGGTCTCCACATAGATGCGCATGGTATCCTTGCCGTCCAGATGGGAAAGGCGGATCTGATACTCGCTGGACAGCTCCGGGAAACCTTCCAGCACTTCCTCAATCTGCTTGGGGAACACATTGACCCCCTTGATCTTGATCATGTCATCGCTGCGCCCGGAGATGATGTCGATGCGGGGGAACTGGCTGCCACAGGGGCACTGCCCGGGAATGATGCGGGAAATGTCGTGGGTGCGGTAGCGGATGAGGGGCGCTCCCTCCTTGACCAGGGTCGTGATGACAATCTCGCCGAACTCTCCGTCAGGCACATTTTCCCCGGTCTTGGGGTCGATGATTTCCAGATACACATAGTCATCCCAGATGTGCATGCCCTTATCGTACTTGCAGCTGATGCCGATGCCGGGGCCGTAGATTTCCGTGAGGCCATAGATGTCATAAAGCTCAATGCCCAATTCCGAAGAAATCCTGTCGCGGATTTTCTTGCCCCAGCGCTCAGAGCCGATGACGCCCTTTTTCAGATGCACCTTGTCCTTGATGCCCCGCTTCTCGATTTCCTCTGCCAAGAGCAGCGCATAGGAGGACGTAGCGGTGATGACCGTGGACTTCATGTCCATCATCATCTGGATCTGCTTGTTGGTGTTGCCAGGGCCCATGGGGACTACCATAGCCCCCAGCTTCTCCGCTCCGTTCTGGAAGCCGATGCCTGCCGTCCAGAGGCCGTAGCCCGGCGTGATCTGGATGCGGTCACGATTCGTGATGCCGGCAAACTCATAGCAGCGCTTAAACATCTCCGCCCAGTCGTCCACATCCTTGGCGGTATAGGGGATGATGACAGGGGTACCCGTAGTGCCCGAGGAGGAATGGATGCGCACCACCTCTTCCTCCGGCACCGCCATCAGCCCCAGGGGGTAAGCATCGCGAAGATCCTGCTTCTGGGAAAAGGGCAGCTGCTGGAATTCCTCCACGCTGCTAACGCCCTTGATGCCCGCTTCCCTCAGCTTCTGCCCGTAAAAATTATTGACCTGCAAGAGCCTCTGGATCTGCTTGTCTACTTGCTGCAATTGCTTTTCGCTTATTTTCATGACTGCTTCTTCCCTTCCGTGTACCTGAGCGCCCTGTCATTCAGTTCCTGGAACCTGGCAGGGACCTTTTCATGCAGGGCGGCCTCTATGTCCTCCAGCTCCAGCCCCAGCTCTCCCGTCCGCACCGCTGCTCCCAGCAGGAGCACGTTGAGCACCTTGGGGGAGCCCAGTTCCCTGAGAGCAGCCTCGCTGTCGATGAGCGTGAGATTCTGAATAGAATTCTTCAACTGCTGCAAGATTTCCTCCAACGGATAGGAAGAATCCCCGATCAGGGTGCTCACAGGAAAAACGGGGGAAAGGCTTGCCACCACCGTCCCGCCCTCCTTGAGGAAGGGCAGATGCCGCAGGGCCTCCGCCGGCTCAAAAGCGATGATGATATCCGCCTGGCCCGGCGCAATCATGGGGGAATGAAGGTCTTCCCCCAGCCGCACATGGGAAAAGACGCTGCCGCCCCGCTGCGCCATGCCGATGGTCTCAGCCGTCTTCACCCCCAGGCCCCTCTTCATGGCAGCCGCCGCTATGAGCTTGGAGGCAAGAATGGTGCCCTGTCCCCCCACACCGCAGAGGATGATATTCTTATGCATTCTTGTCACCCCCACTAATCGCCCCTGCAGGGCAAATCTGCTCGCAAAGGGTGCAACCCGTGCAGAGTGAAGCATCAATAAAGGCTTTGCCCTCCTTGAGGATAAGGGCCGGACAGCCCAGCTCCCGGATGCACTTCTTGCAGGCAATGCATTTCTCTGCCTTGACCGCAGCATGGCCCGACGGCTTGGTGACGGCAATGCAGGGAGAGCGGAAGATCACGGCCTTGACCCCCGGCTCCTCTGCCACCCGCTTGATAGTATCCCTGGCTTGCCCGAAGTCCAGCGGATCCACGGTCTCCACCACAGTCAGGCCAATGGCCCGCAGGACCTTCTCTATGCTGACCTTCTCCACCACCTGCCCCATGACGGTGCGCCCCGTGCCGGGGTGGGGCTGATGCCCCGTCATGGCAGTAGTGGAATTATCCAGCACCACCAGGGTCATTTCCGCCTGATTGTAAAAGGCGTTGACCACCCCCGTCAGCCCTGCGGCAAAGAAGGTGGAATCACCCACAAAGGCAAAGCATTTCGTTTCCTTGTCCAGATGCCCCACCCCTTGGGCGATGTTGATGCCAGCCCCCATGCAGAGACAGGTATCGCACATATCCAAGGGCATGGCATTGCCCAGGGTATAGCAGCCGATGTCACCGCAGTAAATGGTCTTTTTCCCCTTCATGGCCTGCTTCACCGCATAGAAGGAAGCGCGGTGAGGACAGCCCGCGCAGAGCACGGGAGGACGCACGGGCAGGGGAATATCCGCAGGTTTAGGCAAAGGCTCCTCTGACAGTCCCAGGAAGGAACTTATAGCCCTGCCCACAGACAGCATGGTGTTCTCACCTGCCGGGGCCATATCCCCGGTCAGCTTGCCCCGGATTTTGACTGCCAGATGATGCTTGCCGCAAACCTGCAGCAATGCCCGCTCAATGACAGGGTCAAGTTCCTCGATGCAGAGCACCTCGTCCAGTCCCTCCAGGAACTGCAAAGCCAGTTCCTCCGGGAAGGGAAAGGGGGTGGCCACCTTCAGCAGGCGCACGTGGTTTTCCTCGTCCAGGGAATCCAGGGTATACATATAGCTGATGCCATGGGAGGCAATGCCTTTCCTGGCTGAGTTATCGCCATAGCTGCCGTTTTCCCTTTGGATTGCATTGCGGGGATACTCCGACAGCACAGCTGTCAGTTCCTGGTTGCGCTTTTCAATGAGGCCGTGATTCTTCAAGGACAGGCGCGGGAAAATCACCCAGCGGGAGGAATCCTTGACAAAGCCCTCCACAGGCGTTTCCTGGTACTCGTCTTCATCCTTGACCTCAATAGCCTCATAGCCGTGGTCAACCCTGGTGGTGCAGCGGAAAAAGACAGGCGTGTGATACTGCTCAGAAAAATCAAACGCTTCCTGTACCATCTCATAGGCTTCCGCCACGGAGGAAGGGTCAAAGATAGGAACCTTGGCAAACATAGCAAAGGTTCTCGTATCCTGCTCTGTCTGGGAGGAAATGGGGCCGGGGTCATCTGCCACCATCACCACCAGGCCGCCCTTGACCCCCACATATTCAAGGCTCATCAGGGGGTCAGAAGCCACATTGAGCCCCACCTGCTTCATGGTCACCATGGCCCGTGCGCCGCTGTAGGCCGCCCCCGCTGCCACCTCCATGGCGGCCTTCTCATTGACCGACCATTCCACATAAATGCTGCCAGGATTGCGCTTCGCCACGGTCTCCAGCACCTCAGTAGAGGGAGTGCCGGGGTATCCTGCCACCAGCTTCACCCCTGCCGCCATGGCCCCCAGGGCAATGGCTTCATTGCCCATCAAAAATTCTCTGTGCATAATGCTCTCCCAAATAATCCATTTCCTGAAGATCAGGAAAAAAATCACATTGCACTTCATCAGTGTAAACTTAACACATACGATGTTTTCAGTATAACATTGATAACAAAGTTTTGCACCTTTTCTTTCTATTGTTGTCCCCAGCCAGAACAAAAAAGGCCGCTCACAAGAGCAGCCTCATGCTTAAGTTCAGTTCTCCGGGTCTAATTTGATATTGGTGATAATCCTTCCCAGGCGAATGCCGGCAATCCAGTTCCAGATCCACTTGATAGCCACGGTGAAGTTCGTGTAAGGCCCGGCCAGGCGGATGAGGTGGACGAACAGCCAGGCACACCAGGCGAAGAAGCCGCTCATGGTGTGTCCCTTCCAGGACATGACCGCATCACCCTTGCCGATGGTGGCCATGGTGCCCAGGTCTTTGTAGTGCAGAGGCTCCAGATTGGTCTCTCCACGCACCAGCTTCATGATGTTCACCGCGCAGGCGGCTGCCTGCTGGGTAGCCACGGGAGCGATGGTGGGCAGGGGACGCTCCGTGCCGTGGCAGTAGTTGGCGCAGTCGCCGATGGCGAAGACACAGTCGCTGCCCTTCACCCGCATGTACTCATCCACGATAATGCGTCCTGCCCTGTCTACCTCGCCGCCACAGTTGGCGATGAAGGGCACAGCCTTGACCCCGGCTCCCCAGATAACTGTGGAGGAGGGAATCTCCGTGCCGTCCTTCAGCTTCAGCACCTCTCCGTCGTAGCCGCTCACCTGAGCTTCCAGCCGCACATCCACGCCCTTTTTCTGCAGCACCCGCAGGGTTTCCTGCTGCATGTCCTCAGGCATCATGGCCAGCAGCTTGTTGGTGCCTTCCAGCAGGATGACCTTCACCTCGTTGAAATCCAGATTGTGGAATTCCTTCTTCTGGATGTTGATGAGCTCGATGAGCGCCCCTGCTTCCTCTACTCCGGTGGGGCCGCCCCCTACCACCACGAAAGTGAGCATCTTGCGGCGGGTGGCTGCATCATCCTCATGCTTGTTGGCGCGCTCGAACATATGCAGCACATGGTTCCTGATGTGCAGGGCCTCCTGCAGGGACTTCATGCCATAGGCGTGCTCTGCCACTTCCTTCATGCCGAAGAAGTTGTTGGTGGCACCGGCAGCCAGCACCAGATAGTCATAGTCTATCTCCCCATGGTTGGTAAGCAGCACCTTGCGCGCCTGATCCACGCCCTGAGCCTTGGCCATGAAGAATTCCACATTCTTGTTCTCGCGGAAGAAGTTGCGGATGGGATAGGCGATTTCCTCCGTGCCCAGCATGGCAGTAGAAAGCTGATACAGGAGCGGCTGGAACAGATGATAATTATGACGGTCAACCAAAAGCACATCCACGTTCTCTTTGGCCAGTTCCTTCGCCAGCTTGATGCCGCCGAAGCCGCCACCTACAATGACTATCTTTTTCCTGTCTGCCATGAGAATAACCTCCCAAACACCACACTATCACATAAGTGAAAAATTTAACTTTAATATGTGAAAAAAAATACTTTCTCGCTTGCCTTATATAATATCATGTTTGCTGGTTATTGCAAGAGGGATTTTACATATTTTCGCAAATTTATTATTCTTTCCTATAATGTCCTATATGTTCATATAGATTGATATTATTGGCTTATTTACTGCTACAAATTAAAAAATCGCAGCAGGAAAACTCCCGCTGCGATTTTTTCTGCTTCAATAGCGTTTCCGCTTCACGGAGGAAGGATAGCCCAATTGCTCACGGTACTTCATCACCGTGCGGCGGGAGATGTCCATCTCCTTGGCCTTCAAGAGCTCGCAGAGTTTCTGGTCGCTCAGGGGCTTCCTGGGGTCTTCCGCCTTGATCAGCCGCTCCAGCTCGGCCTTGGCCTGGCTGGCCAGGAAATCCTCCCCGCTGCCCGCCTTGAGGCCCGTCTGGAAAAAGGCCTTGAGGGCCACGAGTCCTCCGGGAATCTCCGCATACTTGTTGGCCACAGCCCGGCTGACAGTGCTCTCATGGACTTCAATGGCCTCGGCCACTTCCTTCATGGTGAGAGGCTTCAGGTGCGCGGGCCCCTTGTCCAGGAAGTCCCGCTGCACCCGCACCAGTTCCTCCACCACCTTGCGGATAGTCTCCCTGCGCTGCTCAATGCTGTTGATGAGCCAGGTGGCGGCGTTCAGGCGCTTCTTGATGTACCTCTGGGTATCATCATCGAAGGAAGCGGCCTGACGGTAGAGATTGGTGATATGGAGCTTGGGCACATAGCTGTCATTGAGATGCACCTCATAGCCCCCGTCCACCTTCTCGATGGTCACATCCGGGGTGATGTAGCTGGCATTTTCTGTGCCGTAGCCGCTGCCGGGCTTGGGGTTCAGGGTCCTCACGATATCCACTGCCAGCTGCACATCCTCGGGGCTGGCCTTTTCAGCCTCAGCGATTTCCCTGATGCCCGTCTCTGCCACCAAAGACAAGTGCCTGTCAATGACAGCAGCCACCAGCCCCTCGTAAATGCCCTGGGCCTTCGCCTGTATGCGCAGGCACTCGGAGAGATCCCTGGCCCCTACCCCCAAAGGCTCGAAGGTCTGGACTTTGGCCAGAACCTTCTGCACCTCCTCAAGGGAAGTGCCCGTAGCCCTGGCGATTTCCTCCTCCGGCAGGGTGAGATAGCCCCGGCTGTCGATGGAGCCCACGATGAAGGTGGCGATGGAGCGCCCCTTCTCGTCCTCCGGGGGAAAGGCAAACTACACCTGCTGCAGCAATTCCTGCTCCAAAGTCAACCCCGGGGGAGCCGCTGCCTCAAGGCCGTGATCCACATCGTCGGTAAAATAAGAAGGCTCGCCACCTCCCTCGTAGAGATAATCCGCCAAGGCGGAAATATCTTCCACGCTGAACACATCTTCCTTGCTCTCAGCCCCCGCCCCATATTCCATTTCCAGGGTCGGGTTGTCAAGGTATTCCTGTTCCACCAGGCTTCTCAGGTCCTGGGCGGAGAGCTGGAGTATCTTGATAGCCTGCTGCATCTCAAAGGTCATAGCCAGGTGCTGTGAAAGATTCATTTGCAGTGACTGTTCCATCAAGCATCTCCCCTCTCCTGGACTCTTATGGCTTAATTTTCCTGGGACATGGCGGCAGCCAGGGCAGCGCCCAGGCCGGAACCGCCATTATCCAGGACAGTATCCACCTTGGCCGCATCCTCGCCCAAAAGCTCAGACAGGGCACGCATGATATTCTCCTTCACGAAGGGCATCTTCTCATAGACGGAACCGTCCACGGCAATATGCTGCTTCTGCACGCCGGACTTGCCGGAGAGCTGCCAGATGATGCCCACGAAGGAAGCGGTCACCAGGCGGGCGGAGCGCACCACCACCGTCACGGCCAGGTCGCGCACCTGCTCTGCTTCCTCAGCAGACAGCGCATGGCCGGTCTTTTCCTTGACAATCTCCTGCACTTTCTGGCGGCCTTCGCTCTCATCCTCCAGCATGCCGCTCATGTCGATGCTGGTGAAGCCATAGGCCTTGCCCTTCTCGCCCAGCAGCTCGGATAACGCCATGCCGAAGAGCTCGCCCATGTAGCGACCGGAAACCATCTTCTCCAGGCGCTGTTCGCCGGGCTTCTCAGAAGCCTCGTCAAAGGCCACATCAAAGCGGTTGGGCACCAGCTTCATGAAGCCGCCGGACTCCAGATTGAGGATCATGGCCTTGTCAGCGCTGTCCTCATGAGGCTCCAGATAGCAGGTGTTGTGACCCGTGGCATAGATGGAGCCGATGTAGGTGCCCCCCTGCTTGTAGGCGGCAGACAGGAGCACGGCCACCGTGTCGTTGATGACAGCGGCAGGCTGCACATTCTCGATGCCGCGGCGGTGCAGGGCCTCCAGCAGCAGGTCATTCACCACTTTGCCCTCCACTCCGGGGGTAGCAAATTCCTTGGTCCAGATGATGAGCTTGGCATTATTAAGGTCAGTCTGCTCGGACGGGAAGGAGAAGGTATGGCCCAGCAGGTACTTCTGCTCATGGTTGCCCTCGATGGCCTCGTCAATGAGCTCTGCCAGCAGGTCAAACATCTGCTCGGCGGTGGAATCAGCGCCGATATAGTCATACTCGCCTTCCACCTTCAAGGGCTTGGCCACCTTCTTCAGGATCTCGAACTTGCCCTCGCCCTCCAGGCGGATCAGCAGCACGCGCACATTGGTGCCGCCGAAGTCCAGTGCCAGGTACTCGCCCTTCTCCTTGCCGGAGGGCAGGCCCAGGTAGGATTTCAGCATGCGCAGGGAGGATTCATCGGGGTCAGCCAGCCCCTGCTTGAGGTCATAGCGGAAATCAGCCGCAATGGTCTGCAGCTGCTCCTTGTCCACGGTGAATTCCTTGATGATGCTGTCATACAGGTTCTTGTCAAAAGCCATTTTTCTATCCCCTTTGATAATATTCTATAAAACAGGGCTCAGCCCTGCTCTTCGGCAATCTCCTCAAGATAAGCCCAGCGCTCCATGAGGTGCTCAAGTTCCCCCTGCAGGCGGGCTTCTTCCTTGCTCAGTTCATTCAGCCTGCCATAGTCAGCGGCATTCTGGGCCATCTGCAGCTGGGTCACCTTCAGCTCCCCCTCCTTGCTGGCAATCAGGGCCTCTATCTCGGCGTATTCCTTCTGCTCCTTGAAGGTGAGCCTGCGGGGCCCCTTGGGCTTCTCAGCCTTGGGCTCCGGCACCTGCCTTTCCCTGGGCTTGGGAGCGGGAGCCTCCTCCCGGGCAGCTTCCAGTTCCAGTTGTTTTTCCTTCCAGTAGCTGTAGCCCCCCGGGTACATGGTAAGTTCCCCATTTTCCCCATAGGCAAAGACCTTGTGCGCCAGCCTGTCCACAAAGAAGCGGTCATGGGAGACAAAGATGATGGCGCCATTGAAATCATCTATGAAGGCTTCCAGCACCGCCATGGTCTCAAGGTCAAGGTCATTGGTAGGCTCGTCCAGCAGGAGCACATTGGGGGCTTCCATCAGGATGCGGAGCAAGTAAAGCCGCCGCCGCTCCCCCCCGGAGAGCCTGGCAATGGGCGTCCACTGCAAATCCCCCGGGAACAGGAACCGCTCCATCAGCTGGCTGGCAGAAATCCTGCTGCCATCTGCCAAGGTGAGGTAGTGTGCCCCTTCCTTGATATACTCGATAGCCCGCAGACGTTCATCCATATCCCGGGCCAGTTGGGTGAAATAGCCAATCTTCACCGTCTGGCCGATGGTCACCATGCCGGAAGTAGGCTGAAGCTGCCCTGCAATGATGTCCAGCAGGGTGGTCTTGCCCTGCCCGTTGCGCCCCAGGATGCCCACCCGGTCATGCCTGAGCACCGTATAGGAAAAATCCTTGATATAGGTAACCCCGTCTATCTCATAATGGATATGCTCCAGCTCAATCACCGTGCGGCCCAGGCGGCTGCCTGCCAGCCCCATCTGCACCTCGCTGCGGTCAAGGTCAACCTTTTGGGCCTTGACTTCCTCATAGCGTTCGATGCGGGCCTTTTGCTTGGTGGAGCGGGCCTGAGCCCCCCGGCGCAGCCATTTCAGCTCATTTCTGAGGAAGTTCTGCCGCTTCTGCTCGCTGGCCTCCTCCCGCTCGATGCGGGCCTCCTTCTGCTCCAGATAGTCAGAGTAGTTGCCCGTGTAGGTGTAAGCCTTGCCCTTGTCCAGTTCCAGGATCTTCGTGGCCGTATGATCCAAAAAATACCTGTCATGGGTCACCATGAGGAGCGCACCCTTGCGGACCTTCAGATATTCCTCCAGCCAAGCGATAGTCTCGCTGTCCAGATGGTTGGTAGGCTCATCCAATAGTAGCAGGTCGCAGGGCTGAATCAGCGCCGAAGCCAGGGCCAGCCGCTTCTGCTGCCCCCCGGAAAGGTTTCCGGCTTTTTCCGTATAGTCGGAAATGCCCAGCTTGGAGAGCACCGTCTTGGCCGCCGCCTCCAGCCCCCAGCCGTCCTCGGCATCTATGACCGCGGAGCACCGGGCCAGCTTCTCCCGCACTGCTTTATTCTCCGGCTCGGCCTCGATTTCCTTCAAGGCCAGCTCATAACCGCGCAAAGCCTCCATCAGGGGCGTATAGCCACGGAAAACCTCTGTCAGCACCGTATTCTCCGGGGTCAGCTCCTTGTCCTGGGCCAGATACTCCAGCCGCAGTCCCTTCATGGCAGTCAAGGTGCCGTCATCCACAGGCACCAGCCCCGCCACGGCTTTCAGCAGGGTGGACTTGCCTGTGCCGTTCACCCCCACGATGCCAACCTTGTCGCCCTCGTCCAGGCTGAAATCAATTCCCGCGAAGAGTTCCTTCTCCCCGTAGGACTTGGTGAAATTCTCTACTGTAATGACCATTGCAAACCTCTATCGTTCAATCAACATTCTCTATTATTTTAACTGTTTGCTGGAAAGGGCGCAAGAAAAACTCTGGCCTATGAAACAAGATACGCCATCTGTAATCACCTGCCACAGAAAAATAAATTCCTCAGCAGGAAAACCGCCCCTCCCTCAAGAATAAAAGCCGATAGTTTCACTAACCTTTTTCCCAAAGGAGGACAATCATGGATTTTCTGAAGCTCGCCCAGGAGCGCTACTCCTGCAAGAAGTATGACCCCGAGAAGGCTGTGCCCAAAGAAGTGCTCGACAAGATCCTGAGGGCCGGCCAGCTGGCTCCCACCGCCAAGAACAGCCAGCCCCAGCATATCTATGTGCTGCAGAGCGAGGAAGCCCTGCAACTGGTGGACAGCCTGACCCCCTGCCGCTACGGCGCCCCCATCGTGATGGCAGTGACCTACGACAGCAACCAGCACTTCACCTACCCCGGCGACAAATACACCTCCGGCGTAGAAGACGCCAGCATCGTCGCCACCCACATGATGCTGGCAGCCAAAGCCGAAGGCGTGGACAGCTGCTGGCTGAACTTCTTCGACCCGGACAAGGCCGCCGAAGCCCTGCAGCTGCCTGAGAACGAAACCGTAGTGCTCCTGATGGACTTCGGCTATGCCGCCGAGGGAGTAAGGCCCACCCCCACCCATGAAAAGACCAAGCCGATCGAGGAACTGGTCTCCTACCGCTGATATAGCCCACAACAAAAGCCCGGAGCATCTTTCGAATTTGCTCCGGGCTTCAACTATGCCCATCATTCCCCTTCCCTGGCCTCCTTCCACCGCTTCATCAGGCGGGCAGCCAGGTTCACTGAACCCTTGATGCCGAACTTCTCCTCCAGCATATCTGCTACTGTTCCTCCAAAACAAGACGTAAGTTGACGAAATAATTATAAAATGATATAATGTAACTAAAATCAAGTTACAAAAATGAAGGTGTTAATATTGAGCAAACTGGAAAAAGCCATCCAGCGCCTGAAGTCAAAACCTAAAGATTACACTTACGGCGAAGCCAAGCAACTATTGGGGCAACTCGGTTTCAATGAGTACAACAAAGGCAAAACCTCAGGATCCAGAGTCAAATTCCTACGCCCCGCAGACAACTCCATCATTTTGCTGCATAAGCCCCATCCAGGGGATATCATGTCCCCTTCTTCTACTCGCGACTTGCATGACACTCTTAAAAGCAAAGGAGATATCTGATATGAATAGCACGCTGGAATACAAAGGTTACTGCACCCGCATAGAGTTTGATGCCGACGCAATGCTCCTACATGGCAAGATTGAAGGCATCAATGACCTTGTCACTTTTGAAAGCGAGGATTCATCCCGCATAGAGGCTGAATTCCATGCTGCCGTTGATGACTATCTGGATTTTTGCAAAGAAGTCGGCAAAGAGCCGGAGAAAGAGTACCGCGGATTATTCAATGTCCGCATCCGTCCCGATTTGCACAAGCGCATTGCTGCAGAGGCATTGAAGAAGAACATCTCTATGAATGCACTTGTAGAACAGGCCATATCCTCCTATGTGAATATTATTGACAAACAAAACGCTTCACCTGTCGCTCCTTAACTCCAGCCGCCCACCGGGGCGGCTTTTACTTTTTACTGTATCCTGTCTGCTCCTATCATCATCTTCACAAGCTGCGGGAAGCTGACCTTGCGCTGCCAGCCCAGTTCCTTTTCCGTCTTGGTGCAGTCACCCCAAAGAAGCCCAACTTTGGCGGGACGGCAGAATAAAACAGACCCACATGTGGGGGATTTCCCTCATGTGGGTCTGTTTTATTCAGAAGCGCCTTCCCTGTCTTCCTGCCAGCGCTTCATCAGTCTGGCCGCCAGATTCACTGAGGCAGATATGCCGAACTTTTCCTTTAGCATACCTGCCACTGCCTTGTGAGTCCTGTATTTGCCGGTATCCAGTTCCCGGAAGACCTCTTCCTCGATGCCCTCAGTCTTTCTCTTCCGGCCACTGCCGGGCTTGATGGTGAAAAGTTCGGAGGTTGGCTCCTGCTCCTCCATGGTCTTCCGCAAGGCGCGGACGCTCCTGATGCACATCCCAGTCAAGGAAACTATCTCC
>JAGBLH010000109.1 GCA_017635515.1 Selenomonas sp.
CGCAGGCCAGCATGGCGTGGCTACGGCTACGGTGGCAGCTCTCTTTGGCATGGAGTGCCATGTTTTCATGGGAGCTGTGGATGTGGAACGTCAGAAACTCAATGTCTTTCGTATGAAATTATTAGGAGCTAAGGTCATTCCCGTATCTTCCGGCACCGGCACCCTGAAGGACGCCACCAGCGAGGCTATCCGTTACTGGGCTACCAATATTGAGGATACCCACTACATCATCGGTTCTGCCGTGGGGCCGCATCCGTACCCCACCATGGTACGCGACTTCCAGAAGGTCATCGGCGAGGAAATCCGCCAGCAGTCATTGGAAAAACTTGGCGGCCTGCCCAACTATGTGGTGGCCTGCATCGGTGGCGGCAGCAATGCCATCGGCACCTTCTACGACTTCCGGGAGGAAGAATCCGTCAAGCTGTTTGGCGTGGAGGCAGGCGGCAGGAGCGATGCCGCCGGGGACAATGCCAAGACCCTTTCCGGCACTGGCGAGCCTGGCATCCTACACGGGGCCTTCAGCTATCTCCTGCAGAATGAGGACGGCCAGGTGGTGGAGGCCTACAGCATTTCCGCGGGCCTTGACTATCCCGGCGTAGGCCCGGAGCATTCCTTCTACAAGGATGCCGGGGTGGCAGAGTATGTGTCCGTCACCGACCAGGAGGCTCTGGATGCCTTCCAGCGCCTTTCCCGCATCGAGGGCATCATTCCCGCCATGGAAAGCTCCCATGCTTTGGCTTACCTGGAGAAACTGATGCCCCAGACCAAGCCTGAGGAGACGGTGGTGGTGACCCTCTCGGGCCGCGGGGACAAGGATGTGCAGATGGTTGCAAAGGCATTGGGGGAGGAAGCGTAATGGCTACAAGGCTGGAAAATAAATTCGCAGAACTGAAGCAGGCGGGGCGCAAGGCCCTGATCATCTACATCACGGCGGGCATGCCCGACGCTGCGGGCACCATCGACGCCATCAGGCGGGCAGAGGAAGCAGGGGCGGACATCATCGAGCTGGGCCTGCCCTTCTCCGACCCCATGGCGGATGGCCCGGTCATCCAGACCGCCTCGGTGGTGGCTTTGAAGCATGGCATGACCTTGCCCAAGGTGCTGGACATTGTGCGAGAAATCCGCCAGAACTCCCAGATTCCCCTGGTGGCCATGGGCTATATCAATCAGGTCTACCACTACGGCTTTGAAAAATTCGTGGAAGATGCCATGGCAGCCGGCCTGGACGGTCTCATTGCCCCGGATGTGCCCCATGAGGAGGCAGGGGAGATGCGGAAGATTTCCGCTGCTCACGGCTTCCACCTCATGGAGTTCATCACCCCCGGCACCACCGGCGAGCGCATGGAGGATACCTGTGCCGAAGCCTCCGGCTTCATCTACTGCGTGTCCAACTACGGTGTCACCGGGGTCAAGGAAATCGACTACAGCATCATCGGCAAGGTCTGTGCCGAAGCCCGCCAGCATACGCAGGTGCCTTTGGCCATTGGCTTTGGCATCGGCACCCCGGAGGCGGCTGCCGCTGCTGCTGCCCATGCAGACGGGGTCATCGTGGGCAGCGCTGTGGTGAAGCGCCTGCTGGATGGCCAAAAGGACGAGGCAATGGCGCTTATCGGCAATATGCGCAAGGCTTTGGACAAAGCTTTCCAATGAACTCCTGAAAGGAATTTTCTGCCTGAATGACGAATATTCCCCTCATAAGTTAAGTCTTTTGGCAGACAGGAGGCAGCAAGATGAGCATTTTTGAGGATTTTGAAAACAAGAAGAAGATAAATATGCAGGATGATCCGGTGGAGCTCTTGAAGAAAGTGCGGGTCAAGGACGGCAATCTCATTACCCGCCGCCATGGTCGCCACACCCAGGAAATCCTCGCCAAGTACAATCAGGATATCATCCAGTATCAGGAATATATGCGCAGCCATGATGACAACCGGGAACAGCGGCTCATGCTTTATTCCGAGATCAAGGCCCTGGGCTGGGTGCTGGGCAAGCCTGAGCAGGAAATTATCAAGGAGCTTAATACTCCCAAAGGTTAGGGGCGGTGCCAATGCAAATCAAGCCTTCCAAGGAAGAATTCATCAAGCTGTCAGAAAGGGCAAACCTGATTGCCCTTTCTACGGAAATAAATATGGATATGGACACCCCGGTGTCGGTCTATGCCAAGTTGGTGGAGGGCAGCCGGGGGTATATCCTGGAATCGGTGGATACCACCCACCAGCAGTTCGGCAGGTACTCATTCATCGGGGCAGAGCCTTTTGCGCGGCTTCAGGTCTTCAAGGAACGCCTGATGGTGCAGCAGGACGATGTCATGCGCTGCATCAATGGGGAGCCGGTGAGTGCCCTCAAAGAGTTCATGGCGGGCTTCAAGCCCCTGCTGGCAGATGAACTGCCCTTGGTGAACGGGGGCTTGGTAGGGTATTTCAACTATGAGATTGCCGCTGTCTTCGACAGGGTGCGGGGGCTGGAAATCGGTGAAAATGAGATTCTGGGTCAGTTCATGATCTGCCGCCTGCTGGTGGTCTTTGATGCCTTGAAAAACTCTGCCCGGCTGGTATATCTGGCAGAAGCGGAGGGCAGGAATCCCGGTGAGGTATATGACGGAGCAGCAGCCAGCATGGAAGAGGCCGTGAAGTGTCTGGCAGGGCCGGTGCCGAAGGCTCGGGCCGAGGAAAAGCCGCGGCAGGAGAAGCTGGACTTACAGCATCTCTATGGCAAGGTTCCCCAGGATTTTCTGGAGGCCATCCATCAGGCCAAGGAGCATATCTTTGCCGGGGACATCTTCCAGGTAGTGCCCTCGCGGCAGTTCCGTGTCCCTATCACCAAGCCCTGCTTCCACTTCTATCGCCGCCTGCGGCAGGTGAATCCCTCTCCCTATATGTTCTATCTGGACTTCGGCCCGGTGAAGCTGGTGGGGGCGTCCCCCGAGATGCTGGTGAAGGTGGCAGGGAAGAATATCTACACCTATCCCATCGCCGGCACCAGGCGGCGGGGAGGCAGCCTGCAGGAGGACGAGGCTCTCTCGGTGGAACTCAAGGAAGACGAGAAGGAATGTGCCGAGCACTCCATGCTGGTAGACCTGGCTCGCAACGATTTGGGCCGCATCAGCGAGGCAGGTACAGTGCGGGTGACGAAGCTGAAGAAGGTAGAGTATTTCAGCCATGTGATGCACATGGTTTCCGAGGTGCAGGGCAGCCTTCGGGATGAGTATGCGCCCATGGACGTGCTGCGGGCCACTTTCCCGGCTGGCACCGTCAGCGGTGCGCCCAAGCTGCGGGCCATGGAAATCATCAATGAGCTGGAGCCTGTGAAGCGCGGTTCCTACTCCGGCACTGTGGGCTATATGGACTTTGCCGGGAACATGGATATGTGCATCACTCTGCGCACCATGCGCATCGAGAAGGACAAGGAGGCAGTCATCCAGTCCGGGGCGGGCATCGTGGCCGATTCCGTGCCGGAGAATGAATATCAGGAAATCCTGCAGAAGTCCAAGGCGCTCTTTGAAGTGGTGGAGGAGGTGGAGAACGGTGATACTTCTTTTAGATAACTACGACTCTTTCACCTACAATATCTATCAGCTTCTTTCGGAACTGGGGACAGAGGTGGAGGTCATCCGCCATGACTGCATCACTGTGGAGGAGATCAGGCAGCGGGGCTACGAAGCCCTGGTCATTTCCCCAGGCCCTGGCGTGCCGAAAGACGCCGGCATCAGCGAGGACGCTATCCGGCAGCTGGGGCCTGAACTGCCTGTCCTGGGCATCTGCCTGGGCCATCAGGCCATTGGCGAGGTCTATGGGGGCAAGGTGGTGCGGGCAGGTGCCATCGTCCACGGCAAGTCCTCCGCCCTGCACCATGACGGCAGGGGGCTTTACGAAGGACTGCCCCAGAATACTCCCGTGGCTCGCTACCATTCTCTGATAGTGGAGAGGGAAAGCCTGCCGGACTGCCTGGAGGTAGCAAGCGAACTGGAAGATGGCACCATCATGGGCCTGCGGCACAAGGAATACCCGGTGGAAGGCATACAGTTCCACCCGGAGTCCATTCTCACCCCGGAGGGGCACAAAATGCTCGCCAATTTCTTCAAGAGACTCGGAAAAGTGTAACTTTGTAACATAATTTTTTCCTTTCTGAATTTTCCATGCAGGATTTTTTCAGATTCTCGCGGAATAATATAATCATAGAGGATCGGGATGACAGGGACAACGATTCAATGATGAAAGCGAGGAGATAGGCTTGGAGAAATTCTACCGATGGCTGCTGTCTAGTGAATGGTCGGAGCGTCTGAAGGCTTATGCTTACATCGAAACGGATTTGCGGCTTCGGGATTGTTACGTCCTGAATGATGACAAATGGAATGATATGAAGATGCTGGTGGGCCAGATACTCTCCATACATTTCAAGAAGTATCCCGCTGAGAGTGTGCTTGATTTTTCGGAACGGATCGTAAGGCTTTACGAAGTGCTGATCAAACCTTTGTCTGAGGAGCATAGCAAGCATCATCGTTTCACGATGAAACTGCTGATGGATATTTATGATGAGGATGATAAGGCGGCTCAGCAGGAAATCCGCCAGTACTTTGTCAGGAAGGATCTTGACGAGGAAAAATCCGTCCTGGAAAGCTTGTTCAATTGTTATGAAGCGATGATGGAACGTGTGCGCAGCCGCTACCAGATGGCTGCCATGGCCTAAAGCGCTGACCATAGGATGTGCCGGAGGGAAACCTTCGGCACATTTTTTCTGCATAAGGTCAAAAAGTCAAGAAAAGTATTTGACTTTTTGACTTTATTATGCTTTAATGGATACATGAAGATGATAACTCTTGTACGCAGGTACGATGGGAGGAATAGATATGGGACAGGAAAAATTTACGGCCCGGACGCTGGCGGCTCTGCAGTCGGCCCAGCAGCAGGCGGCTATGAAATACCATCAGGAAATAACCTCAGCCCATGTGCTCCTGGCTTTGGCCAAGGAGCCGGAGGGGTTGCTGGCGACTATCTTTGAGGATTGCCAGACTGACTTGCCCATGCTGAAGGCCAGACTGGAGCAGGTGCTCAGCAAGATTCCAGGGGTCAAAGGCACAGACAGGCTCTCCATGGGCATGGATATGGTGCGGGTGCTGGGCAGGGCCGAGGATCTGGCCAAGTCCATGAAGGATGACTATGTCTCCACTGAGCATCTGTTGCTGGCACTGGTTACGGACGGTTCCGAAGAAGTTCAGTCCGTCTGCCGGGAGTTCAAGCTCACCAAGAGCCGCATCCAGGATTCCATCAAGAAGAACCGCAAGCAGAATGTCACCAGCGAGAATCCCGAGGAGGGCTACAAGTCCCTGGAGAAATACGGACGCGACCTGACGGAGCTGGCCCGCCATGGCAAGCTGGACCCGGTCATTGGCAGGGACGAGGAAATC
>JAGBLH010000110.1 GCA_017635515.1 Selenomonas sp.
ACGGGGAGTTTGAAGATGAGGATGCTCCCCCGGCCTGGCAGGTGGCCTGCGAGCTGGAGATTCCCAACAACCGCCTGAGGGATCGCTTGATATCAGGTATCTTCGAGCAGCAGAGACGCAACATCTACCAGACCCGCCAGGATGAGGAAGAAGCCGCCATGGAGCAGAAGAGAGCTGATGCCCTGGCCGCAGCCCTGGGACAGATATGATATCAGAAAAAACGACATAAAAAAGCAGGTTTCCGCCTTTGCATAGGTGGAAGCCTGCTCTTTTTTTACATTTCTCCGTGGCTTTCCCTGCCCCGGACTTCCCTGATCTTGTTCTTTTCGTCCACCATGACTACGATTGGTTCGTAGTCCCTGGCTTCTTCGGGCGTGAACACCGCATAGTCCATGATGATGACCACGTCCCCCGGCTGCACGCAGCGGGCAGCCGCGCCGTTCAGGCAGATGACCCCGGAGCCACGGGGACCGGGGATGACGTAAGTCTCCAGCCGGGCGCCGTTGTTGTTGTCCACCACCTGCACCCTTTCATGGGGCAGGATATTGGCCGCCTCCATGAGCTCTTCGTCAATGGTGATGCTGCCCATGTAGCGGAGATCTGCCTCCGTCACCGTGGCGCAGTGGATTTTGGATTTCAATAAATGAAGGAACATCTTCGCCTTACCTTTCAGAACCGAGAATCACATTATCAATCAGGCGGGTCTTGCCAATCTTCACGGCAATGGCCAGAAGGGACGGCTCCCTCACCTCAGCAATTTCTTTGAGGCCCGGGAAAGAGTAAATTTCCACATAGTCAATCTCCGCCAGCTTCTCGAGGCCGAGTTCTTCCCTCACTACTTTCTTCAGGGCTTCAACGGAGTTCTCGCCGCCCTCGAAAGCCGCTTCCGCTTTGCCCAGGCTCCTGGAGAGCACCAGGGCAGCTTCCTTTTCCTCTGCAGAAAGGTACATATTGCGGGAGCTTCTGGCCAGGCCCGACTCTTCCCTTGAGATAGGCACCATATGAATCCTCACGGGGATATTCAAATCCTCCACAAAGCGGCGCACTACCACCACCTGCTGGGCATCCTTCTGGCCGAAGTAGGCATCCGTGGCCCTGGAGAGGTTGAACAGCTTGGTGAGCACCGTAGCCACCCCACGGAAGTGACCGGGACGGCGGGCACCGCAGAGCTTATTGGTGAGATCGCCGTCAACGGTCACATAGGCAGCATAGCCTTCGGGGTACATTTCCTTTGGCGCCGGGTGGAAGACCGCATCAACGCCTACTTCCTCAAGTTTCTTGCAATCCTCTTCGAACCTCCGGGGATAGGCCTCGTAGTCCTCGTTGGGGCCGAACTGGGTGGGATTGACAAAGACGGAGGCTATCACCGTATCGCAATGCTTCCGCGCCTCCCGCATGAGGGTCAGATGACCCTCGTGCAAGGCCCCCATGGTGGGCACCAGGCCGATGGTGCCGCCCTGCTGGCAGGCTGTCCCTGCAAATGCTTTTATTTCTTCAACCGTTCTTAGTATCTTCATCATGGCATCTCCTCACAGGCTCAGGACACGTTCGCTTTTGGCGTCCTTGTTCTCACGGCGGGCAAAGAAGTTTGCCAGCAGCGAACCGGAAATATTGTGCCAGACACTGAAGATGGCACCGGGAATAGCCGCCGCAGGAGAGAAATACAGGAGAGCCAGAGAAGCTGCCATGCCGGAATTCTGCATGCCCACCTCGATGGACACAGTGCGGGATTTCCTGCTGTCCAGCTTGCAGGCACGGGCCAGCAGATACCCCAGGGCCAGGCCGCAGCCGTTGTGCAGGATAACCACAGCCGCCATCAGCGCACCGACCTCAAGGAGCTTGCCAGCGCTCAGGGCCACCACGCCGCCCACCAAAGTCACGATCATGGCGACAGAAAAGACGGGCAGCAGGGGCGAGACCTTCTCCACAAGGCCGCCGCAATAGTGGTGCACCAAGAGGCCCAGGAGCACAGGAGCCAGCACCATCTGGGCGATAGAAACCATCATGGCATACATGGAAATCTCAATCCAGGCTCCCGCCAGGAAATAGGTCAGGGCGGGAGTCACCAGCGGCGCCAGGAGCGTAGTCACCATGGTCATGGACACGGACAAGGCCACATCCCCCTTGGCCAGATAGGCAATGACATTGGAAGCCGTGCCTCCGGGGCAGGTACCCACCAGCACCACGCCGATAGCCAGCTCTGGCGGCAGGCCAAAGGCCTTCACCAGCCCCCAGGCAATCAGGGGCATCAAGAGGAACTGGGCAAAGACGCCGATGCCCACCTCCAAGGGATGGCTCAGCACCCCCTTGAAATCATCGACAGAAAGGGTCATGCCCATGCCGAACATCACCAGCCCCAGCATCCAGGGGATATATGGCCCCACCCAGGTCAGGGCGGGAGGATAAGCTATCCCCAGCACCGCCACGCCAATGACCAAAAGGCCATGCTGTCCACAACGGTCTTGCAGATTTTCTCCAAGAAAAAAACCTCCTTTGAATAGAAGAGACGGAGGCAAGAAAAACGCCCCTTGCAAGGTGCCGAAAACCGGCACAACAAGCAAGGGGCGCACACATATCCCGTCATTATTGGCACACACAATCTCCTGTCTCAGTTCCACGAATCTGAGCATGAGCCATCGCCAACCATGCAAATCTCACAACGGAAAAGTATAACTCAATTTTATGATGTCATCTCTTGCCGCTTACGATTCTAGCACAACCATCCTGCCCATGCAAGCAGAGGGTTACAAAATCATGCCTCTTTGGCCGCCGCCAGCATGGCCTTGGCATTTTCTGCCGCGCTGTGCTTGGGATTGAAGGCCTTCAAGGCCTCTGCCTGCTGGGCCTTGCTTTCCAGCAGCACCAGCTCTACCCGATTGCCCAGGAGGCGCTTGGCCTGACGGTAGGCCAGCCAGAAATTATTGTTCCAGGCCACCATGACATAGCTGGCGGCCAAGTCGCTGTGGGCGGCGCTGACCAGTTCTGCCACGCTGGGCCCCTCTTCCTCGCTGCCGCGAACGATGAGCTGCACGCCGTTCTCCTGCAGCTCACGGGCCTGAATCTTGTTGCCTGCCACGGCTAGTACTGCCACGGCAGACAGAGCACCGTGCATGGTCAGGGCGTGACCCTCGCTCATATTGGTCACATGGACGTCCTTCAGAGGCCCCCAGCCCACGGCGTGCTCGATGACCTCGCCTGGATGGTCGGTATGCAGATGCACCAGCACCCTGTCCCCCTGACGCTCCGTCAGCACGAAGCTGGAGTAGTCCTTGAAAGATTTTTCCAGTTCCTGCAAATTGATCTTGGCATTCTTGATGGCAAAGCGCACGCAGAAGGGACGCACCAGATCCGCTCTGGGGTCTGGCAGGCCGGGCTGCCTGGACTCAAGCCCCAGGGACAGGCTCACCGCCGGGGAGACGAAATTGCCGTCAAGCCCGCGCAGGCAGCCACGCAGGAAGGTGAACATGATGCGGGCACCGGCATCCGGCTCCATGCCCTCCATAGACTCCTGCCCCGCCTCGATGGCCTTTTCCAGAATTTCCGTGATGGGCACATTGGCGCGCACAGCATGGTACGCCCCCTTGGCCACGGCCTTGGCCACGGTGATGATGGGGCGCTCTGCATTCTCCGGAATGATGCGCTGGGCATAGAGTATGCCGTACTGGAACGCCTTGCCAAACTCCGAGGAAGTGGCATTGTACTTGCCCGAAAGGCCTTTCCCCAGGCCGCGGAAGAGCTGGGCCAGCACCACGCCCGCATTGCCACGGGCACCGAAGACCGCTGCCGCGCTGACACGGCGGGCCAGGCCCCCGATGCTGCCGTCCTTGCAATCTGCCAGTGGCATCACTGCCGCCCCCATGGTATGGAGCACATGGGTGCCCGCCAGGTTCCCCGCCCCCGACAGGGCGTTGATCTGCTCATATTCCAGCAAGAACTCGCTGTAAGCCCCCGTCACCATGCGCTTGAAATCGCTGCCGGTAATGACTTCTTTATTGCCCGTCATAATATCACGTCCATTTCTGCGTTGTTTTTTTATCTTATAACAGGATTATACTCTATTTTTCTCGAAATAGTAGTCATATTCCTTCAAAATGTAGTAAGATACTTATGAAAAATATTGCTGAGACGAGGAGACGCCTATGCCAAATATAAAAAACCAAGCTGGAAAGAACAAGGAAACGGCCAAAAAGGCCGCTTCCCGCACCAAGACTCCCCGCAAAGAGGAAACTGTGACGGAAGCTGCCGCAGAGGAACAGGCCCTCTTGGCTGCGCCAGACGAAGCAAAGGAAAAAAAATCCCCCAAAGAAGCCCCCGCCAAAAAAGAGACTGCACCCGCCCCTGCCCATGAAGCCCCCGCAGAGGAAAAGCCCGCCCCCGAGATCGTGGAGCGCATCTTTGCCCTGGATATCGGCACCCGCAGCGTCATCGGCGTAGTAGCTGACCGCGACACCGAGGGCACCCTGCACATCGTGGGCACCCACCGTCAGGAGCACATCACCAGGGCCATGCTGGACGGGCAAATCCATGACGTGCCCCAGGTGGCAGCCATCATCGAGAAGGTCAAAGGCCCCCTGGACGAGAAATACGGCCCCCTGCGCACTGCCGCCGTAGCCGCTGCAGGCCGCGCCCTCTACACCATGACCGCCGAGGCAGAAATGCTGGTGAACGGCGTCATCACCGCCCAGATGCAGCAGGATCTGGATTTCGCCGGCGTGCAGGCTGCCCAGAAGCTCCTGGCTGACAGCCAGACCCTTGAGGACCCCACCCGCTACTACTGCGTGGGCTACAGCACCGTGCGCTATATCCTGGACGATATCCAGCTCAAAAGCCTCATCGGCCAGCGGGGCAAGAAGGCCAAGGCCGTGGTCATCGCCACCTTCCTGCCCCGTCAGGTCATCGACTCCATGCAGTCCGCCCTGCACGCTGTCTCCCTGGAGATGCGGGCGCTCACCCTGGAGCCTATCGCCGCCATCAACGTGCTGATTCCCCCTACCATGCGCCATCTGAATCTGGTCTTGGTGGATATCGGCGCTGGCACCTCCGATGTGGCCATCACCAAGAACGGCTCCGTCACCGCCTACGGCATGGTGCCCCTGGCGGGCGATGAAATCACCGAAGCCATTTCCCAGAAGTTCCTGCTGGATTTCAACGTGGCCGAGTATATCAAGCGGCAGGCTGCCAAAGGTGAGAACGTCAGCTTCACGGATATCCTGGGCATGGAGTACAACCTCACCGCCGAGGAAGTCATCGAACCCATCCTCCCCAACGTGGAAAATCTGGCCAAGGCCATCACCAAGCAGATACTGGAACTCAACAGCGAAGCCCCCCAGGCCGTCATGCTGGTGGGTGGTGGCTCCCTGACCCCCCACCTGCAGGAATATGTGGCAGAGGCTCTCGAAATGCCCATCAGCCGCGTAGCCGTGCGCCATCCCGACAAGGTGGTGGACATGGAGGGCCTGCCGGAGGAACTGCAGAAACCGGATGCTGTGACGCCGCTGGGCATTTTGCAGATTGCCTCCCAGAACACCCTGCACTTCCTGACTGTCTATGTGAACGATGAGGAATACAGCCTCTTCAACTTCCGCGACCTCACCATCACCGATGCTCTCCTGAATGCCGGCATCAGCCTCAAGAAGTACAATGGCCGTCCCGGCCTGGGCCTGATGGTGAACCTGGGGGGCGAGCGCAAATCCTTCCCCGGCACCATGGGCAGCCTCGCCAAGGTCACTCTGGACGGAGAAGATGCCACCCTTGACACCATCATCCGCGATGGCAGCCGCATCGGCATCGTGCCCGGCAAAGACGGCTTCACCCCGGAAATCTATCTGGGCGACCTGGTCACCGGCGGGCAGGAATACACGGTCTACATCAATGGCAGGGAGAACCACCTGCGTCAGAAGGTCACTGTCAACGGCGAGGAATCTGCACCCGACCGCCAGCTGAAGGACGGTGACGTGATCGAGAACCGCGAGTTCAAGAGCCTGGGCGAAGCCCTGCAGGCCGCAGGCTACCCGCCCCAGGGCCGCCGCATCAACTACAAGCTCAACGGTGCCGAGAGCACCTACACCTGCACCCCGGAAATCCTTTTGGAGGACGCTCCCGCCACCATTTCCCAGCCCATCCACGAGGGCGACCACATCGACTACATCCCCCATGACGAGCCCAAACTAGGCGATGTGCTGAAGCTCAAGGACACGGACACCGCCCTCACCATCTACTATGAGGGCAAAGAGTGCAAGATTCCCACGGGCAGCCTGGACCTCACCGTCAACGGGCGCAAGGCCAGCCTGGGCACCATCCTGGATGACGGCTGCGAGGTGCGCTACCAGCGCTCTGCCAAGGCAGCAGTCACCGTCAGCGATGCGCTGCTGGCCGTGAACTTCAATCCCCCCTCCGCCACCAGCCGGGTGAGCTTCACCATCCTGGTGAACGGCCAGCCAGTGGACTTCACCGACCCGGTGAAGAACGGGGACACCCTGGAAGTGAAGATTTCCCCTCTGGGCAGCGGCATCCACCCGCCCACCTCCGGCCTCGACCGTGACAATCCCCACCTGACGGACAGGGGCACCAATGCCCCCAAACTCTCCGAACTGAACTCCGGCCTGCCGAAAACCCAGCTCACCATCGCAGACTTCATTCGCCACGACTAAAATTTTTCTTGCATAGACTCTCCAAAACAGTTATAATATCTTTATGTGTCAAAACTGTAACCGAGAAATATTCCATTCAGCATCAACCAATTGTCTGTGGAGAATTTCCGGCATTGCATCACACCGGAGGTGAACCAAGAATGGCAGTTCCCAAGAGAAAAATGTCCAAGGCCCGCCGCGACAGCCGCCGCGCCAACTGGAAGCTGGAGGCCCCTGGCTTCGTGTCCTGCCCCCAGTGCCACGAGCCCAAGCTCCCCCATCATGTCTGCTCCGAGTGCGGCTACTACGATGGCAAGGAAGTAATCCAGGCCGCTGAGTAAGCTAAGTTAAAGACCTGTCGGATAAGCCGGCAGGTCTTTTTCTTTATCCAAAACAGCATACGCACCAAAAAGCGGCCGCATGAGCAGTACGGCCGCTTTTCGCATAATTACTTTAATTCTCTTTCCCATGCGCTGATAATATCATATGTCTTTTGGAGCGTATCTATCCTAATGGAGAATCCCACATCATATCTGCTCCCAGCCTCCCAGTCGCTTATCTGTACACTATGGTCTCGAATATAATCCGGTATATAAAAATTAACCTCAAGTGATTCGGCATACATTATCAAACGGTCTAAGTTATGCGTATACATCTGACTATTATTCACATCAGACACACTCTTGTATATCTGGTATTTAATAAGTTTCTCTGATGCCTGCTGAAGATGATAAGCTGCGATATTCTTAATATCACGAATTCCTTTATTTTGAAAATATTCTATGGCCTGCCTTGCCGCAATCAGATCAGCCTTGATAATCCCCTTAGTCAGCAGCATATTCCTGCCTCCTGTATAGTTCTATCCCTCGCTTAATATCATCCATAATGCGGTCCGTATACATCTTCTTGTCCTCAAAATATAGGACATCATAATCCTGATTCAGGTCATACTGAAATAATCTCCCTCGAAAATCACGGAATTCCTTTGATTGCAGATATTTCCCCTTTGACATATCGCCAAATACTGCAATATCAATATCAGACTTTTCTGTACATCTATCTTCCAGTGCAGAACCAAACAACATCACTTTGCTGATGCTGGGACATTTTTTTGCCTGATTACAGATGTTTAATATATAATCCAATTTGCTCTCAGCAACATATCTTCCATCTTTCAATGGCACCATTTTGCACATGCCTCTCACCTCACCAACAAAGCATTAATAACAATTCGAACCTAACTTTTCTTTATTTTATGACTTTCTTTAATAAAAGGCAATACTCTCCAGTCGCGCCAGAGCACCAAAAAGCGGCCGCATGAGCAGTACGGCCGCTTTTTGGCTGTGTATTGTATTTAGGAGAGCTTAACGAAAGCCTGAGTTAAATATATCATTATTGATAATCATTGTCAACTCTTTATTGAAAATTTTTCTCAAATCTTTCCTAGCTCACTCCTTCCCCTTATTCACAATGAAATTATCCTCCTCATCCCAATCATCCGGCATGCCCTTCACCAGCAGCACCGGGCAGTTCACATGCTTCATGACGTAGTTTGACACGCTGCCTACCAAGAGGCTCCTGATGGTGCCGAAGCCGCGGCAGCCCATGACGATGAGGTCGCTCTCTTCTTCTTCCGCCACATCTGCAATACACTCGCCGGGGTCGCCTATCTCCACCCTGGTGTGGGCATTGACTTCCGGGGGAATGACATGCATGAGGTCTGCCAGGAACTGGAAGGCGGCTACCTTCAGCTCCGCGGGGATATAGCCGGACATGCTCACCTGCTCGAAAGCGGAGATATTGCGGTTCAGATCCACCGCCATCATCACCGTCATCTCCGCCCCCGTGGCGCGGGCCATCTCGATGGCCTGGTTCACCGCCTTGAAGGCCTGGCCGGAGCCGTCCGTGGGCACCAGGATGCGCTTGCACTCGATATTCCGCTCCTGCTTGGGACGGTTCTGGATTTCCTCAATCAATTCCTCTGCGTTCTTTTCTGTTACGTTCTCTGCCATATGGACCCGCCCTTTCTGTCAGTTCAATCGCCTATGTAATAATTATCCACTAAAAGGAAAAAATCCTGCCTATCGAAAAGACAATAACGTGCAAAAGCCTTCCCCTCTGGGGAAGGTGCCCCGAAGGGGCGGATGAGGTGCGACCTAACAAGTTATGTTGTAATGCCTTGTAACGCCCCACCTCATCCGTCATTCCTTCGGACTGACACCTTCCCCAGAGGGGAAGGCTATGTTGTCATTCATAATGACATTTACTATATTTACTTGCTTCCAATCTCTGCCGCCAGCTTGTCCAGTTTATGCTGGTGCTCGTCTGCATTCTCCAGCCGCTTCTGAGCTGCTTTTTTGGCACTGTAGAAGCGCCAGCAAAACAGCAGGAGCACGCAGGCCATGTAAAGCATGAAGGCACCAATCTCCTGGGTGATATCCAAAAGCCCCGCTCCCCTAGAAATGATATCCCGGGTGAAATGGAACTCCCAGGTCAGGGGGAAGACATGGCTGAGGGTCACCACCCAATCCTGGAAGGAAGTCACCGGCCCTGTGGGGCCGCCCAGGATGAAGCCCCCGGGGATGAAGAGAATCATGCGGGATGAGGCAATGCCCGGATTGGCCGCCGTCCAGCCGAACAGGAGGCTCAGCATGCCCACTACCATGACTACAAAGATTTCCAGAAACAGGAAAGTCACCAGATGGCCGGAGAAATTCAAATCTCCCCAAAGGCGCAGTACCGCCAAGCCCACCACCCAGGAAACAATCAGGCAGCCTGCATAGGGCAGCAAGCGCTGGATGAGATCCCAGGGCGTACCCTCCATGAGGGTTTTATCCAGCTGCCCGGTCAGGCGCAGGCGCGGTATCATGCCGATGGTGGCAAAGGTGAAGAACATAGCACCAAAGAAGAACAAGAAGTTCATGGTGGTGGCATTGCTGGTGGATTCCTGGGGGTTGAACAGTATCCTGTCTGCCAGGCTCAGGCTCCCCATCAGCGTGTCATTGGTGCTGCCTGTATCTCCCATGGCCACGGCATTATCCATGCCGACAATCTCATTCAGCGCCACCTTGATATTGGAAGTAGTGGCCGGATTGGTGGTATCGTAGAACACGCCGATATTCGTCTCCACCCCCGTATAGCGGTCCTTTTCCAGTCCCTGGGGGAAATACACCACCGCATAGGCCTGATCCCGGTACATGAGTTCCTTGGGGTCCACGGGAGTATTCAGCACTGCCGTGACCTGCATGTACTCTGATGCATCAATCCTGTTGGTCAAATCCCGGCTATAGGCAGAATTATCCAGGTCAATGACCACCACTTCCACATCCTTGCCGAAGTTGCCGGACAGCAGCACCGACAGCACCACGGAAATGACCATGGCCACCATGATGCACACCTTTTCATAGGGCATGCCCTGCCCGGAGAACAGGAACTTTATCTCATCTCTTAGTGAATTCACTGTCTTTCACCCCAATGGTCATGCCCGGGATAATGCCATCCTGCGGGTCGATGTAAATGCGCACCTGGAAAGCGGTGAGGTCGGCCTGGCCCTTTTCACGGGACTGCTTCAGGTCGGCAAAGCCCGGTGCCTTGGTCAGCAGGCGCACAGTACCTGTCACCTTCTTGTCCCCGGCCACGGTCTGGCCCGTCAGCTCGTCACCCTCGGCAAGGTGCACAGCCTGTTCCTCGCTGACATAGATGTCATAATAGCTGCGGTTGCTCTCCAAAAGGACCACCGGGGTGGAGGGAGAAATCATCTCCCCTTCCTTGGCCAGCACCTTGAGTATCTTGCCATCTTCAGGCGCCCGGAGGGTCAGGCGCTCCTTTTTCACCATCAGCTCCTTCAGCTGCACCTCCAGCTGGGCCTTCTGCTGGCGCAGAGCCTCCACATCATTGGCCATGTTGGAAGCGGCATCGCGCTCGTTGGCAATGGTGGGCAGGTTCAGGCTGTCAGTGCTGCCATTGTAAGCAGCACCGCCCAAAAGTCGTTGCAGGGCTTCTTCCTGCTGATGCACAGCTTCTCTGGACACCTGCAGGTTCATCTCCGCATCATCCAGCTGGGCCTTGGCCACAGCACCGGCCTCCACCAGGGCAGCCGTGCGATTGTAATTGATTTCCGCATTTTTCAGCGTAGCCTTGGCAGAGGAAATGGCTGCCTGCTGCTGGTCAATCTGACGGAAACTCTGGTTCTCATTGGTAGATGCCTTGTTGAAATTGATGCCCATGGTGCCAGAGGTGGAATTGATCTGTGCCTCCATCTGGGCAATCTGGGCCTTCACCTTCTCGATGGCCAGATCCGTATCGGTGGAGTCAAGTTCCATGATGATGTCCCCCTGCTTCACCATATCTCCTTCCTTCACCGCCTCTTTGATCAGGCGGCCGCTGACGGAGTCGAAAGACATCTTCACCTGCTCGGCGGTGAGGATGCCTTCCTTCTTGCTGGCACCCTGGACAATGGCATCATTGCCCGTATACATGAGGGCAAGGCCCCCGATAATCAGCAGGGCGATAAAGACTATCCCCACCCGCTTGGCTTTTTCATTGCTGTTCATGCTCTTATCCTCCAGAATTAGTATGTTAACTAACTATATTTCTATAAAAATCCCTCAAAAAGGGATTGCCTATCAAACTGCTGTCAGTTTGTGCAGGAGAGCGGTGACTTCCCGCTGCTCCTCCTCGCTGAGTTTTTCCATCAGCTTGGTGACCCGCAGGTAATGCGAGGGCAGCACCTCCTGCATGAAGGCATTGCCCTTCTTGGTGAGCCTTACCTTCTTGCTGCGGGCATCCTCCTTGTCCGCCTTCACCGCCACCAATCCATCCCGCTCCAGCCGTTGGAGCATGGAGCTGATGGTTGCTCTGGTGACCCCCACCTTTTCAGCCAGCACCGAAGGAGCGATGCCGGTCTGATGCTGATGGAGCACCACCAGCACGCAGAACTTGCCTTCGGACAGATGGTGC
>JAGBLH010000111.1 GCA_017635515.1 Selenomonas sp.
TGACCCGCCCCTTCAGCTTCGAGGGCATGAAGAGGAAGCGCAACGCTGAGTCCGGCATTGCCAATCTGAGGCAGCATGTAGATACCATCATCACCATTCCCAACGACAGGCTCTTGCAGGTGGTGGACAAGAAGACTTCCATCACCCAGGCTTTCCTGGAGGCAGATGATATCCTGCGCCAGGGCGTCAAGGGCATTTCCGACCTCATTTCCGAGGCAGGCCTGATCAATCTGGACTTTGCAGATGTGCGCTCCATCATGAGCAACTCCGGCACTGCTCTCATGGGTATCGGTGAGGCTACTGGTGAGAACGCAGCTGTGGAGGCAGCCAAGAACGCCATCGCGTCCCCGCTGCTTGAAACCACCATCGACGGTGCCCGCGGCGTGCTCATCAACGTCACCGGTGCCGAGGAGAACCTCAGCATGTTCGAGGTAAATGAAGCCTCTACCACCATTCAGGAAGCTGTCAACGGCCAGGCCAACATCATCTGGGGTGCTGCCGTGGACAACACCATGGGCGACACGGTCAAGGTCACCGTGGTAGCCACGGGCTTTGACAACAATGATGAGGTAGGTGTTCCTGCCCCGCAGCCGGCCCAGAAGGTTCAGATGGCTGCTCCTGTAGCCCCTAATCTTTTCGGGCAGCCCCAGCAGCCAGTCCAGGCAGTTCCTGCCCAGCCTCAGGTTCAGCAGCCTGCAGCAGCTCCCCAGGAGCCTGTGGAACCCTTCATCGACATTCCCGTGTGGATGCGCAAGAAATAATGAGAAGTTATATCTCCTGCTTTTCGGGGCAGGAGATATTTTTTTAGAAAAAATGCCAGAGGTGGTTGACAAGCGATATACAGGAATGTATAATAACTACTGTCGTTGTCGCTTGTTTAACTGTGATGACAAATGGGTAGGTGCCCGAGTGGTTAAAGGGAGCAGACTGTAAATCTGCCGCCTCACGGCTACGATGGTTCGAATCCATCCCTGCCCACCATTTATTGGCGGCATAGCTCAGCTGGCTAGAGCATGCGGTTCATACCCGCAGTGTCCGGAGTTCAAGTCTCTGTGCCGCCACCATATGAGTTATCAGCACACCAGAGGTGTGCTTTTTCTTTTATTTTTACCCAAGAAATTCTTGGCAAAGCAAAAAATCGCCATGGCCTGACAAGCCATGGCGATTTTTTGCTTCATTTTCTTCAATTGTCCCAGAAGCTCCACATTCTCTCGCTCTGGGCGACTTTATTCTCGGCCTCTACCTCTTGGCTGATGTTGAGGTCTTTCTGCCCGTAGCCCGGTGTCAGGCTGATATTGGTGGGCAGCCATTCGTCGGAGAATAAGGGCTTGTCCATCAGGATGGCCCGTATCTGTGCCTTGGCCTTGTCCGTGGCGGCCTTGTCCTGGGCTGACAGCAGGAAGTCGCCTATGATGTGGCCGATGGTCTGCAGGGAGGGCTCCTTGAGGGCTCTGGTGGTGGGGTCCAGGGTGGAAAGTCGCAGGATGGGGAAGGTGAGGCTTTCGTCGGCGGTGAGCATTTCATCGCCCTTGACCAGAAAGCCTGCTTCGCCCAGATTGGCCACGGCTTTTTCCGGCGTGGTGCCCTTGGGGAGGCGGGCCAGCACCAGATGGCTTTCCGTGTCACCGCAGAGGGTCTTGAGGCCTGCATCACGGAGGCCCTTCTGCAGGGCCTGGGCATTTTTGAGCACCTGCTCGCAGCAGGCCCTGAAGGGGGCGGTGCCGGCTTCCAGGAAGGTGGTGGCCAGAGCCGCCAGCACGTTCTTCTTCACCATGGCATGGCCCGTGTCCAAGAGCGACTGGTCCATCTTCTCTGCCAGTTCCTTGGTGGTGAGGATGACGGCACTCTGGGGGCCGTGGAGGGAGTCGCTGGTGGGGAAAGTCACCACATCGGCGTAGGGCACGGGAGAGGGGGCGCAGCCTGCGGCTACGGCGCCGGCGTTCTGGCCGATGTCCACCCAGAGGCAGGCCCCCACTTCGTCGGCGATGTTTCGGAGTTCCTCGAAATCCATCTGTCGGGGATAGTTCACCGGGGAGTAGATGATGAGCTTGGGACGGCGGGACTTGGCGATATGCGCTACCCGCTCCAGCTCTATCACTTCTGTCTCGGGATTGATGCTGAAGTTCAGGAAATCAAAGTGCATCCACCCGCCGCTGCAGTGCTCCGCCTTGCGACGGTTGAAGGAAAGCACCGTATCACCGTCCTGCACCAGCGCATGGAACACCACCCGCGAAGCGGAGCCGATATCAGACAGCCGCACGATGGCATGGTCGGCCTTGAACAGCTTCTCCGCCCTGGAGGCCGCAATATCCTCCAACTTCATGTGGGAGGTCAAAGCATGGTGGTCAAGGTAGCCATTGCCGAAAATGCTGCCCTTGAGGTAGGCACTGAAGGGGGAAACCGCGTTAGAGGTAGGCAGCAGCGACAAAGTATACCGCTGCCGCTGCACTTCCTGCTGCAGCAGCCCATATATTTCCGGGTCAAAGGATGCTAAACTTTCGGTAAGTGTCTGATTCTGCATATCTCAAAATCTCCTTAGAGGCAAACTGACGAACTCCGTGGCCAAGCCGAAGGCTTAACCTACGATCCATTTGACAAAGTAGATTGCCAGCGGTATGGTCACGCAGGCAATGCCGATGAAGTCTATATAGACGCCCGTCTTGATCATCTTGGTGATGGGAACATATCCCGAGGCATACACAATGGCATTAGGCGGCGTGGACACCGGCAGCATGAAGCCCAGGGACGCGGACAAAGCAATGCCCACGGACACCGGCACCGGGCTGATGCCTGCCGAGAGGGCCGCCGTGATGGCCAGGGGGCCAAGCATATTGGTAGCTGCCGTATGGCTGGTTAGCTCCGAGAGCAGCAGACCCATGACGGAGAAGATGGCTACCATGGCTATTTCCGAAGGTTCGCCCCCCATGGAGCTGACGATGAGGTTGCCCACCCACTGGGAAAGGCCTGTTTTATACATCATGCCGCCCATGGCCAGGCCGCCGCCAAAGAGGATCAAAGTGCCCCACTCGATGCCTTGCATGGCCTCAGACCATTTGAGGGTGAACTGGCGCTCCTTGAAATTCACCGGCATGAGGAACAGCAGCAGGGCGCCGGCCATGGCTGCGATGGCTTCGGGGAAGAGCTGGTTATACATTTTCAGCACGGGGGCGGTGCTGCCGAAGGCTATGGACAAGAAGCCGGGGAGCACCCAGAGGGTTACTGCCACGATAAAGGCAATGAGGGTGTTCTTTTGGGCACGGGTCCAGCCACCCAGCTCGGAAAGCTTCGTCTTGATGAAGGTGTCGGCCCCCTCGATGCGCTCCACATCTGCCGGGAACATGTGTGACAGCACCACATAGGCGATGGCGAAGTAAACCACCATGGCAATGAGGCCCCAGGTCATCCACTGGAAGAAGGACACGTGGATGTCGCACATGGTATCGAGGAAACCCAGCATGATGAGGTTTGGCGGGGTGCCAATGGGGGTCAGGACACCGCCGATGGAGCAGGAGTAGGCCGTCATCAGCATGAGGCCCGTGGCGTATTTGTACTCGTGGAGGTGAATCTCCCTGCCATTGGCGGCAAACATTTCCTTGATGGAAGTCAGAAGTCCCAGGCAGATGGGGAACATCATGGCAGCGGTGGCGGTGTTGCTGACCCAGCCGGAGCAGAGGGCAGCCGCCAGGCCCACCGCCAGGAAAATCCGCTTTGGGTTCGAGCCCACCCACTGACGGGAAAGAAGCCAGTAGGCAAAGCGCTTGTCCAGCCCGTGGGTCATCATGGCTTTGGCCAGGATGAAGCCGCCCATGAAGAGGAAGATCATGGGGTTGGCAAAGGCCGCAAAGGCCGTGCCCACAGGCACCACGCCGGTGATGACCGCAAGGGTCGGCCCGATGAGCGAGGTGACGGGGATGGGCACAGGCTCCGTGATCCACCAGAGGGCCACCAGCACCATGATGGCCAGAAGCTTATGAGCCTCGAGGGTCAGACCTGCGATAGGAGTCATGAAGACCAGCAACGCCAGGATGGGGGCACCGAAGAGCCCGACAGTGCGCCGCTTGCGGTCAAAGGCTTCTTCTGCTTTTTTTACTGCTTCGGCTTCAGATTGATGCTTGTCCAAATTGTTGCGCCTCCTTCATGGATTATTGAAAGAAAATTGCTTTATTATATTGTTCTTGGTGGCAGGGATTTTCCCTGCCTGGAGAAATTTTATATTTTGAGGACTTGCAAGGGGGAGTTATTGATGGTATAATTTTCTAGTCGTAATTAAGCAAGGTTTGAGTTTGTGAAACTAATTTGAACCTCTGCCCCGGGCAAAGACCCGTGGCCAATGACCAGAGAGGGAGGTGATTTCGTGAGAAAGTACGAGATCATATTCATCGTTAAGCCGATGGAAGAGGAAGCTACCAATGCTGTCATCGAGAAGTTCTCGAACCTCATCAAGAAAAACGGCGGTACGATCGAAAATGAAGATCGCTGGGGCAAGAAGCGTCTTGCCTATGAGATCAAGGATTGCGCTGAAGGCTTCTACTGCCTGTTCAACGTTGCGTGCGAGCCTGCCTGCGTGGCTGAGTGCGACCGCGTGATGAAGATTACGGACGAGCTCCTCAAGCACATGATCGTCAAATCCGACGAAGAGTAATAGTCAGGGAATCTTAGTTGGTTTCCTAAATCCAGTCAGGGAGGATTTGCCATGAACAAAGTTGTGCTTATCGGTCGCCTGACGCGTGACCCGGAACTGCGTTATACTCAGTCCGGCAAGGCGTTTGCGACCTTTACTCTTGCAGTAGACCGCCGCTTCCGCAGACAGGCGGAGCAGAACGGTCAGCCCACCGCTGACTTCATCCCCTGCATGGCATGGGACAAGCTGGCGGAGATCATCGGCAACAACCTTGCCAAGGGCCGCCGCATAGGCGTGGAGGGTCGCCTTCAGACCCGCACCTATGAGGCTCAGGACGGTTCCAAGCGCAGCGCCTTCGATGTGGTGCTGGACGAGCTGGAGTTCCTTGACCCCAAGGGCACTGCACCTCAGGGTGGCAGCTACGGCCAGGGCTTCGGCGCCCCGGCTGCACCGGCACAGCAGGCACCGGGCGGAAATGATTTCGGCCCGAATATCTCTGACGAGGAAATCCCGTTTTAAGGAGGGAAAGAATCGATGAGAAGAGACAGAGGCAGAAGGCCCCGCAGGAAAGTTTGCTCTTTCTGCGTGGACAAGGTCGAGCATATCGACTATAAGGATGTGGCAAAGCTCCGCCGTTTCGTGACTGAGCGCGGCAAGATCCTGCCCCGCCGCATTTCCGGCAACTGCGCCAAGCATCAGCGTCAGGTGACCGTGGCTATCAAGCGCGCACGCAACATTGCGCTGCTGCCCTTCACCGCTGAGTAAGCAAATATTGAGGCGTCAGCCCTTGGTGGCTGGCGTCTTTTTATTTTTTCTTTTTCATGGAAAATACAAGAATAATGCTGTATAATTGCTTTAGCTTAATTGATGAGTCAAAGAAAGGACGATAGACGAATTATGGAGAGTTTTTCCGGGGTGTTCCTGCAGTTCATTGCTGACTGGGGTTATGTGGCAGTGGCGGTGCTGATGGCGGCTGAGAACGCCTGCATCCCTATTCCCAGCGAGCTGATCCTGGGCTTTGCAGGATTCCTGATTTTTTCCGGGGATATGACTTTTATGGGTGCCCTGACCGCTGGCATGGTCGGCGGCATCGTGGGCTCGGTCTTTGCCTATGCCGTGGGGCATAAGGGGGGACGCAGCTTCGTGGACAAGTATGGCAAGTATTTCTTCGTGAAGAAGAGCCATGTGGATATCGCCCAGAACTGGTTTGACAAGTACGGTCTCAAGGCGGTGTTCTTCAGCCGCATGCTGCCCGTGATACGCACCTTCATTTCCCTGCCCGCAGGCTTTGCCCATGTGGACTTCAAGCGCTTCTTCATCTACACCATCGCCGGGAGTCTCCCCTGGACAGCCTTGATTCTGGCTGCTGGCATGATGCTGGGCAAGAGCTGGGAGGTCATGCTGGCAGTAGGCCATCAGGCCAGCCTGATTTTCGTAGGCATCTGCGCCGTGGTCATCGGTGTCCTGTACCTGCGCCACCGCAGAGCCAAGGCACAGGCCCAGGCCAGCACTCAGGTTGAATGATACTTAGCCTTCCTCACAGGGGAAGGCTTTTTCTATAAGGAGATTGAATCATGTCAGAAGAGCAGAACCTGACCGAGTTACAAAAAAATATCATTCGCTTTTTCCATCAGAACACCTTTGCAGACCACATGAACGTGGAGGTGGTGATGGAGGAGAGCGGCAGTGCCCATCTGGAGCTGGTGGTGGAGGAATACCACACCAATCTGTACAACATCGCCCACGGCGGGGTGCTCATGACCCTGGCAGACACCGCCATGGGGGCGGCCTGCCTGGAACTGGGCAAGAAGGTGGTCACTATCCAGCTGGGCATCGAGTTCATGCACTCGGTGCCCCTGACGGAGCGCATCATCGCCCGGGCCAAGGTGCTCCACGACGGCCGCCGCACCATGGCCTGCGAGTGCGAGATGCTGAGCCGGGAGGGCAAGCTGTTTGCCAAGTCCCACGGCACTTTCTATGTTCTGGGACTATTGGAAGAAGGCTGATGCTTCATGGTGTTTTCAGCCTGATATGCTACATTTTCATAGGTATTTTGCATAGAGGAGCTGAAAACATGATCCAGATACAGTCGAAAACTTTTGGCATAGTGAAGAAAGCAGGTGCTGGCCTTTGCCTGGCAGCCCTCCTGGCCATGCCACTATCCACCCAGGCGGAGGCGGCTGTGAGCCTGCCTGAGAAGACCTTCCACTGGGTGCAGTCCACCTCCCGTCAGAACTACTACTTCAATATGGAGCAGATGTGCTACCGCGTGGATGCCCAGGGCAATATCGAACTCAATCACCTGATTGTGCCCACTGTCCGCACCTACGATGATGTGAAGATAGAGGATGTGCGCTCCAAGCGCCGCTGGAACGGCCTTTCCCTGAACGGCTTCGGCAATTTGGTGGGAGCTGCTGAGTATCTGGATATTGACCTGGATAGCAAGACTGTGAATATCACCCAGCATGATGACCTGGACAGCAACTTCGGTGTCATCAACAGTGACAAGAATTGCGGCACCATCAAGCTGGCGGAGCTTTCCGACAAGGATGTGGAGGGCAAGTTCTACGCCGCCATCCTCAAGTATGCTGATGACCACCAGGACGAGGTCATCGCCCATAGCAAGGGGACGCTTACCCATGAAGATGAGCTGAAGCTTGAGGCGAAGAAACACCCGGAGCTGGGCCTCACCGAGTCTGAGAGGGAAGCTATCCATCGCGATAAAAAGGCGGCCATAGAAAGGGCCACCAGAGATGTGGAAAGAAAGCAGGCTCATGCCAAGCATCTGAGGGAGAAAGCCGATGCAGCCATAGCTGCAGCAGAGAAGGCAGAAGCAGAGGCCAATGCAGCAGCGGATAAACTGGCGCTGATGCAACTGGCAGAATAGAAAGGGGGAGCAGGCCCGATGGTGGGCTTGCTCCCTCTTTGCTATGTAGTAAATCAAGGCGATACCCATGCTGTCTTTTGTTGCCAGATATAGTAATAAGTGATATATTGAGGCAAAGGACTTTATTATGGGAGGCTTGATGCATATGAAAGAATATTGCAAATTATATAAGGAAAGCCATACTTTGATATTTGCTATCATGCGTCTGTGGGAAACTGAAGAAAATGGAGAGAATCTTGAGATAAGGGTAGAATGTGAAGATGATATGGACATATATGCTGAATATACCCTGCCTGCCTATCA